>DAITQD010000074.1:0-13776 GCA_036833255.1 Jatrophihabitantaceae bacterium
ACATCGAGCTGTTCGACTGGCGCGAGAAGCACCTGCTGGAGACGGTCGCGAAGCGCCTGCGCCGGGCCGCCTCGGCCCCAGACCCGTTCGTGGTGTTCAACGCCGCCCAGGACCACATGCTGCTGGCGGCCCGCGCGCACGTCGACAGCGTGCTGCTGCAGGCATTCCTCACCGCCATCGACACGTGCCCCGCGGGCGACATGCGTACCCTGCTCGAGCGGGTCTGCGACCTGTTCGTCATGTCGACGCTCGAAGCCGAACGCGGCTGGTTCCAGGAGCACGGCCGGATGACCGGCCAGCGGGCGAAGGCGGTGATCGCCGAGGTCGACAACCTGTGCGCGCTGCTGCGTCCGCACGCCCGCACGCTCGTCGACGCCTTCGGAATCCCCGAACCGGCCATCGCAGCCCCGATCGCGCAGGGCAGCGAGGAGAAACTCCAGAACGAGATGCGCCGCGCCTGACCCGGGGTGAATGTTCGCAGATCTGGCCGCCTCACCGTAAGGTGATGCCAGCCCAGATGTCGGCGTGATGTATCGTGCTGATACATCACGTCGAGATAAGGGGCCGGTCGCATGCTGGAGATCGCCGTCCTCGGGCTGTTGAACGAGAGCCCGATGCACGGGTACGAGCTGCGCAAACGACTGGCCACCCTGCTCGGCGCGTTCCGGGCGTTCTCCTTCGGATCGCTCTATCCGACCCTTCGGCGGTTGTCCGAAGCCGGGTGGATCTCCGAGGAGGCGCCGATCGAGGCGGCACCGGGCACTGCGCCTCCGGCACGCCGCCGCAAGCGGGTCTACCGCCTGACCGCCGACGGCAAGGAGCACCTCGCCGAACTGCTCGCCGAGGTCGGTCCGGACGCCTTCGGCAACGAGGGTTTCGGTGCGCGCCTGGCGTTCTTCGCCCAGACGCGCTCGGACATCCGCCTGCAGGTCCTCGAGGGCCGGCGGCGGCGGGTAGAGGAGCAGCGCGACGGCATGAAGAGCACGCTCGCTCGCGCCGGCGAGCGATTCGACCGCTACACGCGCGAATTGCATGAGCACGGCCTGGAGTCGGTCGACCGCGAGGTCCGCTGGCTCACTGAATTGATCGAACACGAACGCTCGGACGCCCGAAACGGTACCGAGCAGTAACCCGAACCATCCCCTGCAACCAGCGTTGACAACCAGCGCCATCAATCAAGGAGGACCCCTATGGGTTCGAAGCCTTCGACCGGCAAGATCCGAGTCGCCATCGTTGGCGTCGGCAACTGCGCCGCGTCACTCGTCCAAGGCGTGCACTTCTACCGTGACGCCCAGCCCGGCACCAGGGTCCCCGGCCTGATGCACGTCAACTTCGGGCAGTACCACATCAGCGACATCGAGTTCGTCGCGGCATTCGACGTGGACGCCAAGAAGGTCGGCACCGATCTGTCCGAGGCCATTGGCGCCAGCGAGAACAACACGATCAAGATTTGCGAGGTCCCACCGCTCGACATACCGGTCCAGCGGGGCCATACGCTCGACGGTCTCGGCAAGTACTACCGCGAGACGATCACCGAATCCGACGACGCGCCGGTCGACGTCGTGGCGGCTCTCAAGGCCGCTCAGGTCGATGTTCTGATCTGCTACCTGCCCGTCGGTTCCGAGCACGCCGCGAAGTTCTACGCGCAGTGCGCCATCGATGCGAAGGTTGCCTTCGTCAACGCCCTGCCGGTCTTCATCGCCGGCACGCCGGAGTGGGCCAAGAAGTTCGAGGACGCCGGTGTCCCGATCGTCGGTGACGACATCAAGTCCCAGGTCGGCGCCACCATCACCCACCGGGTGCTCGCGAAGCTCTTCGAGGACCGCGGCGTCGAGGTTCAGCGCACCATGCAGCTCAACGTCGGCGGCAACATGGACTTCAAGAACATGCTCGAGCGGGACCGCCTGGAGTCGAAGAAGATCAGCAAGACCCAGTCCGTCACGTCGCAGATCGACCGCGACCTGGGCGCCGACAACGTGCACATCGGCCCGTCGGACTACGTCGCCTGGCTCGACGACCGCAAGTGGGCGTTCGTCCGCCTCGAGGGCAAGGCGTTCGGCGACGTGCCGCTCAGCCTGGAGTACAAGCTCGAGGTCTGGGACTCGCCGAACTCGGCAGGCATCATCATCGACGCCCTGCGCGCGGCGAAGATCGCCCTGGACCGCGGCATCGGTGGCCCGATCCTGTCGGCGTCGTCGTACTTCATGAAGTCACCGCCGGTGCAGTACTCCGACGACGACGCCCGCAAGGCCGTCGAGGACTTCATCAACGGCACCGTCGATCGCTGACCTCCCCGTGATCAACAGCAGGACTTGGCCGCTATAGCGACCATCGAGTGCTGTTGATCAGCGGGGTAGAAACTCAGTTCAGCAGCGGATCGAACGGGTAGCTCGACACCAGATTCAGCGGTGGCGGCTGACGACGCAGCACCCGCGCCCACATCCTGTTCGGATCTTCGCTGAAAAGATCCGCGGGGCTGCCGTGGACGACCCACCACGCGCCTTCGGCCAGCTCGTCGTCGAGCTGCCCCGGCGACCACCCCGCGTGGCCGGCGAAGACGCGCAGTCGATTTGCCAGCCCGGCGATCGAGAGCACGTCGCCGTCAAGGTCGATCGTGCCCACCCCGTCCACGACCCGCTTGGCCCCCGGGCCGTCGGAGTCGAGCAGGCCGAGGCACAGCGCGCCATCGGGCTGCACCGGGCCGCCGCCGAATACGACGGACGGACCACTCACGACGTCCTGCCAGTCCGGCAGCACCTGACCGACCGGGGTATGGCTCGGCCGGTTCATGATCACGCCCACCGTGCCGCCGCCGTCGTGCTCGAGCAGGTAGACGACGGTGCGGGCGAAGTGTGCGTCGGTGAGCAGTGGCGTCGCGACGAGCAACCGTCCACCCGCAGGCTCCAGACCGCCGTAGGCGGCCCAATTCGACGACGACACGTGCATATCTTGGCCGTGATCAGCTACCGCGGCCAGTCATCGCCCCGCGAGGCTGCCGGATCCGCGGCCGCGGCGCGGGTGGGCCCACTAGCGTGATCGGCGTGCCGCGCCAGGGACACCTGCTCAACGCCCTCAGCCAGCGGGGATTTCGTCGCCTGTACGCGGCCCGCCTGCTGGGCCAGTTCGGCGACGGCGTCTTCCAGGCCAGCCTCGCCGGCGCCGTCCTGTTCAACCCAGAGCGGCAGGCGCATGCGGGTGACGTCGCGGCCGGGTTCGCCGCGCTGCTGGTCCCCTACTCCCTCGTCGGCCCCTTCGCGGGTGTGCTGCTCGACCGGTGGCGACGGCAGCGGGTGCTGGTCGTGTCCAACGTCCTGCGCGCGCTCGGCGTGCTCGTCATCGGTGTCCAGATCCTGGGCGGACTGCACGGTCAGCCGTTCTACGCGAGCGCCCTCGTCCTCGTGTCGATCAGCCGTCTCTACCTGTCCGCCCTGAGCGCAGCACTCCCGCACGTCGTCGACTTGGGTGACCTGGTCACGGCCAACGCCCTGTCGAGCACGAGCGGTGCCATCGCCACCGCGGTCGGCGGCGCCGGGGCAATCGGGGTACGGGTGCTGGCCGGCGCTTCCAACGCTTCGTTTGCGGCGATCGCTGTCGCCGCCGCGCTGCCCTACCTGCTGTCGGCCGCAGTCGCGCGCGGCTTCGGGCGCGAAGACCTCGGCCCCGACGACGTCGAACGCGGCAGCCACGAGACGGTGTCGGAAGTCGCCCGCGGACTTGTCGCGGGCGCACGTCATGTGTACCGCCGCAAGCCGGCGTTGTACGCGCTGGTGGCGATCGGCGTGCACCGTCTCTGCTACGGCGTCTCCACGGTCTGCACATTGCTGCTGTACCGCAACTACTTCCATGACGACGGCTTCTTCCGCTCGGGTCTGGCCGGGCTCGGGCAAGTGGTCGGTGCGGTCGCGATCGGCGGCGCCCTCGCCGCGGTGCTCACGCCCGTCGCGTCGCGTCGCCTGGGTTTCGTGCGCTGGCCGGCGCTGTTGCTCGGCGGTGCTGGCCTGGTCGAGATCGGGCTCGGGCTGCCCTACACGCTGCCGCTTCTGCTGGCGGCGGCGGTGCTGCTCGGCTTCGCGGCACAGGGCATCAAGATCTGCATCGACACCCTCGTCCAGCTACACATCGAGGACGAGTTTCGCGGTCGCGTCTTCTCTCTCTACGACTCGCTGTTCAATCTGACCCTGGTGGCCGCCGCGCTGCTGACCGCGCTCGTGCTTCCCGAGAGCGGGTACTCGCCGGCTGCCGTGGTGGTCATCGGGGCCGCATACGCCGTGACTGGGCTCGCCTACCTCGGGCTCGCGGAGCGGGTCAGTGCCCCTGCTCGGCATACCAGCGGGTGAGTTCTTCGACCGCGCGGTCGTGGCCGAGCGGGCCGTGCTCCATCCGCAGCGCCAGCAGGTGCTGGTAGGCCTGCCCGACGAGCCGCCCCGGCGCAATGCCGAGGATGGTCATGATCTCGTTGCCGTCGAGGTCCGGGCGGATCGCCTCGAGTTCCTCCCGCGCCCCAAGCTCCGCGATGCGCGCCTCGAGCGTGTCGTAGGCCACCGACAGCGCAGCGGCCTTGCGCTTGTTGCGGGTCGTGCAGTCCGAGCGGACCAGCTTGTGCAAGCGGGGCAGCAGCGGCCCGGCGTCCACGACGTAACGGCGAACGGCGGAGTCGCTCCACTCGCCGTCGCGATAGCCGTAGAAGCGCAGGTGCAAAAGGACAAGCTGGCCCACGTTGTCGACGAGCTGCTTGCTGCAGCGCAGCTCCTTGAGCCGCTGGCGGGCCAGCCGAGCCCCGACCACCTCGTGGTGGTGAAACGTCACCCGCCCACCCGGCGCGAACTCGCGGGTGGCCGGCTTGCCGATGTCGTGCAGCAACGCCGCCCACCGCAAGGTCAAATCAGCAGGCTCGTCCGCTGCCCTTTCCAGGTCGATGGCCTGCTCGAGCACCTGCAGGGTGTGCGCGTAGACGTCCTTGTGCTGGCCGTGCTCGTCGGCAGCCATCCGAAGCGCGGGCAATTCGGGGAGCACGACGTCGGCGAGGCCGCTCTCGACGAGCAGTTCCAGGCCGCGGCGCGGGACGGCTGCGAGCAGCAGCTTCGCCAGCTCGGCTTGGATACGCTCCGCCGTCATCCGGCCCAGCTCCGCCGCCATCGCCGTCATCGCGGCCTGCACCTCTGGCGCGACAGACACCCCGAGCGTCGCGGCGAAGCGCGCCGCCCGAAGCATTCGCAGCGGGTCGTCGGCGAAGGACTGCTCCGGCGTTCCCGGCGTGCGCAGGACCCCACGAACCAGGTCGGCCAGGCCACCGAACGGGTCGCTGAACAGCCGGTCACCGGTGACCGACAGCGCCATCGCGTTCATCGTGAAATCGCGCCGGCGCAGGTCCTCTGCCAGCGTGTCGCCGTAGACAACCTCGGGCTTGCGCGACACCCGGTCATAGCGGTCGGCTCGGAACGTCGTGATCTCGCACATCCGGACGCCGACCTGGGCGCCGATCGTGCCGAACTCGATCCCGGTCGTCCACGTCGCCTGCGCGAGGGGACCGACGACGGCGAGGACGGTGTTCGGGCGCGCGTCGGTGGTGAAGTCCAAGTCGGCGACAGCGCCCTCGTTCGTGCGCCCCATCAGCGCGTCGCGCACCGTGCCGCCGACGAGGTGCAGCTCGTGACCGGCGGCCCCGAAGACAGCGCCGAGTTCCGCCGCCTCGGGCGGGATCGGGATGAGGTCGGCTGGCAGGGTCACGGCCCGCAAACATACTCAGCCGCCTTACCGGCCGCCATTTCGGGCGCCGGTTACCATCGGGGCCATGTCGACGGGCTCATCGGATGCTGCGCCGCGGCGCAGCCCGAAGGGCACCAGATCCGGCCGCCGCCGCGGCCGCGGCGGCTGGCTGCGGCGGGTCAACGAATACAGCGCCGGCGGGCTGGTCGTCGACCTCGACGGCGAGGTGCCGCTGGGTGCGCTGATCGGACGGACCGACCGGCATGGCCGGCTGCTCTGGTCACTGCCGAAGGGTCACATCGAGCCCGGCGAGACGGCCGAGCAGGCAGCGGTCCGCGAGGTCGAGGAGGAGACCGGTATCAGCGGCGAGATCCTCGCCGAACTAGGCACCATCGACTTCTGGTTCGTCGCCGAGGGCCGGCGCATCCACAAGACCGTGCGGCACTACCTGCTGCGCGCCACCGGCGGCGAACTCTCCGACGCCGACGTCGAGGTCACCAAGGTGGCATGGGTGCCGTTGCCCGACATCCGCGCGCAGCTGGCCTACTCGGACGAGCGCGGCCTGATCGACGCGGCCGGGCGGCTGCTCGCGGAGACCGCGTGACGCACGGCAGGGTTACCCGGCGTCGGTTTTCGGTGCGCGCAGCCGCGCTCACCGGCACGGGAGTACTGCTCGGCACGTCGTTGATCTTCGCGCCGGCCGCGGCCGCCACGCTGCCGCTCACCGACCACAGCGTGAAGGTCACTGTCCTCAGTGTTACCCCCTCGACCCCGACCCTCAGCCATACACCGCAGCCGCTGACGGTCCAGCTCAGCCTGGTCAATACGACCGACCAGTCCCTCGACAAGGTCACCATCAGCGGTGAGCGCGGCGATCCAATCGAGCGCCAGCAAGCCCTCGATCAGTCGATCGCCCACCCAAAGCCACCCGATCCGGACCTCGTCGGAGAGTTCAACACCGCGGACAGGAAGGCGGTGACGACCGCCCTCGGCCCGCGCGGAACCACGGTCGTCCAGTACCGGTCCAGCACCGACATCCCCACCGACGCCGGCCTGTGCATCTGCCACAACGCGATCTACCCGCTGTACTTCACCATCCACACCACCGACGTCGCCGGTTCGGACGTGACGGTCGGAACGGGGCAAACGTACCTGCCGGTGTTCGAGGACAAGCCCCGGCCAGTGCAGGTCAGCTGGGTGTGGCCGATCATCGACCGCCCGCACCGGCTGAGCGGCGACACGATCTTCACCGACGACGAGCTGGCCGCGTCCGTCGACGGCGGTCGCCTCGACCGGGTGCTGTCGGTCGTGCGCACGGCGGGCAGCGTCGTACCGATGACGCTGGTCATCGACCCCGCGCTCATCGACGAGCTCGCAATCATGAGCGCCGGCCCCTACCAATACGAGACCGACCGAAAGACGCTTCCCGGCAGCGGCACGGGCGCGGCCACGACGTGGCTCGCGCAGTTGCGGGCGGCCCTCGACGCGAACCCGGCGATCGAGGTTGACTTCACCCCGCCAGCGGATCCCGACGTCGAGTCGCTGGCCCGCAACGGCCTGACCTGGACGGTGGGGCTCAGCCAGCAGGCCCAGGCGCGGGTCACCGCCGCGCTCGGCGGTCATGTGACGTCGAGCGACATCGCGTGGCCCGCCGATGGCTCCCTCAGCAAGGACACCCTGAACGCGGTCGTGCGGCAGGGCGCGCGCACCGTCATTCTCAGCGACGCCGCTCTTCCCGGCGGGGCGAAGCCGTCAAGCGCGCGCGACGCGCTCGCGTCGCTCCAGACGCCCGCTGGCCCCGTCCTCGCCGCAGTCACCTCGAGCAGCATCCAGCGCTACGTCGCGCCGGTGCTGTCCGTCGGCGGTATCGGCCGCGCGGACCTGCCCGAGCTGGTCTCGGAGGTGGCGATCCGAGCGGCAGAGGATGCATCGACCTCGCACTACGTCGTCATCGTCGCGCCGCGCTATATCGATCCGTCCGAGACGGCTGCCCAGGCGATCCGCGCCACCGCGCACGTGTTCTGGTCGACCCCGCTCACCCTCGGCGCCGCGAAACCACCGACCGTCCAGCCGGTCGATCATGGCCAACTCGTGCCACCGGCCGCGGGCTCGCCGACCCTGTCGCCGGTGACGATCGGCGCGGCGCAGAACCTGACCCAAGCGGTTCCGGCGCTCACCACCATGCTGAGCTCGACCGACGCCAACGCGTTGCTCGGCTCGCTGCCCGCCGCGGTACAGCGCGCGGAGTCGACGGCGTGGCGGAGCGACACCAAGGCCGGTGCCGCCTTCGCCGAACAGCTGCGCCGGCGCACCGACGCCATCGAGTCGGGCGTGCACATTCTGAAACCGTCCAGCGGCACGTACACGCTGGCTGCCAGCAATTCGCCGCTGCCCCTGACGGTCGAGAACACCCTGAGCGTCAGCGTCGTCGTCCTAGTGCGCGTGACCTCGGCCAACCGGCTGCCGGGCTTCTCGGCCAGCGAACTGGGCCGGCAGAGCATCGCGCCCAACACCAAGGTGACGCTGCACATCCCGACCCACGTCGATCGCACCGGCCGGTTCGTCGTGCAGGCCGCGCTCTTCACTCCCAATAACTTCCAGCTCGGCGTTGCGGTGAACCTCTCCGTACACAGCACCGCCCTGGGCACGATCGGTCTGATCATCACGATCGTCGCGGGGGCGGTGCTCGTCCTCGCTCTGCTGGTCCGCTTGATCCGCCGGCTGCGCAACCCCGCGCCCGCGCTCAGCACCGAGCCGCCGCTGATAGCGCCGTGAGCGAGCCGACCGAGGGCGATTGGAGCACACCGTCGCTCTACGCCGGCGAGGCGGTGTTCATGCCACGGACCTTCACCGAGGCCGACCCGATCTCGTCGGTGTTGGTCGCTGACTGGGCCGACGCCGACGCGCCACACGAGCCGCAGTGGAGCCCACCGACCTACATCGGCAAGCGCCGACTGCGCCCAGGCGCGGACCCGCCAGCCGTCCCAGCTGTCGCCTCGCCACCGGCCGTCGCCGACCAGAGCACCCGCGGTCTGATCGCCAACAGCCGCGCGATAGCGGTCGCCAGTCTGGCCAGCCGGGTCACCGGCTTCCTGCGCAGCGTCTTGCTCGTCGCCGCGCTCGGCACCGGTGCCGTCGGCAACTCCTACAGCGCCGGTAACACGTTCCCGAACATGGTCTACGAGTTGCTGCTCGGCGGCGTGCTGTCCAGCGTGCTCATCCCGCTGCTGGTCCACGCGCAGTCCCAGGACGAGGACGAGGGCGTCGCCTACACGCAGCGACTGCTCTCGATCGCCGCCGCAGCACTCGGCGTGCTGACCCTGCTCGCGGTCGCCGCAGCACCGTTGATCGCCGGTGCGTTCGTCCCGGCGGGCGCGCAACGGGGGCTGACGAGTCTGTTCGCCACGCTGCTGCTGCCCGAGATCTTCTTCTACGGTCTCGGCGCGATGTTCGTGGCGGTGCTCAACATCAAGCACGTGTACGGGCCGGGCGCGTGGTCACCGGTGCTCAACAACGTGATCATGATCGTCACGGTGCTGGTCTTCTGGATCCTGCCCGGACCGACGACGTTGTCGCCGGCGAACATGACGACTGCCCAGATCCTCGTCCTCGGTATCGGCACCACGCTGGGGATCGCAGCCCAGGCGCTGGTGCTGATCCCTTCCCTGCGCCGGGCGGGCTTCTTCTGGCAGTGGCGCTTTCGGGCGCGGCCGAACGAGGTCGGTCGGATGGCGGAGGTCGGTTCGCTCGCCGGCTGGGTGCTCGGCTACGTGGTCGCGAGCCAGATCGGCGTCACGGTCATCCAGAAGGTGGGCCTGAGCAACGGCGGCTTGACCATATTCACCCAGGCCGACCTGCTCTTCCAGATGCCCTACGGCATCCTCGTCGTCTCGCTGCTGACCGCGATCATGCCGCGGATGTCGCGCGCCGCGGTGCGGGGCGACAACGCCGCCGTCGTCGAGGATCTGGCAATGGGTTCACGGCTGTCGGCCGTCGCTCTCGTGCCGATCACGGCAGGTCTGATCGTGCTGGGTGTCCCGCTGACGCTCACCCTCTTCGCGCACGGCCAGACCTCCCTCGACGGCGCCCGGCTGATCGGCTCGTCGCTCGCCCTGTCGGCGTTCGGTCTGGTGCCCTTTGCCATCGTGATGCTGCAGTTGCGCGTGTTCTACGCGCTGCGTGACGGCCGGACGCCGACGCTGATCAACATCTTCATGGTCGCTACCAAGGTCGTGCTCGTGCTGGTGACCAACGCGATGTTCCGCGCGCCGAAGGGCACGAATGTCAACGTGCATCCCGCGGTGCACGCCGTCGAGTGGCTCAACATCTCGACGTCGCTGTCCTACGTGGTCGGCGCGATCGTCGGGCACATCCTGCTGACGAGGCGACTCGGCCTGCTCGGCTTCCGTGCAGTGGCGGCCACGACCGGGCGGGTCGGCATCGCCAGCGCACTCGGTGCGCTGGCCGCGTACGGGGTGGTCGTCGGCCTGGAGCACGCACTCGGTAGTGGGCACGCCGGAGCGCTCGCCGGTCTGGTGCTCGGCGGGGTGGTCGGTGTGGCCGTGCTCGCCCTGGTGGCCTGGCGGATGCGGATCACCGAGGTCCAGCAGATCGTGGCCCTCGCCCGCGGGCGCTGACCCGTGCGCATCCTGTTCACGTTCGCCGGCGGCCCGCCCGCTTCCGGCCGTCAGATTTCGCGGATGATCTCGTGGATTCGGACGGCGACGTGCAGTTCAAGCTGCTGCTCTTCCCGCCAGCCTTCCCCGATGAGTTCCCCGATGCGAGCCAGCCGTTGGCGGAGCGTGTTGGTGTGCAAATAGAGGGCGCCGGCGGCCTTGGCCACGTTGCCTGCGGCCGAGAAGTACGCCCGCAGGGTGAACACCAAGTCCGTACCGTGCTCTGCGTCGTAGCGAACGAGCGGGCCTAACCGGTCGTCAAGGAAAACCTCGATCTGGTCGCGGGATGCGCCGCTGAACAGCAGACCGTAGATGCCCAGATCCCGCGGCGTTGCGCGCGTACCCGGCCGACCAAGGGCAAGCAGGATGCGCTCGCACCGAGCCGCGTCGAGGTACGCCTTGGGCAACCCGACCACGCCGTTTGCGGGCCCGGCCGCTCCCACCGTGGCCCCGCCATCGGCCAGTTGGCCGGTGCCTGAGGCGAGGCGATCTGCCGCGTGGTCCGCGGTGAGACCAGGTAGCAGACAGACGACGCTGCCGTCGTGCTCACCGGCGACGCCACCAAGTTCACGAACCAGCAGATTCGCTGCCTGTAGAACGGCTGCCCGCTGCGTTTGGTCAACCGGACGTGCCACGACAACCGCGTGGTCGGCGGTCAAGTCGACCCCCAACAACTCGGCCCGACGCCGGAGACTTGCCTCGTCGACCGGGTAGGAGCTGAGCAGGTCATCCAACAGTTCGCCTCGGACGGTCCGTTCGGCGGCCGCCACCGACCGGCTCATGAGCAGCAGCAGCGCGGTCACCTGCGCGCCGCGCTCCAGGGTGCGCAGCTCTGATTCGGCGAAGTCTTCCACTCGGGTCGACAGCATCATGGCAAAGTGCTCGGTGCCGGCAATGATGGGGGTAATCCAGATGTCTTGGGTGGCGGCCGGGATGTGGAAACGCGCGGTGCGGCCGAGCCGGAATGCGTGGCCCCTGGCATCACTGAACCGATCGCCGTCGTCCTGACCGACTTCGGCCTCGCCGGCGACATGGGCTCGCAACGTGTCGTGGATTCCACCAGGCATGGCTGCTGAGCGGGCTAGCTCGGTGCCATCGGGGCCGACCACCAGGACATCGGCTTGCAGCACGTCGGCCAGGGCATCGACCACCCCGGCCATTTCCGCACCCTGCAGGATCAGATCGGCGAGCCGGTCGTGCACCAGGGCGGACTTCTCAACAAGGTCGGCATGAGTCTTCATCGCGGCGTGCGCCCGGGTCAGCTCCTCCAACGCCGCACGCGATTCCTCGAACATCCGCGCGTTGTTCAGCGCAATTGCCGCGTGGTTTCCCAGCGAGGTCAGCAACGCGACCTCTTCGGGGCCGAAGACCCGGGACCGGCGGTCTGCGGCGAACAGCACACCCAGAACCTGGTTGCCCAGCACCAGGGGTACGCCCAGCACAGCCGACAGGCCCTCCTCGGCCACGATGTCGTCGATGACATGCACGATCCGTCGGTCATGGAGGTAGTCCGGGGTCCAGAACGGCTCGCCCGTCTTGACGACCAGGCCGCTGACGCCGGCTCCATGAGCGAGCCGCATCTCGCGCAGAGCTGAGGTCTGCATGCCGACTTCGACCCGCATGGTCGTCACGTCACCCCCCTTGTCGATCAGGGTGATGTAGGCGACGTCGCTGACCAGCAGGGCGCGGGCGCGCCGGACGATGGCGGTCAGCACCTTGTCTGTGTCGCGCAGCGAGGAGAGGTCCCCAGCTGTGGCATACAACGCGGCAAGCTCAGTCTCCCGCCGCTCGCGGCGCGCACTGTTGTCCCTGGTGCGGCGAGCCAGTTCGTAGCCCTCGACGACCACGGCAGGAAGTTCGCGACCGTCGCCGGCACCGCGCCGGCTGAGCCACCTGGTGAAGGAGGCATCGGGTGCCTCTTCGGCCAGCATCCGCAGCAGGGCTACCCACCCGTCTGCCTCAGGCACCAGCAGACTGCTCATCTCGCCGTCCACCCTCCGTCGACCGCGATCGAAGCGCCGGTGATGTAGGACGCGGCGGACGAGCAGAGGAACACCGCGACGTCAGCGACTTCGTCCGGTTCGATCAGTCGTTTGATCACGGTCTCAGCCAGCATGACCTGCTCGACGATGTCCTCCCTCGAGATGCCGCGGACCGCGGCCTGGGCGTCGATCTGGCCTTCGACGAGCGCGGTGCGTACGTAGCCGGGTGCGATGCAGTTGGACGTGACGCCGTGCGCCCCGGCCTCGAGCGCGATCACTTTCGACAAACCTTCGAGTCCGTGTTTGGCGGCCACGTAGGCCGACTTGTACGGCGAGGCCCGATGGCCGTGCACCGACGAGATGTTGATGATGCGCCCCCAGTCGCGTTGGTACATGGCGGGTAACGCCGCCCGCGCGAGCAGAAACGGTGCCTGCAGCATCAGTGTCAGGATTCGGGTGAACATCTCGGGCGGAAACTCGTGGACCGGCGCGACGTGCTGGATGCCGGCATTGTTGACCAGGATGTCGACGTCAATCGCGAGCGCAAAGAGGGCGCGCTCGTCTGTGAGGTCCGCGACCAACGAGTCGCCGCCGATGCCACTTGCTCCGCCGCTGACGAGCGCCGTACGCCCGAGGAGATCGGCCGACGTCGAGTTCATGTCCGCCTCCCTGGGGTTGTCGGCAAGTCACGCCGATCCTGCCGGCGGGGCGTATTCGCTCATCCCCGCCGGCAGCGCCGCAGCGTTGTTACGGCTTGTAGCCCTTGGCGGTGTCGGATTCGAAGAGGTCCTTTTCGATCTTCAGGCCGTCGATGGTGATGGTGGCCTTGGTCGCCCTGGCGATGATGGTCTGACGAGCCGGGATCTCACCCTGCTTGCTGTAGTCCAGCGGCGCGATGATGCCTCCGGTGTCCACGTTCTTCAGGGTGTGGAACGCCTTCTCGATGCCCGTTCGGGTGAGGTCCTTCGCGGCACAGGCTGCCTTCAGCGTCTGCTCGTAGATCTTCCCGACGCCGTAGCCGTAGGCCACCCCGGCGTTCGGGGTCGCGGAGGGATACTTCGCCTTGTAGGCAGCGAGCACCTTCTTGACCGCCGGCGTGTCCGCAGACAGCGGGGACGAGGACGCCGAAAGATAGAAGTTCTTCTCGATGGCCGGTCCCGCCGGCGAGTTGAGCAGCAACGGGCTGAAGGTCGGGTTGTTGCCGAGGATGGGCACATCGAGTCCGATGGATGCGGCGACGCCGGCGGCGGAGGCCAGTTGCTTGGGACCGACCGTCAGCAGAATCGCCTTGACGCCCGCCTGCTTGAGTGCCTGCACCGCACTCGTCATGTCGGTCTCGGTCGGCTTCGGCCGCTGCGTCACGATCGTGAACCCGAGCTTGCCGGCTGCGTACTGCGACCCCTTGAGCCCGT
>DAITQD010000075.1:0-13520 GCA_036833255.1 Jatrophihabitantaceae bacterium
TTGACCGCGCCGATCAATGCCCTGGCATTCGCGAGTTGCGCCGCGTTCAAGCGAAGGTCATCAGGCATGGTGACACCCTCCTCCTCACCGCACCATGGTCGCTAGCCTCCGAGCCCGGATCAGCCGTTCAGCGTCGGCATCACGAGCGCACGAGGCGGGCGATGGCGTCGGCTGCCTCCTTGACCTTGGCGTCGGCCTCCGGGCCGCCCTCGCGGGCGGCGTCCACGACGCAGCTGCCCAGGTGCTCCTCGAGCAGGCCGAGGGCGACGGACTGCAGGGCCTTCGTGGCTGCGCTGACCTGGGTCAGGATGTCGATGCAGTACTTGTCGTCGTCGACCATCTTGGCGATCCCGCGCACCTGCCCCTCGATGCGGCGCAGCCGCTTGAGGTAGGCGTCCTTGTTCTGGGTATACCCGTACATGCCGGCTCCTCGTTGTCGTGGCTGCTCGTCTACTATACCCCCCAGGGGTACTTGACATAGCATGAGACCTTGAGTATGAATACCCGTAGGGGGTAACACAAGCACCCCATGAACTAGGAGACATCGTGACCACCACCCTCTGGCACGCGGTGCTGCACGCGCTCGAGGTCGCCGGATCGATGACCTGGCAGGTCACCTGGTCGCTGATCCTCGGCTTCACCCTGTCGGCGGTCATCGAAGCGCTCGTGCGTAAGTCCACGATTGCCCGCCTGCTGCCCGACGACCGCCCGAAGAGCCTGGCCATCGCGACCGCACTCGGCGCCGCGTCGTCCTCGTGTTCCTATGCCGCGGTCGCGCTGGCGCGTTCGCTGTTCCGCAAGGGCGCCAACTTCACCTCGGCCATGGCCTTCCAGTTCGCGTCGACGAACCTGGTCATCGAGCTCGGCCTCATCATGGCGCTGCTGCTCGGCTGGCGGTTCACCGCCGCCGAGTTCGTCGGCGGCCCGCTGATGATCCTGGTGCTGGCGCTGATCTTGCGTCGCTTCCTGTCCGCACGGATGGTCGAAACTGCCCGCGAGCAGGCCGAGCGTGCCGTCGCCGGGTCGATGGAAGGACACGCCGCCATGGACATGAGCGTCAGTCGCGAGGGCAGCTTCTGGCGGCGTCTGGTGAGCCCGGCCGGCTTCACCTCGGTCAGCCACAACTTCGTCATGGAATGGGCCGCAGTTCTGCGCGACCTCGTCATCGGCCTGCTCATCGCCGGCGCCGCCGCAGCCTGGGTCCCTGACGCGTTCTGGCAGCACCTGTTCTTCAGCGGGCACCCGCTACTGGCGAAGATCTGGGGACCGATCATCGGTCCGCTCGTCGCGGTCGCGTCGTCCGTCTGCTCGATCGGCAACGTGCCGCTGGCCGCTGTGCTGTGGAACGGCGGCATCAGCTTCGGCGGCGTGGTGTCGTTCATCTTCGCCGACCTGATCATCATCCCGATCCTGATGATCTACCGGAAGTACTACGGGGCGCGGATGGCATGGTTCCTCGCCGGCACGTTCTACGTCACCATGGTGATCGCCGGTTACCTCATCGAGATCATCTTCGACCTGCTCCGGCTCGTCCCGACCGGCGCGCGCAATGCCACCGTCGGCGCGGACGGCATCACCTGGAACTACACGAGCGCGCTCAACATCGTCTTCCTGCTGCTGGCCGCCGTCCTGCTGTGGCGGTTCTTGACCACCGGCGGCCGGGCCATGCTGGCGATGATGGGCGGCGGACCTGACGACATGGCCGTATTACCTACCTGACCCCGTGCTCAGGGGCGCAGCGTGCTCATGTCGATGACGTAGCGGTAACCGGGATCGCCCGCGGCCAGCTCGTCGTACGCGGCGTTGATGCCGTCGACGCCGATCACCTGGACGTCCGAGGCGATGCCGTGCTCGGCACAGAAGTCCAGCACCTCCTGCGTCTCGGGCAGGCCGCCGATGAGTGAACCCGTCACGGTGATCCGGTTGCCGACGAGCAGGCCGCCGTTGATCGGTTCACGCAGCGGCTCGATCGCGCCGAGCACCACGTAGGCACCGTCGCGCTTGAGCATCTGCAGGTAGGGCATGAGGTCGTGGCTCGACGGGATCGTGCTCAGGATGACGTCCAGCGATCGGGTGGCGGCCTGCATCTGGGTGGGTTCACTCGAGACGAGAACGTGGTCGGCGCCGGCCTTGCGGGCGTCATTGGCCTTGCGGTCCGAGCGGGTGATGACGGTGACCTCGGCACCCATCGCCTTGGCGAGCTTCACGGCCATGTTGCCAAGCCCGCCGAAACCCGCCACGCCGAGCATCGAGCCAGGACCCACATTGTGGTGGCGCAGCGGCGAGTACATCGTGATGCCGGCGCACAGGATCGGTGCTGCGGCCGCCGGATCGATGCCGTCCGGCACCCGGACGACGAAGTCTTCGGTGACGATGATGCTGGCTGAGTAGCCGCCATAGGTGCGTGGCGTGGTGCCGTGCGGATCCCGGCTGTTGTAGGTCCACGTGGCGCCCTTGCGACAGTAGTTCTGCAGACCTTCGCGGCACTCCGCGCACTCCCCGCAGGAGTCGACGAGGCAGCCGACTCCGACCAGGTCGCCCACCTGGTGTCGCGTCACGCCCGCGCCGACAGCGGCGACCCGGCCGACGATCTCGTGCCCGGGCACTATCGGGTAGCTGCTCCCGCCCCACTCGTTGCGCGCGTTGTGCAGGTCGGAGTGGCAGATCCCGCAGTAGTCGATGTCGATCTCAACGTCGGACGGGCCGACCGCACGGCGTTCGATCGTGATCGGCGCCAGTGGACTCGTCGCGTCCGGGGCGGCCCAGGCAATTGTCACGGTGCGTCTCCTTCGATCTGTCCCAGGTGATCGACCAGGACGCGTAGCGCCTGACCACGGTGGCTGATCGCGTCCTTCTGCTCGGGCGCGAGCTCGCCATTGGTCACGTCGAAGCCGTCGGCGAGGAAGATCGGATCGTAGCCGAACCCGTTGTGGCCGCGGGGTTCGCGGACAAGTCTGCCGGCCATCCGCCCCTCGACCACACTCTCGCCGTCGGGCCCGACAAGCGCGGCCGCACATACGAAGGCCGCACCGAGCCGGTCGTCGAGAGTGTCGGCGAGCTGGGCAAGGACCAGCCGCAGGTTCGCCTCGTCGTCGCCGTGACCGCCGGCCCAACGCGCCGACAGCACGCCCGGCATCCCGTTGAGGGCGTCGACGGTGAGGCCTGAGTCGTCGGCGACGGTGAGCAGGCCGGAGTGCGCGAAACCTTCGCGGGCCTTCAGCAGCGCGTTCTCGGCGAACGTGGCGCCGGCCTCGGGTGTCTCGTCGTAGGGCGTCACGTTGTCGAGGCCGAGCACCTCCAGGTGCGGCAGAACGGGTGTGAGAATGCGCCGCAGTTCGGCCAACTTCTTCGGGTTCCTGCTCGCGAGCAGGATCTGGCCGGCGTGCTCGCTCACCCGCCCAGCGCCTCCTGCTGCAACATCGTCAGCTGCGCGCACCCGGCCAGCGCGAGGTCGAGTAGCGCGTCGAGTTCGTCTCGGCGGAACGGCACGCCCTCGGCCGTTCCCTGCACCTCGACGAAGTCGCCGCCGCCGGTGAGGACCACGTTCATGTCGGTCTCGGCACGCACGTCCTCCTCGTACATGAGGTCCAGCCTCGGCTCGCCGTCGATGACGCCGACCGACACCGCCGAGATCGAGTTGACGAGCGGCTTCGGTTGGGCGAGCGCGCCTTTCGCGCCGAGCCATGCCACCGCATCGGCCAGTGCGACGTACGCGCCGGTGATCGCGGCTGTGCGGGTACCACCGTCGGCCTGTATCACGTCGCAGTCGATCGAGATGGAGTTCTCGCCCAGTGCGGTCAGGTCGATCGCGGCGCGCAGCGAACGGCCGATGAGCCGCGAGATCTCGTGGGTGCGCCCGCCGATGCGGCCCTTCACCGACTCGCGGTCATTGCGGGTCAGGGTGGCGCGCGGCAGCATCGAGTACTCGGCCGTCACCCAGCCCAGCCCGCTGCCCTTGCGCCAGCGCGGGACGCCCCGCACGACCGAGGCCGCGCACAGCACCGTGGTGTCGCCGAACTCGATGAGCGCCGAGCCCTCGGCGTACTTCTGCCAGTCACGAGTGATCGTGATCGGACGGAGCTCATCGGCAGCGCGGCCGTCAGGTCGGAACATGACACCCAGCCTATCGACGGTCCCTGTCAGCGCATGTCCGCACGCCGGCCCCTCCGTGATCAACAGCAGATCCTGGTCGCCAGGGCGACCATCGAACGCTCTTGATCAAGGCGGTCCGCGCGAGAGCGTCAGATCCAGAACTCCGCGGCCGGCTGGGCGATCTCGACCGGCCCGTGGAACGCCGCCGCGGCCTCGTCCGCCGCCACCTGCCGCGACCCCCACGGCGGCACGTGCGTCACGATCAGCCGCTCCACGCCGGCCCGGTCGGCGTGCTCGCCAGCCTGCTTGCCGGTGAGGTGCAGGTCGGGGATGCACTCCTCGTCCGGCCCGATCGATGCCTCGCACAGCAGCACGTCGGCGCCGTGGGCCAGCGAGACCAGCGCGTCGGACTCCCCCGTGTCGCTGGAGTACACGAGCGTCCGGTCGCCGTAGGTGATGCGCACGGCGCTCGTCGGCACCGGGTGATTCATCGCCGCGAACGACACCGCGAACGGGCCGAGCTCCCCGCTGACCGGCGTGGAGAAGCCGAACAGTTCGTGTAGGCCGAGCGTGCGGGCATAGGGGTCATACGCTGCCTCGAGCCGGTCGCGGGTCCCGGCCGGACCGATGAGCGGGATGCGCCCCTCGGGTCCGCGCACCCGGTACCGCGCGCCGCCGTAGCGCAGCGCCACGATGTAGGCGGTGAGGTCGATGCAGTGGTCAGCGTGCAGGTGCGTCACGACGATCGCGTCGACCTCGGCCGGGTCGACGTAGCGCTGCAGCGCCCCGAAAGCACCGTGCCCGAGATCGAGCACAAGCCGGTACCCGTCGGCCTCGAGCAGATATCCGGATGCCGGCGAGTCGGGCCCGGGCATGCTGCCTGAGCAGCCCAGCACGGTCAGCTTCACCGGACACCTCCGTACGTCGGCGCCACCGCCGTGAGCTCTGGACCGAGGAAGCGGTGGCGCAGTCGAGCGAACGACTCGGCCGGGCCGGTGGCGCGGAATGTGTGGCGCGGAACGGGTGCGTCGTCGGGGCGCAACAGGTCGGCCTCGGTGAGCACCCGGTAGACGTCCTTGGCCGTCTCCTCGGCGCTGGACACGAGCGTCACCGAGTCGCCCATGACGACCGACAGCAGGCCGGTCAGCAGCGGGTAGTGCGTGCAGCCGAGCACCAGCGTGTCGACGCCGGCCGCGTTGATCGGCGACAGGTACGCCTCGGCCAGTCCCAGCAGTTGCCGGCCGCTGGTGACGCCGCGCTCGACGAAGTCGGCGAAGCGTGGACACGCCGCGCTGGTCACCTCGATGCCCGACGCGGCGGCGAAGGCGTCCTCGTAGGCTCCGCTCGTCACCGTGGCGACCGTACCGATGACACCCACGCGGCCGTTGCGGGTGCCCGCAACGGCGCGACGCACGGCGGGCAGGATGACCTCGATGACCGGCACCTCGTAGCGCTCGCGGGCGTCGCGCAGGCAGGCGGCGCTGGCGCTGTT
Organism: Jatrophihabitantaceae bacterium; assembly: GCA_036833255.1. Classification (GTDB taxonomy): domain Bacteria; phylum Actinomycetota; class Actinomycetes; order Mycobacteriales; family Jatrophihabitantaceae; genus QHCC01. The sequence continues at coordinate 5,585 of DAITQD010000075.1, forward strand.
GCACGCGATGACGAGGGCCTTCACGCCGGAGCCGACCAGCTCGTCCATTACCCGCAGCGCATGTGCCCGCACGTCGGCGATCGGCTTCGGCCCGTAGGGCCCGTTGGCCGTGTCGCCGACGTAATGCAGCGACTCGTGGGGCAACTGGTCGAGCACCGCCCGCGCGACGGTCAGCCCGCCGACCCCAGAGTCGACCATGCCGATCGGCGCGTCGAGATCGCGAATGTGCACCGTGTCAGGATACGGCCGACGCCGTTCCCCTCGGCGGCTTGGGCGTGCTGGGCCGCCGCGGGTGCAGCACGGCGCCGGCGAGGATCCCCGCGCCGAACCCGCAGGCGTGCGCCTGCCACGACACCTGAGAGTTGAACGACGGCAGCAGTCCGGTCAGCAGCGTCCCGCCGAAGAACAGCACGAGGACTGCGACCAAGATCCACCGCAGCCTGCGGGAGAAGTAGGCGCGCGCGATCAGGTAACCGAGCCAGCCGAAGATCAGCCCGCTCGCACCGACGATGACGCCCGCCGGTGCGACCAGCCAGGTCGCCAATCCGCCCAGGGCGAGCGCCAGCGCGCTGACGGTGAGCCAGGCGCGTACGCCGGACAGCAGCAGCACCCACCCGATCATGACAAGCGGGATGGTGTTGGAGAACAGATGGCCGTAGCTGGCGTGCAGGAACGGCTCGGTGACGATGCCCCACAGGCCGTCGACCCGGCGCGGGCGCAGGCCGAAGCGGTCGAGCGAGTAGTGGTTTTCCGCATTGACGATCTGGATGACCCACAGCACAGCGGTGACGCCGAACATGACGATGAGCGCACCGCTCCAACTGCTGGGGTCGAACGGCGGCTCGGTGCCTGCGGGTTCGTCCTTGGTGCGTCTGACGGGCAGCCAGTTGCGGGGGCTCAACGAGGTCACCACCGAAGCGTACTTATTTCCGCCTCGAAGCGGAGGCGCTCTTCGCGCGAGCGCTCATCGCAAGCTTTAGGCCGCGACCGGGCGACGCCGCGCGGAGGCGAAGCTGTAGCCGAGCAGCGCGAGCGACGCGAGCAGGGCAATCAGCTCGCCGGTCAGCGACAGCGACTTCTCGGTGTACCAGAACGGCTCGGACATGTCTGGCAGCGGACCGATCTTGCCGACCTGCACGAAGCGGTACACCAGCAGCGCGAACACACCGCCGCCGGAGACGAGGGCTGCGACCGCGGCCGTGGCCAGATTGGGACGCAGCAGGACGAGCAACCCGGCCACGATCGCCCCGATCGCCTCGATTCGGAAGAGGACGGCCTGGTTCACGGTGCCCGTGGTAACGCCCGTGTAGACGTGCGCAAGGTCGAGGTGCGTGTACGCGTCGATGCCGAGTCCGACGGCGATGACGATGGCCAGGCCCCATCGGGCGACGACGTTCATATACCTATCTTCGTAGCCGAAGCCTCCGCGGTTCACCGCGGCCGGTCAGCGGGCACTGACTGTGATGGTGTGCAGGCCCGTCGCGCCGGACGGGAACACGTCGGCGCGCGTCGACGGCTGCACCGTTCCGGCGGCATCGACGGCCCGAACCCGCAGCGTGTAGGACCCGGCCTTCGGGGGCGTCCACGGCAGCACCCACTGCCGCCAGGTGTCGGTCGAGGGCACCGATGCCAGCCGCGCGGCCAGCCAGTCGCCATTGTCGACCTGCACCTCGACCCGGGAGACGCCCACGTGCTGGTCCCAGGCGACGCCGGCAATCGCGGCGGACTGGCCCACCTTGACCGTCTTACCGCTGTGCGGGGTGTCGATGCGCGATTCCAGCTTGATGTCGGTCTGTGCCGCCCAGCCGCCCTGCACCCAGTAGGCCCGCTTCGCGGCGAACGTCGTCGCCTCGATGTCGACCACCCACTTGCACGCCGAGACGTACCCATACAGACCGGGCACCACGATCCGCGCCGGGAAGCCGTGCGGGATGGGCAGCGCCTCGCCGTTCATACCGACGGCGATGAGCGCATCGCGGCCGTCCATGACCACGGCGGTGGGCGCACCGATCGTCATGCCGTCCGACGAGGTCATGACGAGCTGGTCGGCGCCGTCGTGCACGCCCGCCTCGCGCAGCACGTCGGCCAGCCGTGCGCCGAGGAAGCGGGCGTTGCTGATCAGTGGGCCGCCGACATCGTTGGACACACAGCACAACGTGATCCAGCGTTCGATCTGCGGGCGCGCGAGCAGGTCGGCGTAGCTCAAGGTGATCTCGCGGCCGACCATGCCGTGGATGCGCAGTGACCAGTTCTTAGGATCGATCTGGGGCACCGACAACGCGGTGTCGATGCGATAGAACCTGCCGTTCGGCGTAATCCACGGCACGCCGCTCTTGCCCAGGTCCGCGCCGTTGACCACCGGGGCCACGGGCGCCGCAGGTACCGGAAGGCGTACCTTCGCGCGTGCCTCGGACACGTCGAAGCGGGCGTGCTGGACGGCGCGCCCGCCGAACCCGGCGAGCGCCGCGAGAGCCGCAGCGCCGACGCTGCCCTCCAGGAAGCCGCGCCGGTTCGCGAGCACCGGCGCGGGCGACGCTTCGGCAGGGTCGTCGTCGCGGCGCCCGCGCTGAGGACGCGGGCGGGCGGCGAGTTCGGCATCAGTGCCGGCCGCCCGGACGAGCCCCACCAGCACGGCGAGGGCGGCCAACGTCCCGAAGATCGTCGGCACCACGTCGGAGCCCCGATGCGCATTGGTGCTCAGCGCGGCGTAGGCCCCGACGACGCCGAAGACGGCGATGCCGATCAGGCCGAAAACGAGGCGACGCAGCGCGAGCAGCCCGACCGCGACGGCGAAGACCGCGATGCCGATGTAGATGCCGCTCAGCAACAGCGTCTTGTCATTGGTGCCGACGTTGCGGATGGCCCACCGCTTCACCGGCTCCGGCGTCAGCAGGATGAACCGATTGCCCACGACGATCACGGGTGCGGCGGCGGGGCGCACGAACGCGGCCACGACCTCGCCGACGCCCAGCGCCACCGCCGCGGTCAGCAATCCGACCGACGCCCCCACGCCACACCGAGCGAGCTTGGTACGCATTCTTCTATGGTCGCGCATGCTGACCGCACAATTCCCAGATTCGTCTGAGAGTTCCGCGGTTCGTCACCTGGCTTGGCCCCGCAGCACGGCGACACGCCGCGCAGGGCCCTGCTCAGGGGCCAAGCTGGGCCTCACGCCCAGAGCTGGCCCTCGAGCTGCTCCGCCGCCTGCTGCAGCGAGCCCGCATAGGCGCCCGTGGACAGGTACTTCCAGCCGCCGTCGCAGACGACGAACGCGATGTCACCGCGCTCGCCGAGCGCCGCCACCCGGTCGGCGATCGACAGCGCGGCGTGCAGGATCGCGCCCGTCGAGATGCCGGCGAAGATGCCCTCGTGCTCGATGAGGTCACGGGTGCGCCGCAGCGCGTCGTAGGACGTGACCGAGAACCGCGAGGTCAGCACCGAGTCGTCGTAGAGCTCCGGCACAAAGCCTTCGTCGATGTTGCGCAGGCCGTAGACCAGCTCGCCGTAGCGCGGTTCCGCGGCGATGATCGACACGTCCGGGACCTTCTCGCGCAGGTAGCGCCCGGCGCCCATCAGCGTGCCGGTGGTGCCCAGCCCGGCGACGAAGTGCGTGATCGTCGGCAGGTCACGCAGGATCTCCGGGCCGGTGCCCTCGTAGTGCGCCTGCGCGTTGGCGGGGTTGCCGTACTGGTAGAGCAGCACCCACTCGGGGTACTGCTCGGCGAGCAGCTTCGCGGTAGCGACGGCCTGGTTCGAGCCGCCCGCCGCGGGCGAGGAGATGATGCGCGCGCCGAACATCTCCAGCAGTTGGCGCCGTTCGATCGAGGTGTTCTCCGGCATCACGCACACCAGGCCGTAGCCGTGCAGCTTCGCGACCATCGCCAGCGAGATGCCGGTGTTGCCCGACGTCGGCTCGAGGATCGTGCAGCCCGGCGTCAGCCGCCCGTCGGCCTCGGCCGCGCGCACCATCGCCAGCGCGGCCCGGTCCTTGATCGAACCGGTCGGGTTGCGGTCCTCGAGCTTGGCCCACAGCCGCACCGGCTTCGCGCCATCCCACCGCGGCGACAGGCGCGGCAGACCGACGAGCGGGGTGTCCCCCGTCGCGTCGATCAGCGAGTCGTAGCGGGTCACGACCGTCAGCCCCCGGCAACCGCCGGCAGGATCGTCACTGCGTCGCCGTCCTTCAGCGCCGTCTCGAGCGAGCCCGTGAAGCGCACGTCCTCATCGTTGACGTAGACGTTGACGAAGCGGTGCAGACCGCCGTCCTCGGTGATGAGCCGGCTCTTGAGGCCCGGGTGGCTGCCGTTCAGGTTGTCGATAAGCGCCGAGAGCGTCTCGCCACGGCCGTCGACGGACTTCGCGCCGCCGGTGTAGCTGCGCAGGATGGTCGGAATCTTGACCTCGATGGCCATGGGGTTGCTGCTCCTGTCGGGGGTGGATCTAGGTGTAGGCACCAACGCTGATCGCTACCGCTAATAGTCCCAGGGCCTCACTCATACAACTCGACCACCTCGACGAGCTCTTCGGTGACGACGCCGGCGACGATGCGGAAGGAGCGGAACTCGTCCGTGTCGGCGGCACGGGTCGACACGAGCACGTAGTGGGCGTTCGGCTCGGAAGCGTAGGAGATGTCGGTACGCGACGGGTATGCCTCGGTCGCCGTATGCGAGTGATAGATGACAACCGGCTCTTCGTTGTTGGCTGCCATCTCCTTGTAGAGCTGGAGCAGGTCAGCCGAATCGAACTCGTAGAACGTCGGCGAGCGGGCCGCATTCAGCATGGGCAGCAAGCGCGCCGGGCGGTCACTTCCCTCGCCACCGGCGACGACACCGCATGCCTCGTCCGGGTGATCGCGGCGTGCGTGCGCCAGGATCGCGTCACGCGTCGCCCGGTCGATGGTCAACACGAGGTCCAAGATTACCGTCACCCCATCAGGGCGCGGACGATCGAGTCCTGTATCGCGGTGAGCCAGTTGTAGATGGCCCACTGCTGGGCGAGCGGATCGTCGGGGTCGATCTCCGGCTCGTCCTCCTCGGTGACGGCCAGCCGGGTGCCCAGCGCCAGGCGCAGGTCGTTGAGCACCGCGATCCAGCGCTGCCCCGCCTCGTCGGTGAGTTTCAGTTCGGCGGGTTCGTCGGCCAGGTCGGCGGCGCAGTCCCGGGCGCGCTTGGACCGCTCGGTGCGCAGCGTCAGCTCCGTCAGCGACCGGAACTCCACGTCGGCCGCGTCGTCGTCGCGGTAGCCGGCCGGGAACAGCCGCCGCAGGACGGGGTCGTCGGCGGTGTCGCGCGCGTCGGCGCTCACGAGGTCGACAAGGTCGTCGAAGAGCCTGATCAGCAGGCCGGACTCGATCGGATCGAGACGCAGCCCGATCAGCCCACCGCGGCGGCGGACCTTCACGAATCGTGCTGCAGCGTGGCCCACAGGCCGTAGCCGTGCAGGGTGGTCACGTCCAACTCCATCCGCTCGCGGGTGCCGGACGAGACGACCGCTCGACCGCGGCGGTGCACGTCGAGCATCAGCTTCTCCGCCTTGCTCTTCGGGTAGCCGAAGACAGTCATGAGGACGTGCGTCACGTAGCTCATCAGGTTGATCGGGTCGTTCCAGACGATCGTGATCCACGGCACATCCGCCTCGGCGGTGACCTCCGCGTCGGGACTGGCCGTCGCTTCGCGCTGCGGCGTGAGGGTTCCCGGCATGTACCCATGGTGGCATGGGCCATCGTTGAGAATCAGCGCTGCGGCGCTCGGTCCCATCCGTGCGGTCCGTGTGGTCCGTGCGGTCCGTGCGGTCCGTGCGTCCGTCGCGGTCGGTCGCGTCGGTCTGACACGATCACGGCATGACGACCGCGCTCCTGACCGACCGCTACGAGCTCACCATGCTGGGCTCGGCGCTGCGCGACGGCAGCGCCCAGCGCCACTGCGTCTTCGAAGTGTTCGCGCGGCGGCTGCCCGACGGGCGCCGCTACGGCGTCGTTGCGGGAACCGCCCGCCTGCTCGACGCGATCGACGAGTTCACCTTCGACGCCGGCACCGTTGCCTGGTTGCGCGACGCCGGCGTCGTGGACGCCACGACGGCGGACTACCTTGCCGCCTACCAGTTCAGCGGCGACATCGACGGCTACGCCGAGGGCGAGCTGTGCTTCCCTTACTCGCCCATCCTGACCGTCACCGGGACATTCGCCGAGGCGGTGGTCCTAGAAACCCTCGCGCTCTCGATCCTGAACCACGACTGCGCGGTGGCTGCGGCGGCGGCTCGGATGGTGACGGCGGCGGCGGGCCGGCCGATCATCGAGATGGGCTCACGGCGCACGCACGAGCAGGCCGCGATCGCGGCGTCGCGCGCGGCCTACCTCGCCGGCTTCGCCTCGACGTCGAACCTGGCCGCGAGCGAGCGCTACGGTGTGCCGACCGCCGGGACGGCTGCGCACTCGTTCACCCTGCTGCACGACGACGAGCGTGCGGCGTTCGCCGCGCAGGTGGCGGCACTGGGCCCGTCGACCACGCTGCTCGTCGACACCTACGACATCACTCGCGGCATCGAGTTGGCTGTCGATGCGGCCGGCCCCGCGCTCGGCGGCGTGCGCATCGACTCCGGCGATCTCGGGGTGATGGCTCGCCACGCACGGACCCAGCTCGACGGCCTCGGCGCGACGGGTACCCAGATCGTGGTCAGCGGCGATCTGGACGAGTTCTCGATCGCCGCGCTGGCCGCCACGCCGGTCGACGCCTACGGTGCGGGCACCGCGGTGGTGACCGGGTCGGGTGCACCGACTGCGGGCCTGGTCTACAAACTGGTCGAGGTGGATGGTCGGGCGGTGGCCAAACGCTCCGAGCACAAGCAGAGCCACGGCGGGCACAAGACCGCTCTGCGCGCGCACAAACCGACCGGCACGGCGCTGGAGGAGATCGTCGTCTCCGGTGCCGCGCCCGAACCCGGCGAAGGCGAGCGGTTGATGCAGCGCCCGCTTGTCCGGGCCGGCTCGCGGGTCGACGGCCTGCCGAGCCTCTCCGAATCGCGGGAGCACCTGCGCGCCGCGACGGTCAGCCTCCCGTGGGACGGCCTGAAGCTCTCCCGCGGGGAGCCGGCCATCCCCACCCGCCTGGTCACCGCCCCCTGACCCCGCCTTTGACCCCGGCAGCGTCGCTGACGGAGCCTGAGAGCGACGATGGCGGGGTCAAAGCGGGGATACGGTGATCAGATGGGGACGGCGGTCATCGTGGTGGACGTGCAGAACGATTTCTGCGAGGGCGGTTCGCTGGCGGTGGCCGGCGGGACGGACGTCGCGCGGGCGGTGAGCTCCCGTCTCGCCGAGGGGGGTTTCGACCACGCCGTCGCCACCCGCGACCACCACATCGACCCGGGCCCGCACTTCTCGAGCGCGCCGGACTACCGCGACTCCTGGCCACCGCATTGCGTCGTGGGTAGCTGCGGAGCCGAACTGCACCCCGACCTGGACACGCGGCACGTCGAGGCGGTCTTCGACAAGGGCGAGTACGCCGCCGCGTACTCCGGCTTCGAGGCCATCGCCGACGGCGTATCGCTCGCCGACTGGCTACGCGCGCGCGACGTCGACACCGTCGAGGTCGTCGGCATCGCCACCGACCACTGCGTGCGGGCGACCGCCCTCGATGCCGCCCGCCTGGGCTTCGCGACCACCGTGCACCTCGACCTGACGGCCGGGGTAGCGGCAACCACTGTGGAGACCGCGCTGACCCAGCTGCGCGATGCGTCAGTGACGCTCGTCGGCGTGCCGGTCGTCCGTAGCTGACCTCGTCGGTCAACTGCTAGGTTCGCGCCATGAGCGGACCGACACCCCCGGGTTACGGGCAAGACCCCGGCTACGGGCAACAGCCCGGATACGGCCAGCAGCCCGGATACGGCCAGCAGCCCAGCTACGGCCAGCAGCCCAGCTACGGCCAGCAGCCCAGCTACG
>DAITQD010000076.1:0-13163 GCA_036833255.1 Jatrophihabitantaceae bacterium
CGCGGCGTGACGGGCGTCAGTGGTACTCGTGCTCCGCGGCTGGGTACGTGCCGGCGCGGACCTCGTCGCCGAAGCGTGTCGCGGCATCGTGCAGCACGCCCGCGACATTGGCGAACTCCTTGACGAACTTCGCCGGCTTGCCGCCGCTGCGCAGGCCGGCCATGTCCTGCCACACCAAGACCTGTGCGTCGCACGACGGTCCGGCGCCGATGCCGATGGTCGGGACGTGCAGCGCGCGGGTGACCTGAGCGGCCACCTCGGACGGCACGACCTCGAGCACGACCGCGAACGCACCCGCGTGCTGTAGTGACTTGGCGTCCTGCAGCAGGCGGTGCGAGGCCTCGTCGCCGCGCCCCTGCACCCGGTAGCCGCCGAACGCGTTCACCGACTGGGGCGTGAGCCCGATGTGGGCCATGACCGGAACGCCCGCCGCGACGAGCGCCTCGACCTGCGGAACCACCCGGAGGCCACCCTCGAGCTTCACCGCCTGGGCCCCACCCTCCTTCATGAATCGCGCCGCCGTCTCGAGTGCTTGCTGGGGCGATGCCTGGTAGGTGCCGAACGGCAGGTCGGCGACGACCAGCGCACGCTGGGTGCCGCGCACCACGCCACGCACGAGGGGCAGCAACTCCTCGACGGTGACCGGGACCGTCGTTTCGTAGCCGTAGACGACGTTGGCCGCCGAGTCGCCGACGAGCAGCACCGGCACTCCGGCGGCATCGAAGACGCGTGCCGTCGAGTAGTCGTAGGCGGTCAGCATCGGCCAGCGTTCGCCAGAGGTCTTGGCGTTCTGCAGATCGCGAATCGTGATCCGCCGGTTCTGCATGCCGCCGTACAGGGAGGTCTCGCTCATGGCTGTTGCCTCACTTCTCTCCTCGAGGCCGGCTCGCCGGTCCCCGGGCACATCATGCGGACGAGTCAATGGTGCCCCGTCGGCCCCGATCTGTCTAAACCCAGCCGCTGAGACGATGCTCACAGGGGGAGCGCGATCTCGTATTCGACGGTGCCGGACTCGCGATGGGTGGCGTGGACGTCAGCGCCGATGGTTCCTAGCAACCCGAGCGCGGCCGCATTGTCGGCCGCGACCAGCGCGGTGAAGCGGCGGATGCCTTCCTGGCGGGCGCGGTCAGTCAGCTGAGTCAGCAACTCGGTGCCGAGTCCGCGGCCTTGCCAGTCGTCGACGACGGCGACGCCAAGTTCGCCGGCGTCTGGGTCTTCGGCGTGCCGGATGTAGCGAGCAATGCCCAGGCCGCGTCCGTCGAGCTGATTCAGTGCCCCAAGCGCCTCGTGGTCGTGGTGGTCGACCTCAGTGAGGTAGCGCAACTCAGCCGGGGACAGTTCCGGTTTGCCCGTCAGGAACCGCAACCGGCGGGATTCGGCACTCAACCGGACGAAGCCGTCGGCCAAGATCGAAGCGTCCCCGCGATGGACCTGCCGGATCAGCACGGCTGACCCGTCGCGCAGTACTACTTGCTTCCCACTGAGGACCACGGCGATCACCTCATCCTTCGCCGTTCGTCACAACGTCCGACCGTCTTCCCGCCATCGATTCGTGATCGGCAGCCGCCGGTCGCGGCCGAAGGACTTGAAACTGATCTTCGGCCCAGTCGGGTACTGCCGCCGCTTCCACTCCGCGCGGTCGACGAGCTGAGCAATACGCCTGACCAGGCCCCGCTCGAAGCCGTCGGCGACGATCTCCTCGACGCCCGCGTCGCCGTCGACATAGCGTTCGATGATCGCGTCCAGTACGGCGTAGTCGGGCAGCGAGTCGGTGTCGAGCTGCCCCGGCCGCAGCTCGGCCGAGGGCGGCTTGGTGATCGAGTTGGGCGGGATCGGCATTACCTCCCCGCGGCTCTCGGCGATGGCGTTTCGCCACCGCGCGATCGCCCACACCAGCGTCTTGGGCACGTCCTTGAGCGGGGCGTAGCCGCCGACCGCGTCGCCGTAGATTGTCGAGTAGCCGACCGCGAGTTCGCTCTTGTTGCCCGTGGCCAGCACGAGGTGGCCCTCGGCGTTGGAGATCGCCATCAGGGTGGTCCCGCGCACCCGGGCCTGCACGTTCTCCTCGGCCAGCCCGGAGAGCACGAGCGAGGAGACGAACGCGTCAACCATTGTCGCGATCGGCACGACCCGGTAGTTCGCGCCGAGCCGCTGCGCCAGGTCTGACGCGTCGGACCGGGAATGCTCCGATGAGTACGCGCTGGGCATCGAGACGCCGTGAACGTTCCCGCCGCCGATCGCGTCCGCTGCGATCGAGGCCACCACGGCCGAGTCGATGCCGCCGGACATGCCGAGAACGACCGAACGGAAGCCGTTCTTGGCGACGTAGTCGCGCAGGCCGACGACCAGCGCTCCCCAGACCTCGGCCTCGTCGCTGATGCGTTTGGCGAGCACGAGGGGCGGGGCCGCACCGGCGGCCGCGCAACCCGGCACTGCAGTGTCGATCCGTTCGACGCTCATCGCGGCGCCGATCACCTCCGGCGGGACGGGCGGCGCATCGGCTACCGGGACGTCGACGTAGTACATCCCCTCCGCGTACTGCGGCGCACGCATCAGCACCGTGCCGTCGGCGGCCACGACCATCGAGTCCCCGTCGAAGACGAGTTCGTCCTGCGCCCCGACCGTGTTGACGTAGAGAACCGGGGCCCCGGCCTCGGCGGCACGGCGCTGGAGCAGCGGCAAGCGCACGTCGTCCTTGTTGCGTTCGTAGGGGGAGGCATTGATGTTGACGACCAGGCCGACGCCCGCGAGGCCGGCGACCGTGAAGGGGCCACCGTCCTGCCACACGTCCTCGCAGATGGTCAGCGCGATGTCAACGCTTCGGTAACGCACGACCACGAAGCTCGTCCCGGCCACGAAGTTGCGCCGCTCGTCGAAGACGCCGTAGTTGGGCAGGTGGTGCTTGTAGTACCGGGCGACGATCGTCCCGCCGAGTAGGAAGGCCGCCGCGTTACGCGGCCCGCCGTCGGCATCGAGGTAGCCGACGACGACGGCGGTGTCGCCGAGGCCCGCTGTCGCGAGGTCGGCGGCAAGGCGCTCCAGCGCACTACGCGCGGCCGACCGGAAGGACTGGCGCAGCACGAGGTCCTCGGGTGGGTAGCCGGTGATCGTCAGCTCGGGGAACGCGACCAGGTGCGCGCCGGCGGCCGCAGCCTCGCGGGTGCGCTCCAGGACGCCGGCGGCGTTGCCGGCGAGGTCACCGACCGTCGTATTCACCTGGGCGAGCGCTACGCGGAGTAAGGGCACGTGCCGATTCTTTCGCACCGGCAGAGTTACCCGACAGTAACTTAACGTCTGCCGGCTCGTTACTCAGGTAAGACCAGCTGAGGAGACCGCAATGCCGCGACCGCGTCGTGCTCGAATCGTCCGTGCCACCGCGTCTGTCGCCGTGGGGCTCGCGACCGCAGCCAGCCTGGCGGTCCTCACGGCCCCCGACGTCGCCGCCGACGTGACGTTCACCACCCAGACGTTGCACTTCGCGGTCCAGATCGGCCCGACGCACAGCCAGAGCTGCGACGTCGTCGGCCTGCTGTTCACCCCCGCGTCGGCGACGAGCACGAACCGCGTCCCTGCCATCCTCACGACAAACGGCTTCGGCGGGTCCGACGCCGACCAGGTGCCCTTCGCCGAGAAGGAGGCGGCCCTCGGCTACGTCGTGCTGTCCTACTCGGGCCTCGGCTTCGGCGGTTCGGGCTGCAAGATCACCCTCGACGACCCCGACTACGACGGCGCGGCGGCGAGCCAGCTGGTCAGCTACCTCGGCGGCGCGCCCGGCATTGCGTTCGCCGACGCCGCGCATACCGCGCCGGCGCCACCGTTGAACGTGGTGACGCACGACGTCAAGGACCACGCCGGCGTGAAGGACACCTACGACCCGCGGGTGGGCATGTGGGGCGGCAGCTACGGCGGCCAGATCCAGTTCGCGGCGGCGTCGGTCGATGCCCGCGTGGACATGATCAACCCGCAGATCACCTGGAATGACCTGTCGTATTCGCTGGACCCGAACAACACCGACCGGGTGCGGGGCGTCACCACTTCCAACCCGGGCGCGACGAAGTCCACCTGGGCCGCCGCCTTCTCGGCCGAGGGCATCTTCGACGGCGTCCAATACGCCCAGAACGACCCGTCGCGCGACATCGGCTGCCCTAACTTCGCCGATTTCGTCTGCCCCGCCCTGGTGTACGGCGGCACCACCGGCTACCTGGCGCCCGGCGATATCGCCAGCCTCCAGCACGCGTCGGTCGAGAGCTATTTGCCCAAGATCCGGATCCCGGTGCTGCTCGACCAGGGCCAGGTCGACACCCTGTTCAACCTCAACGAGGCCATCGCCACCTACCAGGCGCTCAAGGCGCAGGGCACGCCGGTCGCGATGCTCTGGCGCGAGCAGGGCCACTCGGGTGGCACACCGTCCGCGGGCGGGCTGGCCTACGAGGCCGCGCGCCAGCAGGCCTGGTTCGACCACTACCTCAAGGGCCTTGACGTCAGCACTGGCTCGAGGTTCGCCTACTACCAGGACTGGACGGGGACCTTCGCCGAGCCGCAGCAGTATCCGGTGGGCGCGCCGAGCACCTACTACCTGTCGGGCGGCAACACGCTTGCCACAGACCCGACGCGGATCACCCCCGATTCCCAGTCGATGGTCACGCCGGCCGCGGGCGCGCCGACCGGACTCGACGGACTGGACGCAGTCGGCTCGTCGATTCCCGGCCCACTGGATCTGCCGGACACCAACGTCGCCGGCACCTACGTGTACTGGCAGACGGCGGCGCTGAGCAGCGAGGTGACCGTCGTGGGATCGCCGACCCTCGACGTGACCGTCAGCGCCCCGACCGCGGTGGCGACATCACCGACCGGCCCATCCGGTCAGCTGGTGCTGTTCGCGAAGCTCTACGACGTGGCGCCCGACGGCACAGCCAGCCTGATCCACGGCCTGATCGCCCCGATCCGGATCGCCGACCCGACCAAGCCGGTGCACATCACGCTCCCCGGGATCGCGCACCGCTTCGCCGCAGGCGACCGCATCGAGATCATGCTCGAGGGTGGGGACGTGAACTATCGCAGCGGGCTCGCCGCGACGCCGGTGACCGTGTCCAGCGGTTCCCCAGGTCAGCAGCTCACGCTGCCTGTTGTCGGCTGACGCTGGGCGGCGCCTGAGCGGCGCGCCGCTGTGATCTCGCTGCGACGTGGCCGAGTCACCGCGTCAGATAAGGCACAATGGACCCGGACAGAATCATTTGGTCGGGTCCAGAGGCAACCTGAGTGCCGACTCATGCGTCTCATGACTGTAAGGCGTTCGCAACCGCCAGCTCCCGAGTGTTCGGAATGGCGTGAGCGACAATTTCCAGATGGCACCAGGCCCGGCGGGTCGCGGGGTCGCGATGACCCGCGGGGGGCACAGTGGTTTCGGAGGCTGACATGTCGGATGTGGTGCCCACCGGGCGAGCGCGCCCGCCCAAGGGCGACGCATGACGCCGTCGCGCAGGCGGGTTGCGCTGCTTGCCGCCGTGCCGGCACTCGTCCTGCTGACGACCCTGTCCGCCTGCACGTCCAAGAGCATCGGCTCCAATGACAAGTCGCCCATCGCGAGCGGGAGCCAGGGCGCTCCGGACGGGTCCCAGACCTCGACGGCTCCGGTCACCACCGCTCCTGTCCTGCCCAAGGCCGTCATCACGGCTACCCCGGCCGCGGGCACGTCGGTCAGCCCAGTCCAGCCGGTCACGGTCGCCGTTACCGACGGCAAGCTCACCTCGGTGAAGCTGCTGAACCCCGAGGGCAAGGCCGTCACCGGTGCCCTGGCCGCAGACGGCACGTCGTGGAAGAGCATCGAGGAGCTGGGCTACAGCAAGACGTACTCGCTCTCAGCGGTCGCGGTGGATGCCGATGGCAAGCCGACCACCAAAAAGACGCATTTCACGACTCTCACGCCGGCCAATATGACGATGCCCTACCTGAACACGACCGGCGGGCAGACACTGGTCAACGGCGAGACCTATGGCGTCGGCATCGTCCCGGTCGTGCACTTCGACGAGGCGGTCACCGACAAGAAGGCTGCCGAGAAGGCGCTGGTGGTCCGGACGTCCCCGCACGTCTCAGGCATCTGGAACTGGGTCAGCGACACCGATGCCCATTGGCGCCCGAGGGGCTTCTATCAGCCGGGTACCCACGTCATCGTGAGTGCGAACGTCTACGGCGTGCGGGTGGGGCCGGGGCTGTACGGCCAGGAAGACAAGAGCGTCTCGTTCAAGATCGGCGCCAAGCACCTCTCGATCGCCGACGACCTCACGCATACCGTGAAGGTGTACTTCAGCGGCAAGCTCGTGCGGAGCATGCCGACCTCGATGGGGCGTGGCGGATTCGTACAGGGCAAGAACGGCCAGATTCCGCTGTGGACGATGCCGGGCACCTACACCGTGATCGCCCACGAGAACCCGGCCGTCATGTCGTCGGACAGCTACGGGCTACCGGCCAGCTCGCCCGCAGGCTATGCGCCCGAGAACGTGTACTGGGCGACCAAGATCAGCACCGACGGGATCTACCTGCACGAGCTGGACGCGACCGTCTGGGCGCAGGGCAACACCGACGTATCGCACGGCTGCCTGAACATGAACCTCGACAACGCGAAGTGGTACTACCAGCATGCGCTCGTCGGCGACGTCGTCCAGGTGGTCCACACCGGTGGCGTGAAGGTGCAGATCTACCAGAACGGCGACTGGACCGCGCCGTGGCCGACGTGGGTGGCGGGCAGCGCGCTGCACTGAGTTTTCAGTGACCGAGCCGACGGCTATGCCCAGGCGCTCGGCCGGAGCCGCGTAACCTCGCGGTAACCGGACGAGGCCAGACTGGGGAGCTGTGGACCGCCAACAGGAATTCGTGCTGCGCACGCTCGAGGATCGTCAGATTCGATTCGTGCGCCTGTGGTTCACCGACGTGCTCGGTACCCTGAAGTCGGTGGCGGTGGCGCCCGCCGAGCTTGATAGCGCGTTCGAGGAAGGCATCGGCTTCGACGGGTCGGCGATCGAGGGCTTCGCACGAGCCAGCGAGAGCGACATGATCGCCCGCCCGGACCCCGCGACGTTCCAGATCCTGCCCGAGCCGAACGGCTCGCCCGTCGACTCCGCCCGGATGTTCTGCGACATCCAGATGCCCGACGGTTCACCGTCGTGGGCCGACCCGCGCTATGTCCTGCGGCGCACGCTGTCGAAGGCCGCCGAGCGCGGCTTCACGTTCTACACCCATCCGGAGATCGAGTTCTTCCTGCTGAAGAACCGGCCGACCGACGGCACCGAGCCCGAGCCGATCGACAACGGCGGCTACTTCGACATGACCAGCCACGACAGCGCACACGACTTCCGCCGATCCGCCGTCGGGGCACTCGAGGGGTTGGGCATCTCCGTCGAGTTCAGTCACCACGAGGTCGCGCCGGGCCAGCAGGAGATCGACCTGCGCTACGCCGACGCGCTGTCGATGGCCGACAACATCATGACGTTCCGGCACGTCATCAAGGAGGTCGCGATCGCGCACGGGGCGCACGCGACGTTCATGCCCAAGCCGTTCCGGCACCAACCCGGCAGCGGCATGCATACCCACCTGTCGCTGTTCGAAGGCGACCGTAACGCCTTCCACGACCCATCCGACGAGCTGAACCTGTCCAAGACCGCGCGCGCGTTCATCGCCGGGATCCTGACGCATGCACGGGAGATCACGGCCGTCACAAACCAGTGGGTGAACTCCTACAAGCGGCTGTTCGGCTACTCGGCAAGGGGTCAGCTCGTCGAGGCGCCGACGTTCGTCTGTTGGGGGCACGCGAACCGCTCCGCGCTCGTCCGGGTGCCGAGGTACAAGCCGGGCAAGGCCAACTCGACGCGTGTCGAGATGCGCAGTCCTGACAGTGCATGTAATCCGTATCTTGCTTTTGCTGTCTTGCTCGCGGCCGGCATGAAGGGCATCGAAGAGGGTTACGAACTGCCGCCCGGCGCCGAGGATGACGTCTGGGCCCTGTCGGACACCGAGCGGCGCGCGCTCGGCTACGACGAACTGCCGCACAACCTCGCCGACGCGCTGCGGGCGATGGAGTCCTCGGAACTGGTCGCCGAGACGCTGGGCGAGCACGTCTTCGACTTCTTCCTGCGCAACAAGCGCGAGGAGTGGATCGAGTACCGCGCGGAGGTCAGCCCGTACGAGCTGCGCCGCTACCTGCCGTCCCTCTGACCGGCACCCGATTGTGCAACTTTGGCACCCGTCAGGCGGGCAAGAGTTGCACAATCCCTAGCTCACTAGGCTGGCCAGGTGACTGCGCCGCGTCTGCTCGTCATCCAGAACGCCGACAGCGACCCGGTCGGACGGCTGGGCGACTGGCTCAGCGCAGCGGGCCTCGACCTGGACGTGCACCGTCCCTACGACGGCGAGGCGCTGCCGTCGGAGCTGAGCGCCTATGCCGGCCTGCTGGTGCTGGGCGGTGGGATGGGCGCGAGTGACGACGCCGGCGCCCCGTGGCTGCCCCAGGTACGCGCGCTGCTACGCGACGCGGTCTCCGGTGAGCTGCCGACCCTGGGCGTGTGCCTCGGCGGGCAACTGCTCGCCGTTGCCAACGGTGGTCAGGTGGCACCCAACCCGGACGGCCCCGAGTTCGGCGCGCAGCTGATCGCCAAGCGCGCGGCGAGCGCGAACGATCCGCTGTTCGGGCCGCTGCCGATCACGCCCGACGTCATCCAATGGCACTTCGACGCGATCAACTCCCTGCCTCCCGGAGCACTGCAGCTGGCCAGCTCGCCTGGCTGCGCCGTGCAGGCCTTTCGGCTCGGCCGTCTCGCGTGGGGCATCCAGTTCCATATCGAGACGACGCCCGAGATTGTCCGCGGCTGGGCGGCCACCGATGCGCGGGCCCTGGAGGGCTACGACGTGCAGCGGCTGCTGAGCCACGCGGATGGCGTGCATGACGACCTGGCCGAGGTCTGGGCGCCGTTCGCGACATCCTTCGCCGACGTCGTGCGCGATCCCGCGGCGGTGCGGGCGTCGCGGGCCGTCCCGACCTCGACCGCCGAGCCGATCACCGACCCGGCCGCGATCCGGGCGGCGCTCGCCGCGGAGCTGACCGCATCGCGCGGCGCAACGGTAGCGCCGTTGCCGGGCCTGCGGCTGCCGGGACATGACTGAACCAGCCAGCAGCGGCCGGCTCGCGCTGCGCCTCGCGCGGTTGTCCTTCGTGGACGCCGCGGCCGCGGCCGCTCGGCTATCCGGCGAGCCGTTGCTGTGGTGGGACGCAGACACGAATGCACCCGTCGACGACAACGCGGCAGCGGTGGTTGCCGCCCTCGGCCGCACAGCCGACCCGGACGCAGCGCTGAGCGCTCTCGCCGCGATCGTCGCCGGCCCCGACGGTGACGCGCTGCGCACGGCGCTCGCGGGGAGCCAAGAGCTGCGCGCCCGCCTGCTGAGTCTGCTCGGCGTGTCGACG
The DNA here is from genome assembly GCA_036833255.1 of Jatrophihabitantaceae bacterium. Taxonomy (GTDB): domain Bacteria; phylum Actinomycetota; class Actinomycetes; order Mycobacteriales; family Jatrophihabitantaceae; genus QHCC01. The sequence continues at coordinate 9,455 of DAITQD010000076.1, forward strand.
GCGCTGGCCGAGCACCTGGTAGCGCAGCCTGCCGACTGGCGTGCGCTCGTCGGCGACTACGACGCGCGCGGCACTGCTGCGCGGCTGGCCCTGGCGATCGGGGCGGACGTCGCCCGGCCCGTCACCGGGACGGCCGGCGCGCGTGCCCGGCTCACCGGCATCGACGCGGTAACGGCGCTGCGCAACGCCTACCGCCGCGAGCTCCTCGCCATCGCGGGGCGCGACCTGGCCGGCGACCTGGATCTGCGCGAGGTTACCGAGGCGCTGGCGGACCTGGCCGGCCACACGCTGCAGGCGGGGCTGGCGGTGGCCGCCGCCGGTCTGCCGCCCACCGCCGAGCCCTGCCGCCTGGCGATCATCGCGATGGGCAAGGCCGGTGGTCGTGAGCTGAACTACGTCTCCGACGTCGACGTGGTGTTCCTGGCCGAGCCGGGTGACGCCGAAAGCGGCGCTGTCACCGACGAGCGGGCGCTCGCCACCGCGACGACGCTGGCCGCCGAGACGATGCGGATCTGCCACGCCGTCGCCTGGGAGGTCGACGCCGCGCTGCGTCCCGAGGGCAAGGACGGCCCGCTCGTGCGCACCCTCGCCAGCCACGAGGCGTACTACGCGCGGTGGGCGAGCACCTGGGAGTTTCAGGCGCTGCTCAAGGCCCGACCGGTCGCTGGTGACCCGGACCTCGGCAGGCGATACCACCAGGCGATGGCGCCCCTGGTCTGGACCGCCGCCGAGCGTCCCGACTTCGTCGCCGACGTGCAGTCGATGCGCCGCAACGTCGTCGCCCACCTTCCGGCCGCGGTCGCCGAGCGTGAGATCAAGCTCGGCCGCGGCGGGCTGCGCGACGTCGAGTTCGCGGTGCAGCTGCTCCAGCTGGTGCACGGGCGCGGCGACGAAGCGCTGCGGACGGCGGCCACCCTGCCCGCGCTCGACGCGTTACGTGACGGCGGCTACGTGGGCCGAGACGACGCCGTCAGCCTCATCGACGCATACCGGTTTCTGCGCGCAACCGAACACCGCTTACAACTACGGCGGCTGCGACGAACGCACCTCGTGCCGGAGGAGCCGGCGGCGCTGTCCTGGCTGGGGCGGGCTATGGGGTACCGCCCGGACGCGCGTGGCGACGCACGTGCGGTGTGGGAGGCGGAGTGGACCCTGCATGCGCGCGAGGTGCGCCGCCTGCACGAGAAGCTGTTCTATCGCCCGCTGCTCGAGGCGGTCGCGCGCGTTCCGTCGGACGGGCTGCGTCTGACGCCCGCCGAGGCGGGCCGCCGACTCGCCGCGCTCGGATTCGCCGATCCGCCTGCCGCGCTGCGCCACATCGAATCGCTCACCGCGGGGTTGTCCCGGCGGGCCGCGCTGCAGAAGGCATTGCTGCCCGTGCTGCTGTCTGACTTCGCCGACGCCCCCGACCCCGACCGCGGCCTGCTGGCCTACCGGGGGGTTTCCGACGAGCTCGGCTCGACGCCGTGGTACCTGCGGCTGCTGCGCGACGAAGGTGCGGTCGCTTCGCGACTCGCGTACCTGCTCGGCACCAGTCGCTACATCGCCCGGATGCTCGGCCGCGCGCCGGAGGCGCTGCAGATGCTCGCCGACGACGCCGAACTCGCGCCACGAGATCCCGTCGAGATCGTCGCCGCGATGGCCGAGTCCGCGGCGCGCCAGGATGATCCGGCCGTCGCCGTTGCGGTGATCCGCGGCGTGCGTCGCCAGGAACTGCTGCGCACCGCATTCGCCGACCTGCTCGGGCGCCTCGACGTGGCCGACGTCTGCCAGGCGATCAGCGCGACGACGCAGGGCACGCTCGACGTCGCGCTGCGGGTCGCGACCCGAGCTGTCGCGGCCGACCTCGAGGTGGCCGAACTGCCGATTCGATTCGCCGTCATCGCGATGGGTCGGCTCGGCGGCGCGGAGTCGAGTTACGGCTCGGACGCCGACGTGATGTTCGTTTACGAGCCGGACAGCGCCGACACGCCTGACGAGCAGGCCGCGCGCGTGGCCCACGACGTCGCGAGCCGGCTGCGTGCGCTGCTCGGCTCGCCATCGTCGAACGACCCGCCGCTGGGCGTCGACGCCGATCTGCGCCCGGAGGGACGCAACGGTCCGCTGGTGCGCTCCCTCGCCTCCTACGCGTCCTATTACGCCCGCTGGTCCTCGGCGTGGGAGGCGCAGGCCTTGCTGCGGGCGCGCTTCGCCGCCGGGGATCACGACCTGGGCGCGCGATTCATCGCAATGATCGACCCGGTGCGCTACCCGGTCGGCGGGGTTCGCCCGGCCGATCTCGTCGAGATCCGTCGGCTCAAGGGACGGGTCGACAGCGAGCGCCTGCCGCGCGGCGCCGATCCGACGATGCACACCAAGCTCGGGCGCGGTGGGCTGGCCGACATCGAGTGGACGGTCCAGCTGCTGCAGCTCTCCCACGGGCATGACGTGGCCGGCCTGCGCACCACCCGCACCCTTGACGCGCTGCAGGCGGCGGCCGAGGCGCAACTGCTCAGGGCCGGCCAGGCCGACGCCCTTGCCGCGTCATGGCGGCTGGCCACCCACGTCCGCAACGCGCTCATGCTCGTGCGCGACAAGGCCGAGGACGAGTTGCCATACCAGGGCATCGCCCTGAGCGCCGTCGGGCGCGCGATGGGCTATCTGCCGGGCTTCGATCCGGGACAGGTGGTCGATGACTACCGCCGGACCGCTCGGCGGGCGCGTCGCGTCGTCGAGGAGATCTTCTACGCCTCGCCGGCCTGAGCGGCGATCGCGAAAAGGGGCTAGTGGGCGTGGGCGCCGTGCGAGCGGCCCGGTAGCGGCGGGTCGGGCAGCCCGAAGTCCGGCGCGTCGACGGGTGGCGTGAAGGCACCGCGTCCGGACAGCAGCCACTGTGCGACGAAGCCCGCGGCGATGATCGCCGCGCTGCCGACGGCGTCGATGATGAAGTGGTTCGCCGTGCCGACGATGACGAGCAAAGTGAGCACCGGATAGAGCAGGCCGAGCACCCGGATCCACACCGGCTTGGCGCACCGGAACAACACAATGGCGCACCACAGCGACCAGGCGATGTGCAGGCTCGGCATCGCGGCGAACTGGTTGGAGTGTTCGGCGATCTTCGGGTCGGCGAGCGATCCCCAGGTGTGGAACTTGAGCAGCGTGTCGATGTAGTCGTACTGCGGCAGCAGGCGCGGCGGCGCGAGCGGATACAGGTAGAAGCCGAGCAGGCCGAGCAGGGTCGTCGCGAACAGCACAGTGCGGGCACCCCGGTAGATATGCGGGCGCTTGACGAACAGCCAGACCAGCACGCCGATCGTGAGGACGAAATGCAGCGTGGCGTAGAAGTAGTCCATGAGCTGGGCGAGCCACTCGTGGGCGGCCACGAAATGGTTCACTGACAGCTCGAAGTTGAGATGCAGATAGTCCTGCAGGTGCTGGACGCTGCGCCCGTGCCGCCGGGCGATGGACTCATGCTCGGGGACGGCGTTGCGGCCGATCGAGTACAGCCAGTAGCCGACCGCGATGATCGCGAGTTCCTGCCACCACACCGGCCGTCGCCAGTGCAGCAACCGGTGGGGGAGCAGGCCGGTGAATCGAGGCGTCGATAGCGTTTGGGCAGCGCGCTGCTGAGTCTGCGCTGCCACCATGTCGCTCATTGTTCCATCCGGCCCCGCGCGAATCCGCCTGCGCCACCGCATCCGCTCAGCCATTTCTCGGCGCCCTCCTGGCC
>DAITQD010000077.1:0-13070 GCA_036833255.1 Jatrophihabitantaceae bacterium
GGTGGAGCTGAGGGGACTCGAACCCCTGACCCCCACACTGCCAGTGTGGTGCGCTACCAGCTGCGCCACAGCCCCGAACCTGCCCCAGCGCACCCGCAACCGGAACCGAATCGCAATGCTACACGGCGCCCCGGGGGCGTCCCGAACGCCGCCAATCTGTGACGACACGCCGCGCCGATAGCCCCGGAAGACGGGGTCTGCGGGCCGGTCACCCATACTGGATGCAGCAACACACCGACGATCAAGGGAGATTTCCGTGAACCGCAAGGAACTGGTTGCCGCCGTCGCCGACGCAGCGTCGCTCGAGCAGAAGACGGTGGACGCCGTCCTGCGTGGACTGCAGTCGACCCTCGAAGACGCCGCCGGCAAAGGCGAGAAGGTCAGTGTGCCCGGCTTCTTCGCACTCTCGGTCGGCCACCGCGCCGCCCGTGAGGGACGCAACCCGGCCACTGGCGCGACCATCCAAATCCCGGCCGCCAAGACCGTGAAGTTCAGTCCCGGCAGCGCCCTGAAGCAAGCCGCCAACAAGTAGCTCCCCCCGCGGAAGGGCCGGACCCCCACCGTGGGAGTCCGGCCCTTCCGCGTGTGAACGCGCCGACCCGAGCGTGATCAACACGCATCTGCCATGGCTACCGCCATGCTGTATGCGTGTTGATCTTCGGGGCCCGCACTCGCTTCCCGTTCACGGGAACGCGGCCCGCACTGCCTGGCACATTCGGCCAGCCGCCGCGTCATGGGCTCAAGGCTTGGCGGTCGACGACGCCTTCGGCGACGGGCTCTTGCTCGTGGTGGCCGACTTGCTCGACGACGGTGTCGGGGTGGGCGACGGCGACGGAGGCGGCCCCTTCGCGTCGGCGGCCGCGATCGCGGCAGTCAGCGAGGCCAGGTCCGTCTTCTTCAGCGTCTCGCCGTTGACGATCACCGTCGGCGTCCCGTTCACGCCACGCTCGCTGGCCTTCTCGGTGATGCCTTGCACCAGCGCCTTGTGTTGCTCGGTCTGCACGCACGTCGTGAACGTGCCGATCTGGGCTTTCGTCAGGCCGGCCTGGGTGGCGTAGGTGAGCAGGTCGGCGTCCGAGCGCCCGCCGCTGCCCTCCTTCGGCTGCACGGTCGCCTTGAACAGGATGTCGTGGTACTTCACGAATGCGCCGACGGTGACGTCGGACGCACACAGCGCCGCGTTCGCCGCTCGCGAGGAGTACCGGTTGCCGTTCGAGTTCGCGTCGAGGAAGGACAGCGTGTGGTAGCGGACCTGGGCCCTGTTCGCCTTGACATCGGCTTCCAGAGTCGTGCCGACGGACTGCTCGAAGGCCTGGCAAACCGGACACTGGAAGTCTTCGTAGACATCGACGGTTGCCGCCGCCCTCTTGCCGTACACCACGCCGTTGCCGGCGCTGGCGTTCGTCGCCGTGAGGTCACCGGCGATCTTCGCCCGGCCGCCCTGCACGCCGATGCCGATCACCGAGACGAGCACGACGACGATGCTGAGCGAAGCGTTGAGGTAGCGCGAGCGTTCCCGCGCCTCCTTGCGCCGCGACTCGAGCATCGCGTTGTACTTGCGCTGCCCACCCTCGCTGCGCATCCGCTTGGCCGATGGCGGCGCGACATGGTCGTTGCGCGCGAGGAACTCCTCGATCGAGATCCGGGTGGCGCTCCACACGGCGAGATACCCGGCCAGGATCAGCAGGCCGACGTCGCGCAGGATGTCGAGCGGGTAGCTCGTGCCTCCGGTAGTCGTGCCGCCGCCACCGAAGCAGCCGCAGTCCAGGTGGATGCCACGCGCGGCAACCTGCACGAGCCCGACGAGGAAGACGACGAACAGCAGCCCGGACACGATGGCCGAGATCCGCACGGCCACGCCGACGATCAGCAGCACGCCCAGGCACAGCTCCAGCACCGGCAGGCCGTAGCCGATCGCTTTGGACAACCACTCGGGTGTCGCGTCATAGGCGCGAATCACCTGGACGAAGCCGCGGGGGTCGTGCAGCTTGGACCAGCTCGCCCACAACCACACGACGCCGAGCACGAGGCGGGTGACGGTGCCGAGCCAGGGGCGTGCCGAGTTCCAGTTCACGAGCGGTGATTCTGCCGTACCCGCAATGTGCTCAGGACTTCGCCGTCAGCGGGAGGTCGTGCGCGATCAATTGTGCCTCGTTCGTGCTCTGCAAGTAGGTGACGCGCGCGTAGTCGTCCGCGCCGTAGAGCAGCACCTGGGCCGAATGGGTCTGCCCGCCGTCCTCGGCCAGCGTGACGTGCGCAGCGGCCTGAGCGGCGTCGATCTGGGCCTGCGTCCCGCGCAGCCCGACGAACGTCGCGGCCACGCCGCCACTGAATTTCGACAGCCACGTGTTGATCACCGCAGCGGTGTCGTGCTTGACATCGGTCGAGACAAAGACGACGTAGGTCTGCGCCTGCAGCGCAGCCGGCACCTTGGTGAGCGCCTGGTGGACGTCGGCCATCGTCGCCGGGCAGACGTCCGGGCAGTTCGTGTAACCGAAGAACACCAGCGTCGGGTGGCCCGCCGTCCGGGAACCGAACGCGAACGCCTTACCCGCCGTGTCGGTTAACGTGAACGACGGCCGCGGCTGCGGCGGGGTGAGGCCGACGCCCTGGAATCCGTCCCCTGGGCTCGGCTGGTCGTTCAGCTGGGACGGCTGCGGGCTGGACTGGTCGCCGGAGTGCGAGCTGCCGCAGCCGGCGAGGACGACCAGGCAGGCGAGGGACGCGGCCAGGACGACGGGGCGGAAACGGCGGATCACTGCGTTGCTCCAGATGAGGCTGGGGTGGCTGCCGCACCGGACGGTGCAGCCGACGAACCATTCGGGACGGGCGGCCCCGGCCACGCTATCCGCATCAGGCACGCCCCCCACGGGCCCGCGCCACAATGGCGAGGCCGAGCGCCGCGGCGGCCATGGCGAGCGCGAGGATCGACAGCACAACCGGGCCGGTGTTGCTGGGCTTCGAGGTCGGCACCGTTGCTGTGCTCGCCGCGCCGGTGGACTTGCCTGTCGGACCCGCGGGGGCCAACGTCAGCACAGGGGCCGGATGGTCTGGCGATCCGCTGCTGCCCGGCGCGGCGGTCTCGATCCACGAGACGGAACTTCCGTCGCGGTAGGTCTGGATCGCCTTGAACGTGAGTGTCGGCGCGTCGGGCAGTTGGCCGGCGATGATCGTGAACGCGCCGAACTCGCCGGGCTCGAGACCCTGGCCTCCCTGCGCCTTCCAGTCGATCTCCGACAGGGCTTCGGTGATGTCGCCGTCGTCGGTGTGGATGGGTGTCGCGAGCTTCGCGGTCTTCTGGGTGTGCGTCCAGCCGGGCATCGTCTGCACCTCCACAGAGGCGATCGGAGTGTCGCTCGGCAGCGCGATCCTCAACCCGACTGTGTCAGCGTTCTTCTCGACCGGCACCCGGAAGGTGATCTCCTGATCACCGCCGTCCTGGGTGGCACCGGGCGCGCAGACCGTGACATGCGCGGACGCGGGCGCAGCCAGGACGAGCATCGCCGCCACGGCGACGGCACTACCGACGGCAACCGCGCGGAGCCTCGTCATCAAGAATTGCCCTTCGTCATCAGGGGTCGATCAGTACAGGTGGACCTTGACCTGCGCCGTGGTGGCGTCGAATTCGGAGGTGGTGACGACGAGGCTGATCACCCAGTCGCCGGCTACCGGCAGGTTGATGCCGCTTGCGGCGTAGACGTTCGTGTCGTTCGCAGTGAGCTCGATCGGGATCGGACCGAGCTGCCTCGCGGGCAGCGCCGCCGTCGCAGTGACCTTCTTCGGTTCGCTGCCCGGGCTGAGCGACACGTCGGCGACGACCGTGCCATGCCGGCCCGGGGTGATCGTGACGGTGACGCTGCGCCCGCCGCCGAGGTCGGCGGATTCCGACGCCGGACGCAGCTCACGGGTCGCGATCGCCTCCTTCCCGCGTGGTTGGGCCACCAGTACCGCGGTGGCGACGAGGACGCCGATCGCCAGCACGATCTCGACGAGCACCGAGCGCCGCAGCCGCTCCGTCGCGGTCGCGGTCGCGGTCAGCCCACCGTCGGGCGGGTCGGCGACGTCATCGGCCGCCTGCTCATCCAGCGCAGTATTGCTCATCGCGTAGGCGACCGGCACCCGCACGAAACGGCGTTGGACGGCGCTGCGCGACGCGTAGCCGAGCGCCAACACCCCGATGAACAGCACGATCTTGACCATGACCAGCAGTCCGTAGGTCGTGCTGAACACCGCGTGCACGGTGCCGACGCCGCGCCAGGCCGCATACGTCCCGGTAACCGCGAGGACGAGCACGGAACCGAATGCCACCCGCGAGAAGACCGGCAGCACTGCCCGCAACTCCTCCGGCTCGCGCCGGGGCAGCACCGCCGCGACGAGCACGACCAACCCGCCGAGCCAGGCTGCCATCGACAGGATGTGCAGCGTGTCGAGGGCTACCGAGAGCAGCCGCGGGTTGGTTGTCTCCGGATGGCCGGCCGCGGAGAAGCTCAGCGCCACTCCCGCAGCCAGCGGCCAGGCGGCGTCCTCGAGATGCGAGCGCCGGCGCTCGCCCTGTAGCGCCCAGCCGAGCAGCAACGCGATGACGCCGAGCAGGAGCAGTCGCGCGCAGTGCAGCTGGCCGTAGTCGGTGTGCAGCGTGCCGTCGAGCAGCGACCAGTTGGCGAGAGCTGACAACCCCGTCCCGGCGGTGTAGGGCCCCTGCAGGAGCAGCTCGGCGATCGCGCCGAGGCCGGTGACGCCCCAGCCCGTCCAGACGATCGTGCGGGCCCGGCGATCGTCGCGTCCCTGCGGCCAGACCGACAGCAGCAGCCACCCGCCGCCGAGCAGAGCGAAGCCGGCGAAGGAGGCCCACCGCGCGATGTCGAAGACGATGCTCGTCTGCGGGTTCACCGTCGCCGAGTCGACACCTGCGGAACTGAGCACGCCGTTGCCGACGACGAAACGCACCGTGCCGGCGGCCGGGTGCGAGTCGGCCGAGATGACCCGGTAGCTCCCGGTGTACGTGCCGTCGCCGAGTCCGGACTTCAGCTTGTCGGCGACCTTGGCCCCATCGCCGCTCGGATGGAACGAGCTGCCGCTGTCGACCCGGCGGCCGCTCTGGTCGGTGACGTGCAGGTAGCCGACACTGCCCAGGCCGACCTGTTCGTCGAAGGTGATCGTGACAACGGCTGGAGCGCGCTTCAGGCGTGACCCGTCGACCGGGTCGCTGCCGACAACCGTCGCGTGCGCGGACGCGCCGCCGGCGAGCCCGAAGGCGATGCCGAGAATCGCGCCGATCAGCGCGAACAAGGCCGCGAGCCGCCGCCTCACCCGACGCCGCGCAGCTCGCGGCTGCCCGGCTCGTCGCCCGCGCCGGCCGCCGACATCACCATGCGGTGTTCAGGCGGCCAGGCGCTTGCGCGTGTCGCGCGTGACGTAGTGCTCGGCCACGAAGGACATGGTCGGGATGGTGCCGGCGAGCATCACGGCCCCGACCCGTAGCAGCGGCCAGCGCAGCTTCAGCCCGAGGTTGACCGTTGCGATCACGTACAGCAGGTAGAGGTAGCCGTGAGCCAGCCAGAGCAGGCCCGTGCCCGGCTCCATGTGGTGAACATGCACGACGTCCTTGAGCACCAGCGCGATCGTGCCCGCGAGCAGCACGAAACCGGTGGCGAACGCCATGATCCGATAGCGCAGCAGCGCGCCTGCGTACTTGGCCCGCGCGGGCCTCGGTGCGGCAGCGGTGGCCTGCTGGCTCACGGTGCGGTCCCTTCGGCGCCGCTGTTCGCCGACGAGTCGGCATCGAGTGAGGCCAGGTAGTCGTTGTAGGCCGCGTGCTCGGAGTCGGCGGCGGGCGCGGGTGCGATCGAGCTCTGTGGCATGACATAGCGACGGTAGGCGACCGCGTCCTCAGAGCTCGCTACGGGCTCAGCGTCCGGTGCGCGGCCCGGGCGGTCCACCAACGCGCCGGCCGGCGCGTCGGTGGACCGGCCGCGAGTATCGAATATAACCCGCGCCCACATGCCGAGGGCGAACAGGCTGAACGCCCACCACTGCAGCGCGTAGCCGAAGTTCTGCAGGTTGAAGTGCTTGGCGTTCGACACGTCCAGCTGCCAGCGGCCGAGCAGCACCATCGCCACAATCATGGCGAGCGTGATCAGGTGCAGCACAAGCCAGCCCGGCGAGAGGGCGAATCGAAGCCTGTGCAGCATCAGGCAACGGTACGTCAGGGGCAGACCCGAAGATCAGATCCTTAGGAAATGCGTCGACATGCTGTGTTCGCTGGCGGCCGTCCGCGCCGCGCAAGATCCAAGCATCGACGTCGTGATTCTGGCCTCCTCCGACTCGGGGACCTCATTCCTGTTACGGACCAGATTTGTGGCGTTTCGCGTCCAGCTGGTCGGCGATCCCCATCCGTGCCAGGCCCTCTCCGCCTGAGGTTGCGCACGAGGCGAACGACCGCTGCAATTCGGCGGCACGTTGGTAAGCGGCGTCGGCGGCGCTGCGATCGGTTGCGGCGAGTTGGTCGCCGTACGCATCGAAAACGGCGGCACCGAGCGAGGTGTCGTAGTCGTCATCCGGCACGCCGTACGGGCCGAGTCCCTCGACGTGCGCGGTGGCCTCTGCCAACCGCCCGGCGGCGCGCAGCGACCGCACGACTTGTTCCTGCTCCTGCGAGGTGCCCCCAGCAGGCGCCGAGGGACCGGCAGGCGCGGTCGGTGACGTCATGGGAGGAACAGTAGCTCCCTTCGCAGCTCGCCTCAGCCGCCGGTGCTTGACTTGCTCGGTCGTGATGATTACGGCAAGCCCAGCGAAGAGGACACCCATGATCAGCGGGCCCACGAACCAGGCGGACGACTGGACCGGCATTCCCGGCAGCTCGGCGTAGTTCATCCGCTTCGGATCGACGAGGACGTTGATCGGGTCGCCTCGGTTGAACTGCTGAGAGTCCTTCGTGGGGTCGTGCGCGACGGTGTGGGTCGCTGCGCCCGCAGGCGCAGCGAGCGTCACGTCATAGTCGTAGGTCGTCCACGAGTCGTACCTCGTGTCGTGGCTCACCGAGTTCACCGACACAACGGTGCCCTTGCGCGCCAGGCCGTGATGCTGGATGTAGGACGACCGGGCGGCCCGAGAGTGCAGGCTGAAGCTCAAGGCGGTGATGAACGCGATCACCCCGACGATGACGACCGTCGCGATAATCCGGCTCACCGGGGCGTTCCTCGGGTGTCGGACCGCCGTCGGCTCTACGACTGGTGCCGCCGCCCGAGCCGCGGGCTGGCCGCTGCGGAACCGGTGCTCGAGCCGAATCGCGACCCGCACCAACACCACCGCACCCACACCAAAGCCGATCGCCACCGCCGCCAACACCGTCGTCGGAGCCTTGTGCGGGCGCCCGAGCGCGGAGACTTCCGCGGCGCATCCGACGAAGCACACCAAGGCGCCGAGGATCGCCGCCACGAAGCCGAAGACACTGCCCAGACCCGCATCGCCGCGCTGCGGCGATGAACCTTTAGCCATGACTGTGGACCTCCGCGACGTAGCCTTCCGTCCGAAGGCTCGAATGTCGAGGACCCGGACTCCACCCGAGCCGTCAACCACGGGACCGACCTTGTGAACCGTTAACGACGGCAACACGACGTCGCTAACAGGTCACAAGCTCACAAATCAGTGGGGGCGGCGAGAATCGAAACCACCGGCCACCAGCCGCTGACCTGCGCTTACGCTCAACATGCTCCGAGGCTCGAGTTCTTTCAGCCGCTTTCGGAGGCGTTCAGAGACGCTGCGTGTGGCGTGTGGCCACACGCAGTCCTCGCCGCAGTCGGCGCGATCGATAGTGACGAAGACGAGGACACCCGGTCAGTGTCCCGCGACCCCGCGATCGCTCAACATCCGCGAGCGGGTCCGCCGAGCCGTCCGGCACGACAGCCCTGACGTGGTCAAGCAACTCCTCAACGAACTCATCGACCGCATCGACGTCAGCCCCGACAAGCACGCTCAGCCCTACTTCTGGGTCCCAGACGTGAAGCGGCCCGGACCATCTCTGGTCCGGGCCGCCAGTGGACACCGGTTCGTACCGGCCCACGTCACGTGGAGGTGGCGGGAATCGAACCCGCGTCCTCTGTCGCTTCAACAGGACTTCTCCGGGCGCAGTGTGCGCTGCCTCTACTCGGCCCCACCGGTCTTGCACACACGCCGGTGTGACGGGCCCAGTCGCTGTGAGTTGTCCCGTCCTCCCCCGCGACCGGCGAGGACGGTAAGCCACCTAGCTGATGCCAGCGACCGGGCCGGTGACGAGCCCGGGCTGACAGATCCGCTCTAGCTACTTAGGCAGCGAGAGCGAAATCGGCGCGACTATTGTCGGCGCTTATTTTTTGTGCGTCGCTTGTTTAACGAGGGCAGCAACGCGAACCTCGGCCCGCTTCTCCTGAATCGACGTCCAGAGTCGAAACCGTTCACCCCCTTGTCGTGCTCCCCCAGCTTAGCGGTCCCGGCAAGCCAGGACGTCAATCCATGCCCTTGGCGCGACGGCCCAGCGCCTTGCGGATGTCGCGGTCGGCATCGCGTTTTGCGAGGTCCTGCCGCTTGTCGTAGGACTTCTTGCCCTGGGCGAGCGCTATTTCGACCTTCACCTTGCCGGCCGAGAAGTAGAGCGAGAGCGGCACGAGCGTCAGGCCGCTCTCCTTCGTCTTGCCGATGAGCCGGGTGATCTCGGACCGGTGCAGCAGCAGCTTGCGGACCCGGCGCGGCTCGTGATTCGTCCAGCTGCCGTGGAGGTACTCGGGGATGTGCACGTTGCGCAGGAAGATCTCGCCATTGTCGATCGTGGCGAAACCGTCGACGAGGGACGCCCGGCCGAGCCGCAGCGACTTGACCTCGGTGCCGGTGAGCACGACGCCCGCCTCGAACACGTCGATGATCGAGTAGTCATGCCGGGCTTTGCGATTCTGGGCGATCATCTTGCGACCCGTCTCGCGATTGCTCGATGGGGCCTGTGCCTTCACGGCTACAACCGTACGTAGAGGCGCAGCGTCGCGAACGCGGTGACCGCCGAGAGCCCGATGCCGACGATCAGGCCGGTCCCGCCGGCGATCAGCACATCGTTGATGCCCAGGTTCGGGATGACGCCATTCTGCGTCGGGCCCGCGAAGATGTTGTCGAGAACGTAGTGCTCACCCAACCAGATGAGCCCGAACGCGATCAGTCCGCCCACTGCCGCGGCCATCACCGCCTCGAGCACGAACGGCATCTCCGTCATCCAGCGTGATGCGCCGACGAGTCGCATGATGCTGGTCTCGTTCTTGCGCTGGGTGGCGGCCACCTGGATGGTGTTGGCGATCAGCAGGATCGACGCCGCGAGAACCACCAACGCAATCACGATGGACAGCAAGCGAGCGCTGTCGATGATATTGAGCAAGGTGTTGATCGTGTCGATCTGATTGTTGACCCGGCCGACGCCGGGGAGCACTCCGGTCTGGGCAGAGAACGCGTCGTAGTCCTTCTTCACGTTCTTCAACTTCACGGTGAAGGACGCGGGTAGGTCGCCGAGCCTGATGTACTGGGCGAGCGTCGCCTGCTGCTGCTTGCCGCGATCGAACGCGGCCCTTTCCGAGACGTATGCGACCGACTTGACCAGCGGATTCTGGCGCAGCTGATCCTGGATCGCCGACGTCTCGGTCGCAGTCGTCTTGTGCTGGCAGTTCGGGTCGTTGGCATGCAGTCGCGCGCAGAGGTACACCGAGACGTTGATCTTGTCCTCATACTTGTGCTTGAACTTGGTGATCTCGGTGTTCGCGAGGATGGACGCTCCGACGAACGCGAGGGCAATCGCCGTGCTGAGGATGAGCGCGATAGTCATGGTCGCGTTCCGGCGGATGCCGGTCGCGACACCGGACAACACGAAGTTGGCGCGCATGACTTCCTTACTGTTCGAGGGTTCGCATCGGGTGCGGGCCGCTCAGCGGCCGACTCCGTACACGCCGCGGGACTGGTCACGGATGATCTTGCCGAATTCGAGTTCGACCACCCGCCGCCGCATCGCGTCGACGATGTTGTTGTCGTGCGTGGCCATGACGACGGTCGTTCCGGTGCGGTTGATCCGCTCGAGCAGGCTCATGATGCCCTGGCTGGTGTCGGGGTCAAGGTTGCCGGTCGGCTCGTCGGCCAGCAGGACGAGCGGCCGGTTGACGAAGGCGCGCGCGATCGCGACGCGCTGCTGCTCGCCGCCGGAGAGTTCGTTGGGCATCCGTTGAGTCTTGCCCTCGAGGCCGACCAGTTCGAGCACCTCGGGCACGGTGCGCCGGATCGCCTTGGGCGACTTGTTGATCACCTCGAGCGCGAACGCGACGTTCTCGTAGACGGTCTTCTTCGGCAGCAGCCGAAAGTCCTGGAAGACACAGCCGATCTTGCGACGCAGCTCAGGAACCTTGCGTTTGGCCAGCTTGCCGACATCGCGCCCGTCGACGGTGACGACCCCGCTGGTGGGCAGCTCCTCGCGCATCAACATGCGCAGTACCGTCGACTTGCCCGAGCCGGACTGGCCGATGAGAAAGACGAACTCACCCTTGTCGATCTCGAGGGATATTCCGTCGAGGGCGGGACGCGCACCGGCCGGGTAGACCTTCGTTATTTCCTGGAGCCGGATCACGGGAGTGCAGTTTAGCGAACAGTCATGTGCGACTCCGCCAACCGGGGGCCTAGGCCTTAGCCAGAACTTCTGCGCCAGCGGATGCCGGCCTCGATGAACCCGTCTATGTCGCCGTCGAGGACACCCTGCGGGTTGCCGACCTCGTACTCGGTACGCAGGTCCTTGACCATCTGGTAGGGGTGCAGGACATAGCTGCGCATCTGGTTGCCCCAGCTGTTGCCGCCATCCTTGAGCGCGTCCATCGTGGCCTGCTGCTCCTGCCGCCGGCGTTCGAGAAGCTTGGCCTGCAGCACGGCCATGGCACTGGCTCGGTTCTGGATCTGGCTGCGCTCGTTCTGGCAGCTGACCACGATGCCGGTGGCTAGGTGGGTGATGCGCACCGCCGAGTCGGTGGTGTTCACGCCTTGCCCGCCCGGCCCGCTGGAGCGGTAGACATCGACGCGGATGTCGTCGTCGGGGATCTCGACGACATCGGCGGACTCGACGACGGGCAGCACCTCGACGCCGGCAAAGCTCGTCTGTCGACGGCCCTGATTGTCGAACGGGCTGATGCGCACGAGGCGGTGGGTGCCCTGCTCGACGGACAGCGTCCCATAGGCGTACGGCGCCCTGACCTGGAACGTCGCGGATTTGATGCCGGCCTCTTCGGCGTAGGACGTGTCCAGGACGTCGGTGGGGTAGTTGTGCCGCTCGGCCCAACGCAGGTACATGCGCAGCAGCATCTCGGCGAAGTCGGCCGCGTCGACACCGCCGGCCTCGGAGCGGATCGTCACCAACGCCTCGCGTGAGTCGTACTCGCCCGACAGCAGGGTGCGCACCTCGAGCTCGTCGATGCTCTTCTGCAGGCTGGCGAGTTCCGCCTCGGCCTCGGCCTTGTAGCCGTCGTCGTCTGCCTCTTCGGCCAGCTCCCACAGCACCTGGGCGTCGTCCGTGCGGCGGCGGAGATCCTCGACGCGGCGGATCTCGCCCTGCGCGTAGGACAGCCGGGAGGTCACCCGCTGCGCGTTCGCCGGGTCGTCCCAGAGGTCGGGCGCAGATGCCTGCCGCTCGAGCTCGTCGGCCTCGCGGCGCAGTTTGGCGACGTCGAGGACGGACTCGATGCTGGCCAGGGTGGCGGAGAGTTCTTTCAGATCGGCAGGGACGTCCACGTCGGTCGAGGGTACGCGCGCCGCTCAGGTGCCCGTCCCCCCGAACCGCGCAGGTGGATCAGCCTTCAGCAGGGCTTCAGCGGTCGGGCTCAGTGTGCGTGCAGCGGTAGGCCGAGTCAGGACGACACCGCAGGGCCGAAATTCCGGCCCGACCCGACGCATGGAGGTAACACCGATGACTGCTTACGGCACCGACTCCGCACCAGCCACCCGCCGCCTTCCACGTGCGCTCGGCGTCGTTGCCGCTGGCACCGCACTGATCGCCGGCCTGGTCACGTCCGCCGACTCGACGACCGCGCCGCACTCCCACAGCGCGGCGGCACGCGCCGCGGCCACCGGCGGACAGGCGAACGACCGCAACGCTACGCGCGGCATCTCGGAGGGGCCGGTCTCGGCCACGCCGAAGGGACTCCCCCCGCAGCAGGGCCGAGCCAAGCGTCACGCTGGACCGAATGAGCACGCGCCACGACCTGCGGCCGGGCTTGGCGAAGTCGAGAACGGAGAAGGTCAGAACGCGTACTCGACGAGGCTGCTGACCTGGCATTCGGGTCCCGTGCAGACGGCCCCGCGCATCTACCTGGTGCTCTGGGGGCCTTCGTGGTCAACCAACGGTGATCCGTATGGCGTGGCCAACAGGCTCCACTACTTCTATGGCGGAGTGGGTGGCAGCAGCGTGGCCAACGTGCTGAAGCAGTACAGCGGTTCCACAGGCGCGTTCACCAACCCGACCGGCCAGTACGCCGGCTGGCTGAGCGGCACGACAGCTGTTCCTGCCTACCCCGCGAAGGCAGATGTCGCGGCCGCTGCCGCGAGGGCGGCGGCAAGAGTCAACAACTACAGCTACAACGCCCAGTACGTCATCGCCACTCCCTGGGGCGTGGTCGACCAGTACTCGACGCAGAACAGGTTCTGCGCCTGGCACAACTGGACCCTTGCGGGCCCATCGGGATCATGGGTGACCTACACGTCCCTGCCGTACACGCCGTACCTGGACTACATCGGTCGGGGCTGTGGCGGGACGAAGGTCAACGGCTCGAACGGTGTCCTCGACGGGGTGACAATCAACGCGTTGCACGAGTACGCCGAGACGGTTAATGACCCTGGCTTGAACGCATGGTTAGACGTTGACAACTCCGAGAACGCGGACAAGTGCAGCTGGATCAACCTCGCCAACAAGACGCTGACCAACGGCTACGTGTTCCCGGTCCAGCCCTCCTGGAGCAACACCTGGAAGACCCAGAACGGCTACGGCTGCTACTACTCCTCGTAGCTTGCGACTGCGGAGGTCGAATGCATTG
>DAITQD010000078.1:0-4279 GCA_036833255.1 Jatrophihabitantaceae bacterium
ACCCGTGCCCACTCGGGTGACGGCCGACCGACCCTTGTCCACGTCCGGCGCGATCTCGCTGTCCGTCAACACGTACCCGGTGGTGCGCGAATCCAGCGCCGTCGCGAACACCACGCCGAGCACCGTGCCGTTGTCGGCGAGCAGCGGACCGCCCGAGTTGCCGCTGCGCACTGCCGCGTAGATCGAGTAGATGTTGCGCCGTACGCTCCCGTTGCCGTAGATGTCATTGCCCGACGCCGTGTCACGCGAGCGCACCCGCGCTGTGCGGACGTTGAACGGCCCGTCCTCCGGATAGCCGAGGACGACGGCCGGATCGCCCGTGCCGGCCGGCGTCTGCGAGAACGTCAGCGCTGGCGCGTCGAGGCCGGGCACAGACAGCACGGCAATGTCACGCTTCGGGTCGTAGACCACAACGCTGGCCGGCAGCGTTTCGCTCTTGCTCACCTGCACGCCGACCCGCACGGTACCCGCGACCACATGCGCGTTGGTGACGATGCGATGCGGTGCGTACACGAAGCCCGAGCCCTCGATGCCGCGGTTGCACGAGGGTGCCTCGCCGTAGATCTTGAAGACCGACGCGCTGGCCGTCTGCACCCGCGCCTGGACAGTCGGCGACAGCGTGGCATCGGGCGGGGCGACCTTCACTATCCGGTTCTGGGGCAGGTCGCCGAAGACCGGCGGGAAACCGCTCTGGTTGAGGAACGAGCGCATCGACGAGTACAGACTGCGCACGCCCTTGGGCATGACGTCGTTGACCCCGCGCACGATGCGGGAGTTCACCGCCGCCGATGACAGCGAGGGGTACGGCGAGGACGCGAGTGGGACGGCGACCATCCACGCCACGAGCAGTACCGACACGACGCCCAGCGCCGAACCGACGCCCGAGTCGAGCGTCCGTCCGCCGCCGTCCTTGGCGATGTGCCTGCGGATATGGCCGGCCGCCCACACGCCGAGCAGTTGCCCGATCATCGCCACGCACAGCACGCAGACGATGGCGATCGGGATCTGCGCCCGCCCGTCGGCGAGGCGCGAGCCGAGGGGCCCGGCCAGTTGCGCGCCGACAATGGCGCCGCCGAAGAAGCCGATCATCGAGAACACGCCGACGACCGCACCGTTGCGGAAACCGCTTATGCCATAGGCGATCGCGGCCAGGATGATGACGATGTCGAGGATGTCCACGGGTGCCGGCTCAGTGGGGCAGGACGACGAGCTCGCCCGTCTGTCCCTGCTTCCTGTGAATGGTGCACATGAAGTGGTAGGTGCCCGGCGCGGGCGCGGTGAACGTCGCCGCCTGAGTCTGCCCGGCCGAGGCGAGCGCGGTGGCCGCCCCGGGCAGGCCGGCCAGCGTCCAGTTGTGCGGCGCCCCATGGCCGCCGTTGACGAGAACGACTGTCACCCGGCCGGGATGCACGGTGATCGTCGACGGGTCGAAGCGATAGGTGTCGCCGGTCTTGACGGTGATCTGCTGAACGCCATCGACGACGCTCGCGGTGGCCGAGCCGCCCTGCGGTCGGCGGTTGATCGACGCCTGGCTATTGGTGCAGCCGGCGAGCAGAGCGACTGCACACCCGGCGGCGGCGGCGCGCGACACGGTGCGCGGCGCATCGCACGACAGCGGGGACATGCCCCGACGGTACCGGCGGGCGCTGAGAGCCCTGCTCACCCGGCGGCCGGCGGAGCCGCGCGGATGCCGGAACTGCCGCTCGGCAGCGGGCGGCGCTGAGTCTCGTCCCACAGCTGGGCCCAACCGCCGAAGGCCAGCAGCCGGTCGAGCAGGCCGGCGGTGAAGCCCCAGATGAACAGGCCGCCCGCCGCGAAACCCGGTCCGTGCCAGCCCGACGGGTGCACGACGCGGAACCGGTTGGCCGGGTCGGCGAGTTCGGCGATCGGCACGACGGCGACCCGCGCCACCTCGGCCGGGTCGACGGCCGTCACCGGATGCGGGTCGGACCACCATGCCAGCACCGGGGTGACCACAAATCCCGACGGCGGCAGGAATATCGCAGGTAGCTCGGCGACGATGTGGACGCTGGCCGGGTCGAGTCCGACCTCCTCCTCGGCCTCGCGCAATGCGGTGGCGACGCGGTGCGGGTCGTCGGGGTCGGCGGCACCGCCGGGGAATGCGACCTGCCCGGCATGGGTGCGCATGTCGGCGGCCCGCTCGATGAGTAGGACGCCCGGCCCGTCCGGCGTCGCGGCGAGCGCCATCAGCACGGCCGAGGCGCGCCCGCTGCCGTCGTCCGGCGGCAGGAACCGGGACAGGTCACCCGGCTGCAGGCTGCGGGCCGCGGCAGCCAGTGGCCGCAGCCAGTCCGGCAGCGTGCTCAGTTCGGGCTCGGGTAGCTCGCTCACCCGAGCGACTCCATCATCTGCGATGCGCTGCGGACGAGCCTGGCGGCAACGGCCGGGTCGGTGGGACCCTCGCCGAAGGACGGGCACAGCCGCGCGATCGGGCACGCTCCGCAGGCGGGCTTGCGCGCGTGGCAGATGCGCCGGCCGTGCCAGATGACGCGGTGCGACAGCAGCGTCCAATCCTTCTTCGGGATCAGCGCGTTGATGACGTGCTCGACCTTGACCGGGTCGGTCTCGGTGGTCCAGCCCCAGCGCCGGGCCAGCCGGCCGAAGTGGGTGTCGACGGTGATACCGGGGACACCGAATGCGTTGCCCAGCACGACGTTGGCGGTCTTGCGCCCGAAGCCGGGCAGCGTGATGAGCTCCTTCAGGGTGCGCGGCACCTCACCGTCGAAGCGTTCGACCAGCGCCTGGCCGAGCTTGATGAGCGAGGACGTCTTGTTCCGAAAGAAGCCGGTGGAGCGGATCATCTCCTCGAGCTCGGCCCGGTCGGCGCCGGCGTAGTCGGCGGCGTTGCGGAAGCGGCGGAACAGGATCGGCGTCACCTCGTTGACCCGCTTGTCGGTGCATTGCGCGGACAGGATCGTCGCCACCGACAGCTCGAGGGCGTTGGTGAAGTCCAGCTCGCAGTGCGCGTCTGGATAGAAGTCGGCGAGTGCGCGGTTGATGCTGCGGGCGCGGCGGGTGAGAGCAAGCGGGGTTTCCTCGGTGGGCGGCACGCTCGCCAGCCTACGATTCACCGCCGACGACGCCGTTGGGGCACAATGGAGGCACGATGATCGGCTTCCTGTTCCTGCTGTTCCCGTTCGTGCTGCTCGGCTTCATGCTCCTGATGGGGCGGGTCGAGGAGCCACTGACCCGAGTCGCCGTCGAACGCGACATCGAGCAGTTCCTCGACGACGCGAGTCCCTCCGAGCTAGACACCTTCGTCCGGGAGGGCACCGACTCCGCGCTGAGGCGGTTCCGCCATCGGCTGGGTTTTGGCCGGTTGCGGCGAAACCAGGCGTCCTGATCTTCCTCGGCATCTCGCGGTGGCTACACTCGCGGAACCTGTGACCGAGCTCGCAGGACGTCGCCTAGCCAACAGGAGCGGACGTGGACGAGACCCTTCGCAGGGCCGGGCTGTTCCAGGGTGTCGACCCGGAAGCGGTCGAGGCGCTGGCCGACGAGTTCGAGATCGTCGACGCCCCCCGCGGTGAGACGCTTTTCAGCGAGGGCGAGGCGGGTGAGAGCCTCTACATCGTGCTCGCCGGCAAGGTGAAGCTCGGCCGGCGCTCCCCGGACGGCCGCGAGAACCTCGTCGCCGTGATGGGCCCGTCCGACCAGTTCGGTGAGCTGTCGCTGTTCGATCCGGGCCCGCGTACCGCCACCGCCACCGTCGTCACCGACGCCCGGCTGGCGCGGCTGCCCAAGGCGGCGCTGCAGAAGTGGGTGCAGGACCATCCGCAGATCGCGATGCAGTTGCTGCGAGTCGTCGCGCGCCGGCTGCGGCGGACGAACACGATGCTCGCCGACCTGATCTTCGTCGACGTGCCGGGCCGGGTAGCCAAGCAGTTGCTGCAACTGGCGCAACGCTTCGGCTCGATCGACGGCGGTCAGCTGCGGGTCACCCACGACCTGACGCAGGAGGAGCTGGCCCAGCTCGTCGGCGCCTCGCGCGAGACGGTGAACAAGGCGCTGGCCGACTTCGCCTCGCGAGGCTGGCTGCGCCTCGAGGGCAAGAGCGTCGTCATCCTCGACCGCGAACGCCTGGCCCGCCGCGCCCGCTGAGCTTTGGGCCCTGTTTTCCCCGCTGGTGACCGCTGCCGTACCTGTTTTCCCCGCTGGTGACCGCTGCCGTACCTGTTTTCCCCGCTGGTGCTCGGTGCCGCACCTGTTTTCCCCGCTGGTGACCGCTGCCGTACCTGTTTTCCCCGCTGGTGACCGC
>DAITQD010000078.1:4379-6004 GCA_036833255.1 Jatrophihabitantaceae bacterium
CGAGCACCAGCGGGGAAGAGACGGCCACGGGCGGGCACCAGCGGGGAAAGGCTGCGGGCGTGCGGTCACCAGCGGGGACAGCGGTGTCAAGTCCGCGGTCCACAGCGGGCGACTTCATCCACAGATCCGGTACGGCATTGGCGCGCTGGTCCCGATGCGAGGTCTGCTGGCCGCATGCGATCCACCCCACCGGCCACCGTGTTCAGTCGCGCCGACGCCCGCGCCTGCGGCTGGTCAGATGCCGCCCTGAGCCGAGCGGTTCGCTCCGGACGGGTACTGCGGCTCAGACACGATCAGTTCACCGCACCCGAGCACAGAGACGATCCGCGCGTCGCCGCAGCGGCAGCAGCGCGGGCCTGCCGGGGCAGCGTGGTGAGCCATCGGTCCGCCGCACTGATCCACGCCCTGCCGCTGTTGCACTCGGAACCGACCCGGCCCGACCTGACGATCACCCCGCACGCGACCGGTGACGTCACCGGGGCGCTGCTCCATCGCGCCACCCTGCGCCGCGAGGACGTCATCGAGGTCGACGGGGTGCCGGTCACGACAGTCGCGCGGACACTCGTCGACATCGGTCGGTCCACCTCGACAGCGGCCGCGGTCGTCACGATCGATGCCGCATTGCACCGAGGCCTCGCCGACGCCGACAACCTCAAGGAGATCGTCCGCACCTGTCGGAACTGGCCAGGGATCCGCCGCGCCAAGCGGGCCCTCGCCGCGGCGGACGGGCGCGCCGAATCGCCGCTCGAGTCCTTCAGCAGGCTCGTGCTGCGGTGGCTCGAGCTGCCGACACCGGACCTGCAGACGACGCTGTGCGATCAGAACGGGGCCTTCCTCGGTCGCACCGACTTCTACTGGGACGAGTTCGGCGTTGCCGGCGAGGCAGACGGACGCACGAAGTACGACGACCGCGACGTGCTGACCGCCGAGAAACTCCGGCAGGAGGAGTTGGCGGACCCCGGCGTGGAGATGGTGCGGTGGGGTTGGACCGACGCCCGATACCGACCGCGCCATCTCGGCGAACGCGTCACCCGGGCATTCGAGCGAGGCCGCCGCCGAGACCGCTCCGGTTTTCCCCGCCAGTGGTCGGTTCAGACTGCTTGAACCGGTCACCAGCGGGGAAAGGCGCGACTGAACCGGTCACCAGCGGGGAAAAGCTGGCTGGTTCGTCAGTGCTCACCCGGATTCGGGACGAGGACGCCGCGGGCTTGCTTGACGGTGAGCGCTGCAGTTGCCGTTGGCCCGGTGACGGTGTCGGGGATGTCCTGCCAGGCGCCGCCGTCGATCCGGTACTGACCGGACCAGGTGATGCTCGCCGCGATCGTCATCGGGCCGGTGGCGACGTAGACGTGACCCCAGTAGCCGGGGCAGGTGACGGTGTGGCAGTCGTCGGCCGGGTCGTACTTGGGTTCGGGACCGTCCGTGGTGTCGCTCTGCCCGTCACCGAAGTCCCAGTCGACGCGTTCGACGTGCACGCGCAGCGCGACGCGGTGGCCGAGCAGCGTGACCGTGCCGAGCGGCTGGTCGGCGGGGGTGTCGGCCCACAGCAACGTCTGGACGTTGACCAGCGTGGCGCCCCCCGGCGGCGCGACGCCGATCTTCGGATGCGGGACGAGCTTGCGGAC
>DAITQD010000078.1:6104-13069 GCA_036833255.1 Jatrophihabitantaceae bacterium
TCTCGCCAGGTTGCACGCCGGGTCCGGTGCTCAGCGGGCCGGTCCGCATCGGCGTGCTCGAGACGGCGGTGCTCGGCCGGGTCGATGTCGGGGTGGGATCCGACGACGCCGCCGAGTGTCCGCCGCCGCCACACGCCACGGCGAGCACGACTGGAATCGCCAGGATCCCCACAAACCGGCTGCGCACGCCAGGATCGTGCCAGATCATCCAGCTCATCGGTACTGCCACCGGCGCGCCTGTGGAAAAGCGGGGAAAAGCTAGCCGCGTTCGCGCAGGTAAGCGAGCTGAGCGCGCACCGACAGCTCGGCCGCCCACCACACCGCCCGGTCGACGTCGGCGTACACCCGCTCGACGATGGCGCGCGCCGACGCGTCCGGACCGAGATCGTCCAGCGCGGCGCGTACCTGCTCCAGCCGTTGCGCGCGGTGCGCCAGGTAGGCCGCCGCCGCCTGGCCCGCGTGGGGCAGTTCGGGGCCGTGTCCGGTGAGCACGGTCGCGTCGCCCAACTCGTGCAAGCGCTCCAGCGACGCCAGGTACTGGCGCAGGTCACCGTCGGGATAGGCGACGACGGTGGTCCCCTCGCCCAGGATCGTGTCGCCGGTGAGCACGGCGGCGGCCGTTGTGTCGCGCGGGTCCAGCAGGAACGACAGCGAGTCCGACGAGTGGCCCGGCGTCGCCCACACCCGCACCTCGACGCCGGCGGCCGCGACGACGTCCCCCTCGACCAGCCCCTCGCCGCCGAGCCGATGCGCCGGATCGAGCGCGCGCACCGGGGCACCGGTCAGCTCGTGCAGCCGGCGGGCGCCCGCGCTGTGGTCGGGATGGCCATGGGTGAGCAGGATCGTGGCGACCCGCCCGGCCGCGGCAGCGACCGCCGCCAGATGAACCGAGTCGTCCGGGCCGGGGTCGACGACGACCGCATCGGGCGAGCCGGCGGCGCGCAACAGCCAGGTGTTCGTGCCGGTCAGCGTCATCGGGCCGGGGTTCGCGGCCAGGACCACCGAGGCGAGCGGCGTCACAGACCGCAGCGTCTCGTAGGCCGGTTGCGTCACTGGAGGATCGTGCGCGGGATCGGCACCGACGAGCCGTCGGGCAGGTCGGCGACGATGTCGCCCTCGTCGGTGATCCTGATCCGCGGGCGCACCGGGTCCAGCGAGCGCGCACCCGCAGCCGCGAGCGCCTCCGCGACCGTGGGGTACGGCACGAGCGAGGCGAGGGTCGCCACCGTCGGCGGCAACATCATCCGCTCCCCGCGCTGCGCCTGCTCGAGCGCCGCGCCGACGCCGACCCACGCCGCCTCCGACGACTCGCTGGTGACGTCCTGCGCCACGGCCCCGGCCGGCAGCGCCGCGAGGAAGAATCGGGTGTCGTAGCGGCGTTTCTCGCCGGCTGGCGTCACCCACCGGGCCCACGGCGCCAACCCTTCGGCGTCGACGCTGAGTCCGTGTTCGCGCAGCAGGTCACCGAACGCGATCCGGCCAGCCTCGACGTCGGCACGCAACTCCGAGAGGTCGGCGCCCGGCACGCTCAGCAGCACGCCGGTCTCCTCGAACGTCTCGCGCACCGCCGCACCGAGCAACGCGCACGCCAGCGCTTCGGTGCAGCCGAACCGCGCGGCGACCTCGGTGCCCGCCGCGCCCGAGAACGGCAGGCCGGCGTCGGTGTCATCGACCCGGCCACCGGGAAAGACGCTCATGCCGGCCGCGAACGCCATCTGGGTGACGCGGGTCAACAGCCAGGCCTGGATGCCGACGCCGCCGGTGCCACCAGGGCCGTCACGCAGCAGCACGACGCTCGCGGCGTCACGCACCGGCACGGCGCTCATCCGAGCTCCACGACGAGCTCGATCTCGACGGGCGCGTCGAGCGGCAGCGACGCCACCCCGACCGCCGAGCGGGCGTGTGCGCCGGCCGCACCGAACACCTCACCGAGCAACTCGCTCGCGCCGTTGACGACCGCCGGTTGACCGGTGAAATCGGGGGTCGAGGCGACGTAGCCGACGACCTTCACCACCCGCACCACCGAGTCCAGACCCACGAGCGCGTGAATCGCGGCGAGCCCGTTCAGCGCACACGTGCGCGCCAGCGCGTTGGCCTGCTCGACGCTCACCTCGGCGCCGACCTTGCCCGTGACGGGCAGCGTGCCGTCGGTCATCGGCAGCTGACCGGCCGTGAAGACCAGCGAACCGGTGCGGACGGCCGGCACGTAGGCGGCCAGCGGCGGGACGACGGTGGGCAGGGCGATGCCGAGCTCAGCCAGCGTGGCGAGAGGAGTAGCCATGACAGCGACGGTATCCGCTCACTGTGATCTGAGTCAGCCGAAGCCCGGCCCGGTCCGCGCACGACCGCGCCATCTCCTACCCTGGCCAGATGGCCGCCACCTCGACCGCTGACCGCTCGACGAGCGCGAAACTCGTCGCGGGCATCCCCGCCGCGGCGCGCCTGCACATCGTCACCGGCAAGGGCGGCACCGGCAAGACGACGGCCGCCGCGGCGCTCGCGCTTGCCCTCGCCTCGGGTGGGCGCAAGGTGCTGCTCGTCGAGGTCGAGGGGCGCCAGGCCATCGCCCAGCTCTTCGACGTGCCGGCGCTGCCGTACGGCGAGCACCGCCTCGCGACAACGGCACGCGGGGGACAACTGTGGGGGCTTGCCATCGATGCCGAAGAGGCGATGATCGAGTACCTCGACATGTTCTACGGCCTCAAGCGCTCGGCGCGCGGCCTGAAGAGGATGGGCGCCGTCGACTTCGTCACTACGCTGGCGCCGGGTCTGCGCGACGTGTTGCTCACCGGCAAGGTCAAAGAGTCGGTCACCCGCACGAATCCCGACGGCCATCTGGCCTACGACGCGGTCGTGCTCGATGCGCCGCCGGCGGGCCGGATCCGCCGCTTCCTCGACGCCACGCGCGAGGTCGCCAACCTGACGAAATTCGGGCCCATCAGCCGGCAGAGCGCGGGCGTGATCGCGCTGCTGCACGGCCCGCAGACCGCTGTGCACATCGTCACCCTGCTCGAGGAGATGCCGGTGCAGGAGACGATCGATGCGGCAGCCGAATTGAGTGTGGCGCACTTCCGGCTCGGCGCCGTGATCGTCAACCGGGTCCGCCCCACGTTGACCTCCAACGACCAGCTCGAAGCGAACGGAACCGTCGACACCAAGACGCTCGCGGCCGGGCTGCGCAAGGCGAACATCGCCGTCGCGCACGCCGACGCGCTCACGCGAGAGATGACCGAGTACGCCGAACGACACCAGATCCAGGGCGAGAACCAGGCCCGGCTGGACGCCGTCAGGCTGCCGCGCATCGAACTGCCCGAGCTCAACCCGCCCGTCGATCTGGGCGAGCTGAATGACCTCGCTGCGTACTTCACCGAGGAAGCGACATGAGCCGCCGGCCGACGCCACTCGACGTGGCCGCTCTCGTCCGCGACCCCAAGACCCGCGTCATCGTCACGTGCGGCAGCGGCGGCGTGGGCAAGACGACCACCGCCGCGGCCATGGCGCTGATCGGCGCCGAGGCGGGGCGCCGCACGGTCGTGCTGACGATCGACCCGGCCCGCCGGCTCGCGCAGTCGATGGGACTGACCGAGCTCGACAACACCCCCTGTGAGGTCAAGGGCGTCGCGAACGGCCAGCTTTTCGCGATGATGCTGGACATGAAGCGGACCTTCGACGACGTGGTGTCCGAGCACTCGACACCGGAGCGGGCAGAGGCGATCTTCGCGAATCCCTTCTACCAGTCGCTGTCGTCGTCCTTCGCCGGGACGCAGGAGTACATGGCGATGGAGAAGCTCGGCCAACTCGTCGGGGCCGACGAGTGGGACCTGATCGTCGTCGACACCCCGCCGTCGCGTTCGGCGCTGGACTTTCTCGACGCGCCGAAGCGGTTGGGGCGCTTCCTCGACGGCAGGATGATCCGGCTGGTGACGATGCCGGCACGCGCCGGCGGCAAGGCCTACGTGAAGCTCGTCGCCGCGTCGGTCGGGGTGTTCGCCAAGGTGTTCACCAGGGTCCTCGGCGGTGAGCTGATCCGCGACCTGTCCTCGTTCGTCTCGGCGCTCGAGTCGATGTTCGGCGGCTTCCGCGAGCGAGCGCAGCACACCTACGAGCTGCTCAAGACGCCCGGTACCGCCTTCGTTGTCGTCGCCGCGCCCGAGCCAGATGCGCTGCGCGAGGCGTCCTACTTCGTCGAGCGCCTCTCCGCCGAGCGGATGCCACTGGCCGGTCTCGTCATCAACCGGGTGCACCGCACCGCTCCCGTCACCGGCGCGCCTGCGCTGAGCGCGGCACGCGCCGAGGCGGCGGCCGATCTGCTCTGCGCGAAGCCCGCCAGCGACGCCGGGTCGCTCGCCGAGGCGGCGCTGCGCGTGCATGTCGAGGTCGCCAGCGCTGCCGAACAGGACGCCCGGATGGCGAAGCGGTTCTGCGCGGCGCATCCCGATGTCGCGGTCGTGGAGGTGCCCGCGCTGCCCGTCGACGTGCACGACCTCGACGGCCTGCGCACGATCGGCGACCTGCTGGCGGCTGGCTCTACTCAGGCCGGCGGCTGAGGCGGTCCCGAGAACAAATCGGGCATGGTCGCCCGCGCCCCGTACCCTGTTGTGTTGTGGCAGCTGCATCCGGACGTCCGAATCCCTGGCCAACCATCGGCAAGCTCATCGCCGCGCTGGTCGCAGTCGGGATCCTCACCGCGGGGCTGCTCCTGCCCTACGTGGGGGGCCTGGGCCTCGCCGCGAGTCACGAGGCCGACAAATTCCTCAACACCGCGTGCAACCTGCAGGAGACGCGGCCGCCCCAGAAGACCACGCTGGTCGCCAACGACGGCCGGACCGTGATCGCCACGCTGTTCAGTCAGGATCGCCAGCCGGTGCCGCTGTCGCAGATCCCCAAGCGGTTGCAGCAGGCGCTGGTCGCCACCGAGGACCGCCGCTTCTACAGCCACCACGGCGTCGACATGCGCGGACTTCTGCGCTCGGCCGTCAGCACCAGCGGCGGCGACACCCAGGGCGGCTCGACGCTGACCATGCAGTACGTCAAGCAGATGCGCTACTACCAGGCCGGCAAGGACCTCGGCAAGCAGCAGTCCGCGATCGACCAGAACCTCAATCGCAAGATCGAGGACGCCAAGTGCGCCATCTATATCGAGAACACCGAGAATGAGCCGAAGGACACGATCCTCGACAACTACTTCAATATCGCCTTCTTCGGTGAGAACTCCTACGGCATCCAGACCGCTGCCCAGACGTACTTCGGCAAGGACGCCGCAAAGTTGACCCTGCCCGAGTCGGCCCTGTTGGTTGGGCTGCTGCGCGCCCCCACTGCCTACGACCCGTTCGTCCATCCGGTGGCCGCGAAGAAGCGCCGCAACGAGGTGCTGCAGAACCTGGTGGCCATGCACGATGTCAGCCAAACTGTCGCGAACAAGTACAAGGTCACGCCCGTCAGCCTGGCCACGACCCGCCCGCCGATGGTCAGGGAGGGCTGCGCGAACGCGAACAGCTCGGTCAAGAACGTCGGCTTCTTCTGTGACTACGCCGTGCATTGGCTCGAAACCACGGGCGCCATCACCGACACCCAGTTGACGACGGGCGGTCTCACGATCGTCACCACGCTGGACGCCAACCTGCAGAACAGCATGCAGAGCCACCTCGCTGCCACGATGCCGAACAACTCGCCGATGACCGCCGTGCTGCCGGCGGTCGATCCGCTCACCGGCAACGTCCTGGCAATGGCGACGAGCAAGCGCTACGGCACCACCACCTCGAAGAAGGACAACACCCACACCTTGCTGCCGATCTTCACCGAGTACTCCGCGCAGGGCGCGTCGACGTACAAGCTGTTCCCGCTGCTGACGGCGCTGCAGACCGGGGTACCGAAGGACTGGCAGCTCGCGACACCGCAGGGCAGCACGGGATACCGTCCGCTCAACTGCCTCACCGACGATCCCGTAATCAACGGCGACGCCCGGGAGTCCTACGCAGCGAACGAGAGCCTCGCCTCGGCCACGGCGAAGTCGTCGAACACCTACTTCGTGGGCCTGGCCGACCAGCTTCTCGGCTGCGACCTGAAGCCGATCGTCGACCTGGCCGGCAGACTGGGCATGAAGTCCCTCGCCCAGCCCAGCGGCGACGGCCGGCAGACCGTCAGCCAGACGATCATCAACTACCAGCGGCCCGGAGAGCTCGTCCTGGGCGACGTCGGCACCAGCCCGCTGGAGCTGGCCGGCGCGTACGCCGCCGTCGCCAACACCGGTAAGTTCAACACGCCGGCCCCGATCCTGTCGATCACCGACAGTAGGGGCACGTCCATCAAGGTCAAGCGGTCACCCGGGGTGCAGGTCGTCAGCCCGCAGGTCGCGCTGCAGGCGATCGACATCCTTACCGGCGACACGGTCGCACCGGGCACGTCCGCAGCCGAGTTCCAGCCCTGGTACCAGCAGGGCCAGAGCATCGTGGCCGGCAAGACGGGCACGAGCGTCGCCGTCATCCACGGTAAGGACTCCAACCAGAACGCATCGCTGTGGTTCGTCGGTATGACGCCGAACCTGGTGGCGACGAGTGCGCTGATCAACTTCGACCATCCGAACGCACCGGCGGCCGGCCTGCCCAACCAGGCCAACCCGGCCACCGATGCCTACGGCGCGTACGCCGCTGGGGTCTGGCTCAGTGTGCTTGCGCCGTCACTGGCCACGAAGCACTGGACGTGGACGCCGCCAGGTGCGGCCCCGGGCGACGCAGTGCCATCGGTCGTGGGCATGGACCTCGCAGTGGCGCAGCAGACGCTGACGGGCGCCGGCTACAAGTGGGTGCTGTTCGACGCCGTGAACCAGCTGCTGTGCCCCAGCCAGCAGCCGCTCGGCAAGATCGCCTTCGCCGGTCCGCAGATCGCGCTGAAGGGGGCGACGATCACCATCTGCCAGAGCAGCGGCGTGCGCCAGACGATCTTCGTCCCGCCGGTGGTGAAGCCGA
>DAITQD010000079.1:0-12794 GCA_036833255.1 Jatrophihabitantaceae bacterium
TGTGGCCGCCGTTGGCGTGCTCGTGCTCCGGCTCCGCGGGCTTCTCGACGATCGCGCCCTGCGTCGACAGGAGCAGCGATGCCACCGACGCTGCGTTGGCCAGCGCCGCCTTGGTCACCTTGACCGGGTCGACGACACCCGCCGCCAGCAGGTCGGCGTACTCGCCCGTTTCCGCGTTCAGGCCGTGGTTCTCGGGTAGCTCGCGGACCCTCGCGACGACGACGTAACCCTCGTCGCCGGCGTTCGAGGCGATCCAGCGCAGCGGCTCGGCCAGCCCGGAGCGCACGACGCCCACGCCGGTTGCCTCGTCGCCGGTCAGGCCCAGATCACCGTCGAGCGCCGAGCTCGCGTGGAGCAGGGCGGCGCCGCCGCCGGCGATGATGCCCTCCTCGACCGCAGCGCGGGTCGCGGCGATCGCGTCCTCGATGCGGTGCTTGCGCTCCTTGAGCTCGACCTCGGTGGCCGCGCCGACCTTGATCACCGCAACACCGCCGGCGAGCTTCGCCAGGCGCTCCTGCAGCTTCTCCTTGTCGTAGTCGGAGTCGCTCTTCTCGATCTCGGCGCGGATCTGGTTGACGCGGCCCTGGATCTGGTCGGCGTCACCGGCACCCTCGATGACCGTCGTCTCGTCCTTGTTGACGACGACCTTGCGGGCCTTGCCGAGCAGCTCGAGGCCGGCGGTCTCCAGCTTGAGACCGACGGTCTCGCTGATGACCTGACCACCGGTGAGGATCGCGATGTCGCCGAGCATGGCCTTGCGACGGTCGCCGAAGCCCGGGGCCTTGACGGCGACGGACTTGAACGTGCCGCGGATCTTGTTGACGACCAGGGTGGCCAGAGCCTCGCCCTCGACGTCCTCGGAGATGATGGCCAGCGGCTTGCCGGTCGCCATGACCTTCTCGAGCAGCGGGAGCAGGTCCTTCACGTTCGAGATCTTCGACTCGACGATGAGGATGTACGGGTCCTCGAGGACGGCTTCCATCCGCTCGGCGTCGGTGACGAAGTACGGGCTGATGTGGCCCTTGTCGAAGCGCATACCCTCGGTGAGCTCGAGCTCGAGGCCGAAGGTGTTGCTCTCCTCGACGGTGATGACGCCTTCCTTGCCGACCTTGTCCATCGCCTCGGCGATGAGGTCGCCCACGGTGTTATCAGCGGCGGAGATCGACGCGGTCGCGGCGATCTGCTCTTTGGTCTCGACATCCTTGGCCTGGTTGCCCAGCACCTCGGACACCGACGCGACGGCCGCCTCGATGCCGCGCTTGAGCGCCATCGGGTTGGCGCCGGCCGCGACGTTGCGCAGACCCTCGCGCACCAGCGCCTGGGCCAGGACCGTGGCGGTCGTGGTGCCGTCACCGGCTACGTCGTCGGTCTTCTTGGCAACTTCCTTGACCAGCTCGGCGCCGATCTTCTCGTACGGGTCCTCCAGCTCGATCTCCTTGGCGATGCTGACACCGTCATTGGTGATCGTGGGGGCGCCCCACTTCTTCTCCAGGACGACGTTGCGGCCCTTCGGGCCGAGCGTCACCCTCACTGCGTCGGCAAGGATGTTCATGCCGCGCTCGAGGCCGCGACGGGCCTCTTCGTCGAACGCGATCAGCTTAGCCATGCGGTGTGTCCTCACTCTTGGATGCTTGTGTCGACCGGCCTGCGGTGCCCGCGACGGACGGCGCTCATGGGAGCGCCTCACTGCCTCCGGCTGGCACTCAGCCTAGCCGAGTGCTAACTCAGGTTTAGCACTCGCCCCCGGCGAGTGCAAGCATGCTGCTCGGCGGTCACACCCGATCAACCCGGCGGCTCGATGACGCGCACCGCGTCGGCCTGCGGGCCCTTGGCGCCCTGGCCGATCTCGAATTCGACGCGCTGGTCCTCCTCCAGAGACCGGTAGCCGTCGCCCTGGATGGCCGAGTAATGGACGAACAGGTCCTCGCCGCCGTCCACCGCAATGAAGCCGTAGCCCTTCTCGTTGTTGAACCACTTCACGGTGCCATGAACCACGTGCGCTCCCTTTGCGGCCTGCCCGCCGCCCGCACCTCGCGGAGCCGCGGTTGTCGCTCGCGGCGCACGCTACCGCGGCGGTCCCCCTATTTTCAGCATGCGGCGGCAGATCGCTCACTGCAGTGTCGTCGGCACCGGGACCTCAGCTCACGCGCTAGGGCACACCCAGCCAGCCGGTGGGCCAGACCCGAGATGTGAAATCTGCCGGCGTGACCACCACGCTGCCGGAAATGATGTTGCAGGCGTCCCAACCGCTCACGTTGATGGCGGCTTTGCCGTCGAATCTCAGCGTGCCCAACCCGGACGCCGGCCGAGCCGAACCGGTGCCGGTCACGATCGTGGCGAGGTCGGGGATAGGCCAGGTGCAGCGTGCCAACTCAGGGACCCGACGCCGGCCTTGGTGATCGTCAGCTGCCCGTCGACGATGTCCCAGATCGACGAACCACGCAACACGCTGAGCATGAGCGTGTACTGGTCATGCCGCGCACCGGGGCATTCCATGAGCGTGCCGCCGATGGCGACGTCATCCAGATGGCCCGGGGTTATCGTCACGTTGCCACCCATGGAGTTGCAGCCGTCGGAACCGGAGAGGTGGCCCTTGCCGTCGAAGCGGACCGCGGCCGGTGCGGCCGGGGTCGATGCCGTCGCGTCCGGCCCGGCGCCAGCCATAACGGTGAGTTGCCAGTCAATGCCGACCAGGGCCTTCGGGTCGGTTGTCGGCGGGGGCGCGGCGCGGTAGACGAGTGCGGCGATGCGGGCAAGCTCACGCGAGATCGTCGACGGGCTGCGTCCGAGCCGCGCGGCGATCGAGCGCATCGACTCACCCGTCACTCGAGCGAGCGCGATCTCTTCCCGCTCGGCGAAGGACAGGTAACGCCCTTGGAGGTTCCGGCCCCGCCGCGGGCGCACACCACCGGCCTGACGCAACCACGCCAGCCCGCGCTTGCGATGCGTGCCGGCCACAGCAGAGGCGTCGGTAAGGAACTCACCGGCCTGCCAAGCGGCCCAGAACGGCTGATACAACTCGGCGACCAACTGATTGGAGAAACGCACCGTCATCAACACCCTCACAGGATCAGGTGTTGCGACCACTGCGAGAACCCGGGGTAGGTGTGACCGGCACGTCCATCGGCTCGTCGGCGATCGCCAGCTGCCCGAAGTCGACGTTCGCCACAGTCGCGTTCGCGGCCCGCCAGTGCTCGCCCGCCGCGTGCAGCCGATCGTCGAGATCCTCAGTGCTCATCGTCGTCTCCCAGCAGTTGCCGCAGGCGCGCACGCGCGTCGTACAGGGTGGATTTCACGGTTCCCGGGGCGCAGGCCATGACGGCCGCCGTCTCGTCGACGTTGAGCCCGACGAAGTAGTGCAGCTCGACGGCCAGGCGCTGGCGCTGGGCGAGTTCGGTGATAGCCCGCTCCAGGTCGACGTCAGCGGGAACGTCGATCAATGGCGCGGCAGCATCGGACACCTCGGTGGTGTCATCGACGACGCGCAGCCGCCGCCCGCGCGTGCGCCGCGCGCTGCGTGCCTGGTCCGCGGTGATCGCGAGCAGCCAGGCCGACGCGGTTCCCCGCGCCTCGTCGAACTGGTCCCACTTGCGCCACGCCCGGACCAGCGCGTCCTGCACGACGTCGTCGGGGTCGGCGTGCGGAGCGAGGCGGCGGGCCAGCCGCGTCATCGCCAGCAGCCACGGCCGCGCCCACTCGGCGAAGCGCGCTGCCTCGTCGGTCGCCGCCACGGTCTCCATGCTCTATCTACGTCACGAGCCGCGGCAACGGTTGGGTGCCGATCAGGCCCAACCCGCTACAGCAGGCCGGCCGCGCGCATGCCCTTGATCGTCGGCGGGATGACCGCGGTCGGGTGGGCACCCTCGCTGACGGCGTCGATGGTCTTCAGGCCCTCGCCGGTGTTGTAGACGACGGTCTCGACCGAGGTGTCGATCGCACCCGCCTCGACCAGCTTGCGCAGAACCGCGACCGTCACGCCGCCGGCCGTCTCGGCGAAGACGCCGGTCGTGCGGGCCAGCAGCCGGATGCCCGCGCGGATCTCCTCGTCGTCGGCCGCGGCCATCGAGCCGCCGGTGGTGCGCACGGCGTCGAGCGCGTACGGGCCGTCGGCGGGGCTGCCGATGTTCAGCGACTTGGCGATACCGGTCGGCTTGACCGGCGCCACCACGTCCCAGCCGTTCGCGAAGGCCGTCACGATCGGCGAGCAGCCCGCAGACTGCGCGCCGAACATCCGCACTGGCAAGCCATCGGACGCGGCAGGCACGAGCCCGGCAGCGATGAGCTCCTTGAACGACTTGTGCACCTTGGTCAGCAGCGAGCCGGATGCCATTGGCGCCACGACCTGGGGCGGGATCCGCCAGCCCAGCTGCTCGGCGACCTCGTAGCCCAGCGTCTTTGAGCCCTCGGCGTAGTAGGGCCGCACGTTGACGTTCACAAATCCGGTGTTCTCGAACTCGTCGGTCTCGGCAAGCTCGGAGCACAGCCGGTTGACGTCGTCGTAGGAGCCCTCGACGCCGATCAGCGTGCCGCCGTAGATCGCCGTCTGGATGATCTTGGCCGGCTCCAGGTCGGCCGGGATGAACACGATCGACGCCATGCCGATGCGGGCCGCGTGCGCGGCCACCGAATTGGCCAGGTTCCCGGTCGACGCGCAGGCGATGCGCTCGAAGCCGAGCTCACGCGCGGCAGTGATCGCGACTGAGACGACCCGGTCCTTGAACGAATGCGTCGGGTTTGCCGAGTCGTCCTTGATCCAGACCGGCGCGGTGAAGCCCAACTCGTCGGCGAGCCGGTCGGCCCGGATCAGCGGTGTCATGCCGGTGCCGGAGTCGACGCGCGTCGCAGGGTTCTGACCGACCGGCAGCAGTCCGGCGTAGCGCCACATGGAGTGCGGCCCGGCTGCTATCTCGTCGTGCGTGACACGGGCGAGCGCGGCCGGGTCGTAGCCGATCTCGAGCGGGCCGAAACATTCGAAGCAGGCGTGCTGCGCGCCGAGGGGAAACTGTGCGCCGCAGTTACGGCAGACGAGTGCCGTCGCGGGCGAGGGGACGATGGGGCGATTGAGCAGAGCAGTCATGGCAGCGAGGCCTTCCCTCATCTGTCCCAGGCTGGATCCCTGGGCCGGAGTTGGCACCTGCGGCGGCGGCCTCACGTCGAGAAGGACGTAACGCATCGCACGCGGTTGCCGGGGCTTCGTCGGGCCGGTCCCTCTGCCCCTCTGGATGAGCGGTGCTATTCAGTTGTGCGCTCTATCTTCGCACAGCGCCGCGAGCACTCAGCTCACGAGTAGTCCCGCGTGAGCACGACCACGATCGGGCCGGCCGGCAACTGCGCGAACTTCGGTGCGACGCGCTTGATCGTGGGGAACTGCGCCTGCAACGCCCGGGCCGCAGCCTCGGCGCCCGGGTCGGCGGGGTCGAAGTAGGCGCATGTCGACACAATGTCGTTGACGAGGTTGCCGGTGCTGGTCACCGTCCAACCGCCGGCCTGGAAGCGGACCTTGGCCCGCTCGGCGAGCGCGACGACGAGGGTGTTGTTCAGGACGACGAGCGGCAGCTTGGTGGCCGTAGGCGAAGTGGTCGGCGATGACTTGGGCGAGGACTTCGGCGAGGACTTCGGCGAGGACTTCGGCGAGGACTTGGGCGACGAACTCGGCGGCGAACTCGGCCTCGTTGTCGGCGTCGTGGTGGCCTGGCCTGCGTGGGTGCCATGCCCATTCGGACTGCGCAGAGCGATCACCGCGACGATCAGAACGGCGACGCCCAGCGCCGCCAGCACGATCCCGGCCGCACGCTCCCGCTGCTGCCGACGGGCCAGCTGACGGGTCACGCGGCCAAAGGTCTCGTTCAGACCTCGATGCCGAGTCGACGGGCCGAGCGCTGACGTTGGCGGCTGGCGCGCAGCCGGCGCAGGCGCTTGACCAGCATCGGGTCGGCAGCGAGGGCGGACGGAGTGTCGATCAGCGCGTTGAGCACCTGGTAGTAGCGCGTGGTCGACATGTCGAACAGCTCACGGATCGCCTGCTCCTTCGCGCCGGCGTACTTCCACCACTGGCGCTCGAAGGCGAGAATCTCTCGGTCCCGACGGCTGAGGCCAACAGTGGCACCGTCCTCGGCAGTGCCGGCGCTTTCCCCGGCAGCAGCGTGGGCGAAATCCATGCGTCGTGCTCCCTCGACTCACTCGGTTCGGAGATGGCGCGGCCTCTGGTAGCGAATCCCAACATTGTGATTCGCTGTCGCAATTGAATCACGCCCCCGTCCTGTCAAGGTGGACCGGCGCGCTGTGGACGCCGTGGCGCGTCATGCACATTGCGCTGACTAGCATGGCGCGACGCGGGTCACGGGGTGACGGTGTGCGACATGCCACTCTTCTTCGCCGATCCCAGTGAGCTCTACGCCATCGCCGATCGGATCTCGCGCCACGCCGACTCGGTGCGTTCGAGTGCGACGGCCCTGGCTGCTGCCGTGACGAACGACCACTGGCGCGGGATTGCCTCGGACGTGTTCTCGGCCGAGGCACGCAGCGTGCTGAGCGACATGTGGGCGTGTGCCGGGCGCCTCGACAACGCCGCCGATGCGCTGCGCCGTCACGCCAGACGGGTGGAGGCGGTGCTCAGCGCCCTGCGTCAGTTCTGGCGCGACGGCAAGAACTTCAGTGGCGACCTACTCGAGATCGACGCAGACGTCTTCACCGATCCGGGCGACGTGTTCGGCGATGTAGGCAACCTGCTCGCCGACGCGGGCGGTCTGGTCCACGACGGTCTGAGCTTGATCGGGCTGGGCTGATGGGCCCGAAGGCGCCGCAGCCGGTGTCGGTGAGTGGCGGCAGCAATGGCGTCGAGGCGCACTACGACGACATGGTGGCGATGGCCCGACTCTTCGGCAAGGTCGCTACCGATGCCGGTGGTGCATCGCTGAGCTTGCACGGCTACGTCGTCGATCCCGGCATCGCCTGTTCGGCGCTCTTCGATCCGGGTGGCGCGGCCAACTTCGAGGCCGACCTGCTCGACGCGCTGGACGGCTCTCGCGGCCTGAGCTGGATTGCGCTCCAGTGCGCCCTGATCGACACCGAACTGCGGGCCGCGGCGAGCGCCTACCAGGAGGCCGACCGACTCGGCACCACGCTGCAGGACCAGGTGGGCGCGCTGGTCCACCTGGGCCCCTCGGCG
This sequence comes from Jatrophihabitantaceae bacterium, assembly GCA_036833255.1. Lineage (GTDB taxonomy): Bacteria > Actinomycetota > Actinomycetes > Mycobacteriales > Jatrophihabitantaceae > QHCC01. The sequence goes on from DAITQD010000079.1 coordinate 7,169, forward strand.
GCGCACGCCGTCGAACTACTGGTCGCGACCGGCAACATCCCGCGCTCGCTCCAGTCCGTTCTCACCGACGACCCGGCCCTGGTGGACGAGCTCATGAACGCCGGGTTGCTCTCGCTGGACGCCGTCATGGCGCCGCTCTACGCCGACGGGCGTGCGAAGCTCGCCGACCACGGCATCGACACCGACTGGCTGGCGGCCACGCCGCCGCGCAACCTGGCCGATGTCATGGCCGGGCTCGCGCTGCGCAACAACGGCGTGGCCGGCGAGGTCGACGTGCGGATCATGATCGGCGCGGACGGCAGGCGCCTCGTGATCGTCGACATCCCCGGCACGAAGACCTTCGATCCCACGAAGATCGCCGACATCACCGGCCCGTCCACGAACGTCCGCGCCCTCGTCGGCGTCACGACCGCCTATGAGAAGGGCGTGCTGCAGGCCATGCAGCGCGCCGGTGTGCGGGCGGCCGACGACGTGATGCTGGTCGGGCACAGCGAAGGGGGAATGGTCGCCGTCCAGACGGCGCTCGCCTGTGCGAAGAGCGGGCGGTTCCGCGTCAGTCACGTCGTCACGGCCGGCTCCCCGGTCGGCTTGACGGTCGCCAAGCTGCCGGGCAGCGTGCAGGTCCTCGCGCTGGAGAACAGCAACGACATCGTCCCGCACCTCGACGGCCGCACGAATCCGGACAAGATCAACGTCACGACGGTGTCGGTGAGGCACGGCAACGGCGAGATCGTCGACGACCACACCATCGAGCAGTCCTATCTGCCGGAAGCTCGCGACGTCGACGCCAGCAACGACCCGTCCATCCGGTCGTTCCTATCCGGTGCCAGCGGCTTCTTCGGCGCCACGAGCGTCCAGACGCACACGTTCGTGATCACGCGGCAGTACTGAGCAGCACCCATCGGCCCGCAACGCTTGCCCCGCGGCCCGCAGTCGACCACGATCACGACATGCTGGGACTGATGCAGGACACGCCGCTGACCACAAACTGGATCTTCGATCGGGGCACGCAGTTCTACGGGACGAAGACGGTCACGACAAAGACCGCGACCGGGCTCGAGCGAAAGACGTTCGCCGAGATCGCGGCCGAGACCCGGCGGGTGGCCGGGGTGATCGACAGCCTCGGGATCTCGCCCGACGGACGGGTCGGGACGTTCGCGTGGAACACCGCGCGGCACCTCGGCCTGTACTTCGCCATCCCAGGCACGGGGCGCGTCATGCACACCCTCAACATCCGCTACTTCCCCGAGCAGTTGATCTACACCGTCGACCACGCCCAGGACGAGGCGGTGTTCGTCGACCGGTCGCTGCTTCCGCTGTTCGGCAAGTACCTGTCCCAGCTCGATTCGGTCAAGCACATCATCGTGATGGACGACGGCGCGCCCGCCGAGATTCCCGATGACCCGCGCATCCTGCATTACGACGAACTGATCGGCGCCGCAGACGAGATCGACTTCAGCGACCGGGTCACCGAGGAGCGCCAGGCCGCCGCGCTCTGCTACACCACCGGCACCACCGGCCATCCGAAGGGCGTGCTCACCTCGCACCGCTCCACCTGGCTGCACTCCTTCGCGACCCTGACCACCGGAGTATTCGGGCTGAGCGAGTCCGACCGCGTGCTGCCGGTCGTGCCGATGTTCCACGCGAACGCCTGGGGGCTGGGCTACGCCGCGTTCCTTGCGGGCGCCTCGCTTGTCATGCCCGGCCCTGACCTCAGCCCGCAGGGGCTGATCACCCTGCTCGAGTCCGAGCGGGTGACGATCACCGCCGGCGTCCCGACGATCTGGATGGGCATGGTGCCGCTGCTCGACGGGCACGACCTGTCCTCGCTTCGGGCGATCATCTGTGGCGGTTCGGCGGTGCCGAAGGCGCTGTCGGAGGCGTGGCGGGCGAAGATCGGCCTGCCGATCACCCAGGCATGGGGCATGACCGAGTTGTCGCCCCTCGGCTCGGTGTGCACGATCCGCTCCGAGTTCGCCGACCTGCCCGAAGAAGAGAAGGCCGACGTGCGCGCCACCGCCGGCATCGCCCCGCCCGGCGTCGAGCTACGCATCGTGGACGCCGAGACGCGCGAGCCACTGCCATGGGACGACGAGGCGTCCGGTGAGCTCGAGTGCCGCGGACCCTGGATCGCCAAGCAGTACTACCGCACCGATGAGCCCGGCGAGCAGTACGCGCCCGACGGCTGGCTGCGCACCGGCGACGTCGCCTCGATCTCGCCGTTGGGCTATCTGCGGCTGGTCGACCGCACCAAGGACCTGGTGAAATCCGGCGGCGAGTGGATCAGCTCCGTCGACCTCGAGAACGAGATCATGGGCCACCCCAAGGTGGCCGAGGCCGCGGTGATCGCGGTGCCGCATCCGAAATGGTCCGAGCGACCGCTTGCCTGCGTGGTCGTCAAGCCCGGCGAGACGCTCACCCGCGACGAGGTGCTGGACTACCTGCGCGGGAACATCTCCTCGTGGCAGCTACCGGACGACGTCGTCTTCATCGACGAAGTGCCCAAGACCAGCGTCGGCAAATTCTCCAAGAAGACGCTGCGGGACCGGTTTGCCGACCACGTCATGCCGACGGACTGACCCGCCCGACAGCGAAACCTGGCGTTTGAGGCGTGTCGTACCACCAGTAACACTTGTCACAGCTGTAACTTGAGTGGTTTGATCAATGCGTCCTCGAAAACTCCGAGGGCGGGCGCGGGGGTGAACAGCGCCCGAGACGAGCAGCGGCGCGCGTGAGCGCCCGCGACTCCGCATCGGGAAGTTGCACATGACCCCACGCAGAACCGACCGTGGCGGCCGCCGTAGGTGGCCGCTGCTGCTCGCCGCCACCCTGACGCTGGCTACGTCTGCCGTCATCACCGGCGCGCGCGCTGCCACGCTGTCGCATACGCCCGTCGGCAAGCTCGAGACCGTCGTCCAGTCCGGCACCGGCATCGCGATCCGGGGCTGGGCCATCGACCCGGACACCCACTTGGCCATCCACGTCGATGTCTACCTGGACGGGCACGGCAAGCGGTTGACCGCCGACCTCTACAGACTTGACATAGCACGGCTGTATCCCACCTACGGCGGGCACCACGGGTTCAGTGCCCAGTTCCCGGCCGCGGCCGGCCGGCACACCCTGTGCGCATACGCGATCGACTACGGCCTGGGCAGCACAAACCCATTGCTGGGCTGCCGCACGCTCACCCTGAACTACGACCCGTTCGGCGAGATCAGCACGGTGACCCAGTTCCCGGGCGGCTTCACGACCACCGGCTTTGCGATCGACCACGACCAGCCCCGTCCCGCGCTGGCCGTGAGACTCAGCGTCGACGGCACTCTCACCGCGGCCACCGCCAACCTGTCGCGCCCCGATGTGGCCGCGCGCTACCCGTGGGCCGGCGCGGCGCACGGCTTCTCGATCACCGCGCACGCCGCAGAAGGCGCGCACCGGGTCTGCGTCCTCGCCACCAACATCGGCCTGGGCCACGACCGGACCGTCGCCTGCCGGACCGTGACCCTCAACTTCAGCCCGGTCGGCGCGATCACCTCTCTGAAGCAGGTCCCCGGCGGCTTCCGCGTCCGGGGCTGGGCAGTCGACCCGGACACGTCGGGGACGATCAGCGTGACGGTGTGGGCCGACGGGCTACAGGTCGGGACCACCACCGCAAAGCTGGCCTCGAGTGTGCACAACGGCCACGGCTACGATGCCGCCTTCCAGATGGGCACCGGCCTGATCCCGCCCGGCAGCCACAGCATCTGCGTGCACGGCGTCAACGCGGGCACGTTCGGCAGGAACCGCACGCTCGCCTGCCTGAACATCACGCTGAACTTCAACCCGAGCGCCGCGATCACCGGCCTCAAGCAGCAGTCGCCCGGTTACCAGGTCACCGGCTGGGTGCGCGACCCGGACACGGCCGCGGCGATCTACGTCGTCATCAAGACCGACGGCAAGAACACCGCCTACGTCCTCGCGAACAAGACAGGCGTCTCGCATTCCGGCCACAACTTCGTGATCACCGTGCCCGCCACCAACGGCAGCCACGCCGTCTGCGCGTACGGCATCAATGTGAACTACGGCAGTGGCAACTCCGCGGCCGCCTGCGCCCGGATCACCCTGAACTTCAACCCGATCGGTGCGTTCGAGAAGGTCACGCGCGTCACCGGGAGCAACGATATCGTCGTCACCGGCTGGGCCATCGACCCGGACACCACGAAACCGAGCTCCATCCGAGTCTCGATCGACGGCCGGGTGGTGGGCACGCCGACCGCCAGCGTGTCCCGGCCCGACGTCGCCGAGCGGCACCCGGACTTCGGCCCGTTGCACGGTCTGGCGGCGCGGTTCGCGGCGAGCGCCGGCGAACACAAGGTCTGCGCGACCGCGGTCAACATCCTCGGCGGAACGGGCGACACCAAGCTCGGTTGCCGGATCATCAACGCGGTCCACCCGGTCGTCCCGTCGGCACCGACCGCGGTCGCGGCCAGCGCCGGCTTCGGTGGCGCGACGGTCACCTGGTCGGCGCCCACGAGCGATGGCGGCGCGCCGTGGACCAGCTACACGGTGACGTCCTCGCCAGGCGCCCGCTCGGTCACCGTCCGGGCGAGCACGAGAGCAGCAACAGTCACCGGCCTGGCCGCCAGCACGCGCTACACGTTCGCCGTCGTCGCCACGAACGTGGCCGGCAGGTCCGCCGCGGGACGCTCGCCGGCCGTGGTTACCGACGCCAGCCCGCCGCCACAGACCTCACCCGCGCCCATCTCGACGAGCCGCTACATCCGCAACATCTCCGGCTCGTCCAGCACCGACCTCAGTAAGATGCGGGCCGAGGGAGCCGCTGACGCGCGGGCCAATCCGTCCGGCCACGGTTACCTGATCCTGCTCGACATCGGCGGCCAGGATCAGGCGGACCACGGCGTCCTGCTCAGCGCCACGACCCGGTTCGTGTCCTACGGCGACCTGGTGCGCGACATCGACGCCTACGTCGACGGCTACCACAGCCTGCAGAAGCCGAGCGCCCCGGTCACCATCGCGATCGGCACGAACAACGACATGGACGTGTCGTCGTCCAGCGGCGCCACCTGGGCACGCACCGTCGTGAATCCGGTCCTCGCCTACGCGGCACGCTACGTCGGCATGAGAATCGCCGGAGCCAACGACATCGAGCCGGGCTTCCGCGGCACGTACACCCAGTCGAAGGCGTGGCTCGCCGGCTACCTCGGCGCGACAAGCGCCCGGTTCGTGTTCAACGGCTCGGCGGACGGCTGCGCCTGGACCGTGACCAACCGTGGCTGCAACAACGGCTGGACGATGGCCGGCCTGTACTACCTGAGCGCGGGCATCGCGCCCATCCGCATCGTCAACCTGCCGCAGATCTACAACAACACGATGGCGGCTCAGTGGAAGTACATCTCGCTGACCGGGATCGCGACGCAGCGCCCGAGGATCAACTTTGGCGGGGTGCTCACCGAATTCACCGCCTGTGCCCAGGCCAGCGGTTGCGGCAGCCTCACCGGGAACAGCGCCTGGACCCAACTGTGGAATCAGCTGCAGTCAGCGCGGGCGTTGCGGATCGGAAGCCTGCCGTACTCAACCGATCTGCGGATCGACCGGTGAGGCAACGCTTCCACGGCGCCGCCCGCACCGT
>DAITQD010000080.1:0-12540 GCA_036833255.1 Jatrophihabitantaceae bacterium
CGGATGACGATCGACTTCGACGTCGGCGTGTTGCTGCCCTCGGCCGTCGAGTCCAACGGCACCAGCACATTCGCCTCCGGGAAGTACGCGGCCGCGCAGCCGTAGGGCGTCGGATACTCGACGGCCCGGAACCCGCGCGCGCGCCGCTCGCCGTCGGTCCACACGCTGACGATGTCGACGAGGTCGCCGTCGCGCAGGCCGCGGTCGCGCAGATCCTCGGTGTTGACGAACACCACCCGACGACCGCCCTTGATGCCCCGGTAACGGTCGTCCAGGCCGTACACGGTGGTGTTGAACTGGTCGTTCGAGCGCACGGTCTGCAGCAGCAAGTGCCCCTCGGGCACCTCGACGGCACGCGGCGGGTTGACGGTGAAACGCGCCAGGCCCGTCGCGGTGGGGAACGTCCGGGAGTCCCGCGGCCCGTTCGGCAGGGTGAATCCGCCCGGCGCTGCGACCCGCTCCTCGAACGCGTGGAAGCCCGGCACGACCCGTTCGATGTGCTTGCGGATGACCGTGTAGTCCGCGCCCATCTGCGCCCAGCCGATGTCGTCGCCGAACAGCGCGTGGCCGAGGCCGGTCACGATGGCGACCTCGCTGCGCAGCTGGTCCGATCCCGGGGCGAGCCGGCCGCGGGACGAGTGGACCACGCTCATCGAGTCCTCGACGGTGACGAACTGCTCGCCGCCGCCGCGTTGGTCGCGCTCGGTGCGCCCAAGACAGGGCAGGATGAGCGCTTCGCGGCCGTGGGTCAGATGCGAGCGGTTCAGCTTCGTCGCCACGTGCACCGTGAGGTCGCAGTTGGCCAGCGCCGACTCGGTCACGTCGGTGTCCGGTGTCGCCGCCGCGAAGTTGCCGCCCAACGCGACGAAGACGTCGACCTTGCCGTCGCGCATCGCGCGGATCGAGCCGACGGTGTCCCAGCCGTGCTCGCGCGGCGGATCGAAGCCGAACTCTTTCTGTAGTTCGTCGAGGAACGGGTCGGGCATCTGCTCCCAGATGCCCATCGTGCGATCACCCTGCACGTTGCTGTGCCCGCGGATCGGCGCGGCACCGGCGCCCGGGCGTCCGATGTTGCCCCGCAGCAGCAGAAAATTGACGATCTCTCGGATCGTCGCGACCGCGTTGCGGTGCTGGGTAAGCCCCATCGCCCAGCAGACGACGACGCTACCGGCGGTGATCACGTCGGAGGTGAAATCCTCGATCTGCTGGCGGGACAGGCCGCTGTGCGACTCGATCTGCGGCCACTCGAGCGCGCGCCAGGCGGTGGCGGCGGTGTCGAAGCCGTCGCAGTAGGTGTCAATAAAGCTGCGGTCGAGGACGGTGCCCGGGTTGGCGTCCTCGCGTTCGAGCAGCGCGCGGTTCACCCCGGCGAACAGAGCCAGGTCGCCGTTGACACGCACCGACAGGAAGCGGTCGGCCAGTGTGGTACCCGGCCCGGCCAGCCCGCGCGGCGTCTGCGGGTTGCGGAACTTGACGAGCCCCGCCTCGGGCAGCGGGTTGATCGCGACGATCCGGGCGCCGCGCTTCTTCGCGTCCTCGAGCGCACTGAGCATGCGCGGGTGGTTCGTGCCGGGGTTCTGCCCGACGATCACGATCAGCTCGCAGTGCAAGGCGATGTCGTTCAGGGTGACCGTGCCCTTGCCGACGCCGATCGTCTGGGTGAGTGCCTTGCCGCTGGACTCGTGGCACATGTTTGAACAGTCGGGCAGGTTGTTCGTCCCGAGCCGCCGGGCGAGGAGTTGGTAGGCGAAGGCGGCCTCGTTGCTGGCGCGCCCGCTGGTGTAGAACACGGCGCGGTTCGGGTCGGGCAGCGCGCGCAGCCGATCAGCAGTCAGCGCCAGCGCGTCGTCCCACGAGATCGGTGCGTAGTGAGTCGCGCCGGGCGCCAGATGCATCGGCTCGGTCAACCGGCCGTTGTGCTCGAGCCAGTGGTCGGGCTGTTGGCGCAGCTCGGCGACCGAGTTCGCCGCGAAGAACTCGGCGGTGACCCGCTTTCGCGTCGCCTCCCAGGCCACCGCCTTGGCACCGTTCTCGCAGAACTCGGCCGTCTTGCGCCGGTCCGGGTCGGGCCAGGCGCAGCTGGGGCAGTCGAAGCCGTCGACATGGTTCATTTTCCGCAGCGTCTGCAGGCTTCGCTTGGCCCCCATCTCGGTCAGCGCGTACTGCATCGAATGCGCGACGCTCGAGAGCCCGGCCGCTGATCGTTTCGGCTTACCGATCTTGGGCTCCTCCGGCGGAGGCACGTCTTCGGGCATACCCCGACTGTAGGCTCAAAGCGATTGCGAGGGCAGGGCTGATAATGGCGGTGATGACGACCCGGCGGGCGATCGTCCGGATGCGGGTGGGCGCCGAACCTGCTGCCACGCCCGATGAGCTCGTCGTCGAGTCGCCGCTCGTGCTTGGGCTGGCGGGCGAGGCACTTGCGACATTGATGCGTACCCCCGGACACGACATCGAACTCGCCGCCGGGTGGCTGGTCGTCGAGTCCGGCGTTGGCCGGGCCGAGGACATCGTGACGCTGCGTGCGTGCCGGGAGGACGACACCGACCGCGTGCACATCGTCTTGAGCGACGGTGTCCGGCCGCCGCGTCCCCGCGCGTTCGTGACGTCGGCGGCGTGCGGCGTCTGCAGCGCGGACGTCCTCGATCTGACCTTGCTGCGCGACCGGCCGCCCCACGACGAAGGCTGGAGCGTGTCGAGCGAGATGCTTGTGGCGCTGCCCGACGCGATGCGCACCCGGCAGCGCGCCTTCGACCGCACCGGCGGGGTGCACGCAGCGGCGCTCGCCACCGCCGACGGCGAGCTACTCGTCGTCCGCGAGGACGTCGGCCGGCACAACGCGGTCGACAAGGTCACCGGCTGGGCGCTGCTCGAGGGCCGGTTGCCGGCCACCGGCCACCTGCTGGTGGTCAGCGGGCGGGTGTCCTTCGAGATCGTGCAGAAGGCGGTGGCGGCCGGCGTCGCGGCGATCGTCGCGGTGTCGGCGCCGTCGAGCCTTGCCGCCGACCTGGCGCGTGAGTACGACCTACTGCTGGCCGGGATGGTCCGCGGCGGGCGGCTCAACGTGTACGCCGGCGAGCAGATGATTCGCTGACGGCGTCGCGCTTCGAGATGCGCCCCTCAGCCCGCTTCGGCAGAGTGGGCGACCGCGAGGCGCTGCGCGGTGGCCGTCGCCTGGCGCACGGCGTCGGCGCTGCCGCCACCCAGGCCCGCGGCCAGGCCGACCAGGAACGTCGTCAGCGGAGCGGCCGGGCGGGCGATGCCGTGCGCCGCGTCGCGGGCGAGGTCGAGCACCAGTTCGCGGTCGACGGCGGCCGGGTCGACGCCGAGCGCGGCGGCCAGTTCGACCACCCACTCAGCCAGCGGATTTGTCATCACCCAGTCCCTTCTCGGTGCAGCCGGCGACGGGCGCCGTCGACGTCGTCCCAGGTGTCGCAATCGAGCCCCCAGCCGCCCCCGTCGGGCACCTCGATCATCGCGGCCGGCGAGGCCAGCTTGCGCATGGACGCGCCGCGTAGGTCGCCGACGGACGCGAGCGCTTGCGTCAGCGACGTCCGCAGCCAGGCCGCAGCGAGGTAGTTGACCCGGCCGTCGCCGTCGACGAGTGCCGCGCAATCGGACGAGGAACCGGCCAGCGCCGCGAGCAGAGCCGGCACCGCGGGCGCGATCCACGGCAGGTCGGCAGCCAGGGTCAGCACGACGTCTGCCTCGACGTGTGCCAGGCCCGCGGCGAGTGCGGCGACCGGCCCACCGCCCGGAGGGTCCTCGCGGCACCAGATCACCGGCGACGACAGCGGTCGCGCGGGACCGACCACGACGATCCGGCCGGCATCGGCGACCGCGGCAAGAACCCGCTCGAGCAGTGTCGTCCCGCCGACCTCGAGCGCCGGCTTGTCAGCCCCGCCCAGCCGCGACGCCGCGCCACCTGTCAGCACGATCGCGTCGAACACGACTCTCAACCTAGTGTCGCGTGTCGGAAGTATGTTCACCGACTTCCGACACGTGACACGAGTGCGGCCCGTAGGCTCTCGCTCCGTGTCGGGCGAGGCGATCGGTGCGGCCGTGGGTGCCGCCTGCTGCCTCGCCGCGTCGCCCTACCTGGCCCGGCTCACGCTCAGCGCCCCCGACCGGGACGAATCGACGTGGTGGCGCGGCCGAGCGGCGAACGCGCGTCGCGTGCGGTGGACCGCGCTTACCGCCGCCGCCCTCGGCGCTTTCGGCGGCGCGGCGGCCGGCTGGAGCGCGCTGCTGCCGGCGTTCGTGGCACTCGCGCTCACGACGGCTCCGTTGGTGCTCATCGACTTCGAGCAGCATCGCCTGCCCGATCGCCTCGTCCGCACTGCAGCCGCGGCCGGTGCCGTCCTGCTCACCCTGGCCGCGTTGGTTCGCCACGACTGGCCCGCCCTGCTGCGCTCGGGCGAGGGCGCCGCCGCGGTGTTCGCCGTGCTGTTCCTGTTGGCCTTCGCCGCACCCCGCTCGTTCGGCTTCGGCGACGTCAAGCTGGGCGCCGTCCTCGGCGGTTATCTCGGCTGGTTCGGTTGGCGCTACGTCTACTACGGCATCTTCGCCGGCTTCATGCTCGGCATGCTCGTCGCGCTCGCCCTGCTCGCGACCCGCCGCGCGTCGCTCAAGACCGCACTCGCCTTCGGCCCGATGCTCATCTTCGGGACACTCATCGTCTTGGCCTTCCGAATCGCGCCGTCTCTGGGCACCTCCTGATCTCAGCGGTGCCCTCTCGTCGCGCTTTAGGGTGATTGGCATGGCGCATTCGGGACGGACGGCGACGAGCGAGCAGCCGGGACCGATCGTCTTCGTGCTGTTCGGCGCGACCGGAGACCTGGCCAAGCGGATGGTGCTGCCGGCCTTCTTCCGCCTTGCGCAGGGGGGTCTGCTGCCGAAGAACTGGCGGCTCATCGGCAACGGCCGCGGCGACGTCGCGCACGAGGATTTCCAAGGTCATGTCCACGACGTGCTGACCCGGTTCGGCCCGCATCCCGACGAGGGTCCGTGGACGGAGTTCCGCGCGCGGCTGCGTTTCGCGGGCGGCGGCTTCGAGACGAGCGATCCAGGCAGCCTGGTGGAGGTGATCGCCGAGGCGAAGGAGGAGCTCGGCGCGGACGCGCAGCTCGGGCACTACCTCGCGGTGCCGCCCGTCGCGTTCGGCGAACTGACCAAGGCGCTCGGCGCGCACGACCTCGCCACGGGTTCGCGCGTCGTCTACGAGAAGCCGTTCGGCACTTCGCCGGGCGCGTTCCGCGAGCTCGACGACGTCGTGCACTCCGTACTCGAGGAGTCTCAGATCTACCGGATCGATCACTTCCTCGGCAAGGAAGCCACCCAGGACCTGCACGTGCTGCGATTCGCCAACGGCCTGTTCGACGCAATGTGGAGCCGCGAGCACATCCGTGCGGTGCAGATCGACGTGCCCGAGAAGCTCGGCGTCACCGACCGGTCCGTCTTCTACGACCAGACCGGCGCGGTACTCGACATGCTCGTCACGCACCTGTTCCAGGTCGCGGCCGAGGTCGCGATGGATCCGCCGGCGAGCCTGTCGGCCGAGCACCTGCAGGCCGCCCGCGAGCAGGTCATCGGCTGCTTTCGCCCGATAGACCCGGCCGAGGTGGTACTCGGCCAGTTCGAGGGGTACCGCGACCTCGACGGTGTCGCGGCGGACTCTCGGATGGACACCTACGTCGCGGCGCGGATGTGGATCGACAACGACCGTTGGCGCGGCGTGCCGTTCCTCATGCGGACGGGCAAGCGCCTGGCGCTGAGCCGGCAGAGCGTCAGCCTGATCCTGCGTGAGCCTGAGGGTGCGCTGGCCGGGCTGACCAAGCACGGCAACGGGCTCACCTTCACGCTGTCCGGCAGCGGTGAGATCGAGCTGCGTCTGGTGGCCAAGAAACCGGGTGCCGACCTGGACTTCGATGTCGTCGAGGTGACTATCCCCCTCTCGACCCTGCCCAACGCCGACCCGCTACCGCCCTATGTACGCCTCATCCACGACATCCTCGTCGGTGACCGTTCGCTGTTCACCAGGCCCGATGGGCTGGCGGCGGTGTGGACGGCCGCCGAACCGCTGTTGTCGGCCAAGCCCGAGCCGGTGCCGTACGCACCGGGTTCGTGGGGCCCGGCCTCCGCCGCGGAGTTGGCCGCCCCGGACGGCTGGCTGCTCGGCCAGTAAGGCGCCCACTCTTCTGAGAGACTGGCCGCGTGCTGCGTTGGATCACTGCTGGCGAGTCCCACGGACCTGCCCTGGTCGCTGTGCTCGACGGCCTGCCGGCGGGCGTCGAAGTGACGAGCGCCGACCTGGCCCGCGATCTCGGTCGGCGCCGCCTCGGCTACGGCCGCGGCGCGCGGATGACGTTCGAACAGGACGAGGTCGAGCTCACCGGCGGTGTGCGCCACGGCGTGACGATGGGCGGCCCGATAGCCGTGCGCGTCGGCAACTCCGAGTGGCCGAAGTGGGAGACGGTCATGGCCGCCGACCCGGTCGACCCGGACCTGCTCGCTCAGCAGGCCCGCAATGCGCCGCTGACCCGGCCCCGTCCCGGCCACGCCGACCTCGCCGGCATGCAGAAGTACGACCTCGACGACGCGCGCCCGATCCTCGAGCGGGCCAGCGCTCGCGAGACGGCGGCGCGGGTTGCCCTCGGGGCGGTGGCGAGAGCATTCCTTCGCCAGGCGATCGGCGCCGACATCCTCAGCCACGTCGCCTCGATCGGGTCGGTGTCCGCGCCCGCGGGGATCGTGCCGCAGCCGGGCGACGAGGAGAAGGTCGATGCCTCCGAAGTGCGCTGCCTCGACGCGGTCGCGAGCGCAGCGATGATCACCGAGATCGATGAGACCAGGAAGGCCGGCGACACGCTCGGCGGCGTCGTCGAGGTGCTTGCCTACGGTCTGCCCCCGGGCCTGGGCAGCTACGTGCAGGGCGACCGCCGCCTTGACGCCCGCCTGGCTGCGGCACTCATGGGCATCCAGGCCATCAAGGGCGTCGAGGTCGGGGACGGCTTCGAGCTCGCCCGGATCCGCGGTTCGCAGGCCCACGACGAGATCGTGCGCGACGACGCCGGCGCGATCCGGCGCGTCTCCGGGCGCTCCGGCGGTACCGAGGGCGGCATGACGACCGGCGAGGTGCTGCGGGTGCGCGCGGCCATGAAGCCCATCTCGACGGTGCCGCGTGCGCTGCGGACCGTCGACACCGCGACGGGCGAGGCGGCCGTCGCCATCAATCAGCGCTCGGACGTGTGCGCGGTGCCCGCCGCGGGCGTCGTCGCAGAGGCGATGGTGGCGCTCGTCCTGGCCGACGCCGTCATCGAGAAGTTCGGTGGCGACTCGGTGGCCGAGACGCGCCGCAATGCGCAGGCCTACCTGCGCCGTCTCGCCGAGCGCGGCCTGACGGCAGCCCCACCATGACACCGAAAGTTGTCCTGGTCGGCCTCCCGGGCGTCGGCAAGAGCACGACGGGGCGCCGGCTCGCGAAAATCCTGGCGGTGCCGTTCGCCGACTCCGACGACATGGTCGAGCGGTCCGTGGGGCGCAGCGTCCCTGACATCTTCGCCGAGTCCGGCGAGGCCGAGTTCCGTCGGATCGAGGCGGCGACGTTAGCCTCGGCGCTGTCGGAGTTCGAGGGTGTGCTCGCGCTCGGCGGCGGTGCGCTGACGGTGGCGGCGACGCGGGAAATCCTTGCGGCGTCGGGCGTTCTCGTTGTGCTGCTGCGGGCGCCCATCGCGACGCTGGTCCTGCGCGTCGGTGACGGGCATACCCGGCCGCTGCTTGCCGACGATCCGCGCGGCCGGCTCGCGGCTCTTGCCGACCAGCGCGAGCCGCTCTACCGCGAGGTGGCCACGTTCGTCATCGACACGGAGCGCCGCACGCCCGGCAAGGTCGCCGCGTCGGTCGCCGCCCGACTGCACGAGAGGGCGGCACGGGCATGAGCACCAGCGACGTCACCAACGAGACCACCCGCATCCCGGTGGCCGGCGCCGCTCCGTACGACGTCCTGGTGGGCCGGGGACTGCTCGGCGAGCTGCCGTCGATGCTCGGCAACGCCACCCGGGTCGCGGTCATCCACCCGCCGACGCTCGCCCCCACCGCCGAAGCCTTGCGTAACGACCTGATCGCGCAGGGCCGCGACGCGCACGCGATCGAGGTGCCCGACGGTGAGGATGCCAAGACGCTGCGGGTCGCCGGCTTCTGCTGGGACATGCTGGGTCAGCTCGGCTTCACCCGCTCCGACGCGGTCGTCGGCCTGGGCGGGGGAGCGACGACCGACCTGGCCGGTTGGGTGGCGGCCAGTTGGCTGCGCGGTGTGCGCGTTGTGCACGTGCCGACCACGCTCGCCGGGATGGTCGACGCCGGCGTCGGCGGCAAGGCCGCGATCAACACCGACCACGGCAAGAATCTCGTTGGCGCGTTTCATCCACCCGCCGGTGTCATCTGCGATCTGAACACGCTCGAGACGCTGCCGCCCGACGACTACCTGGCCGGCCTGGCCGAGGTGGTCAAGTGCGGCTTCATCGCCGACCCGGCGATCCTCGACCTGATCGAGGCCGACCCGGAGGGCGCGGGCAAGGCCGGTAGCGCCATCGAGCGGGAGCTCATCGAGCGCTCGGTGCGGATCAAGGCGCGCGTCGTCGGGGCGGACCTCACCGAACAGGGGTTGCGCGAGATCCTCAACTACGGGCACACGCTCGGGCACGCGATCGAGCGGGCCGAGCGGTACAAGTGGCGCCACGGCGCGGCGGTCTCGATCGGGCTCGTCTATGCCGCCGCCCTCGCCCGGCTCCTGGGCCGCCTGGACGACGCCACGGCCGACCGGCACCGCAGCGTGCTCGAATCATTGGGGCTGCCGACCCGCTACCGTCCGGATGCGTTCGCCTCCCTACTCGAGACGATGCGGGTCGACAAGAAGGCTCGCGGCAACAGGATCCGCTTCATCGTGTTGGCGGGGCTGGCCCGACCGGTCGCCGTCGACGACCCGGACCCCGCGGTGCTCGCTGCCGCCTACTCGGAGGTGTCAACATGAGCAGACGCGTGCTGGTGCTGAACGGCCCGAACCTGGGCCGGCTGGGCGTGCGCGAGCCGGACGTCTACGGGCCGAGCACGTATGCCGAACTCGAGGCGCTGTGCGTGCGCGGCGGATCGGAGTTGGGGCTGGACGTCGAGGTGCGCCAGACCGAGCACGAGGGAGAGTTGCTCGGCTGGCTGCACGCGGCGGCTGACGCCTCGACGCCTGTCGTGCTCAACGCCGGTGCGCTCACGCACACCTCGGTCGCGCTGGGCGATGCCTGCGCGATGCTGACGGCGCCGCTCGTCGAGGTGCACATCAGCAACGTCCACAAGCGCGAGGGCTTCCGGCACCACAGCTACGTGTCCGCCCATGCTGCCGGCGTGATCGTGGGACTAGGCGTCGAGGGCTATGTGCTTGCGCTGTCCTGGATCGCCGCCCAGCTCGATGCGGCGCCGTCAGGCTGATGGCACTGCCTTTGGTATGCGAATGCATATCATTTCGGTAGACTTAGCGGGATAGGTCGTCATGGCGCGGCCGTTGATCTCCGGGAGCCGCGGGCATGGATTGGACGCTGGCAGTGGCCGCGCTCGGTATCGGCATCGTCGTCGGCCTGACCGGAATGGGCGGCGGCGCGCTGATGACGCCGATGCTCGTGCTGTTCTTCGGGGTGCCGCCGCTCACGGCTGTGTCGAGCGATCTCGTGGCCAGCGCGGTGATGAAGCCGGTCGGCTCGATCGTGCATCTGCGCAACGGCACCGTGCGGCTGGACCTGGTCCGCTGGCTCGCGATCGGCTCGGTGCCCGCCGCGTTCGCCGGCGTCCTCGTCGCGCGCGCGCTCGGTCACGGCACGCACGTCGAGGACCTCATCCAGAAGGCACTCGGGGTCGCTCTCGTCATTGCCGCAGCCGGCCTGTTCGTCCGTGCCTACCTGCGTCTGGCCGAGCGGGCCCGCCGGCGCGACGGCCGGCGTGCGCCGGATCCGACCGGACGGCCGAGCGTCCAGGTCCGCCCGCTGCCCACGGTGCTCGTCGGCGCCGTCGGCGGGTTGGTCGTGGGCATGACGTCGGTCGGCTCCGGATCGCTGATCATCATCGCCCTGATGGCGCTGTACCCCACCCTGCGGGCCAGCGAGCTCGTCGGCACCGATCTCGTGCAGGCGGTGCCGCTCGTCGCATCGGCGGCCTTCGGGCACATCCTCTTCGGCGACCTCGAGATGGCCTTGACGCTCTCGATGCTCGTCGGGTCGATTCCGGGCGCATGGATCGGTGCCCAGCTCTCGTCGCGGCTGCCGGGGGCGCTGATCCGCCGGGCCCTCGCGTTCGTGCTGCTCGCCTCCGCCCTGAAGCTGTTCGGCGCGAGCACGACGATGACCGTCATCGCGCTGGGCGTGCTGCTGCTGGCTGCCCCGCCGGTCTGGATGGCGGTGCGGCGCAGTCACGGTCTGCCGGCGCTTCCGACTCGGGAACCTGCAGCGCTGAGCTGAGTCGCCGCGCGCAGTCGATCGGTGGTGCGCTCGCCGAGCGAA
Source organism: Jatrophihabitantaceae bacterium (assembly GCA_036833255.1). GTDB lineage: Bacteria > Actinomycetota > Actinomycetes > Mycobacteriales > Jatrophihabitantaceae > QHCC01. The sequence goes on from DAITQD010000080.1 coordinate 10,539, forward strand.
TCGTGCGTCTCGTGCCGCCGACGAATTGTCATCATTTGCCGGTCCGTAGCCATGTGCCACCTACCCCTGAGCCTTCACTCCGGTGTGGCGTGAAGGCTCAAACGGGCGTATCGCCGCAATATCGACCGATCATCTGGTGAACCGCGATTTCTGTGACTGACTTTACACCGAACACACCGCGGCGCACTTACGCTGCGACCAGAACTGAGCAATTCGTCGGATCCGAAAACATCGGATCCGGCCGATGACTGGGGGAATCATCATGGAAGAATCGCACGCCAAAAACACGACCTCGCGGGCAACAGACCGACGGCGTCGCAGGTCCCGGGTCGCGCTCGCAGCGGCGGGCGCGGCACTCGCCGGGGGCACGATGCTGATGCTGTCCGGCCTCGCCCCGTCGGTAAGCGCCGCGACACCCGCGGCCCGCGCCGCCGCGGCCGCGCCCGGCAGCATCGCCGCAAGTGACACAGTGCCGAGTGACACAGTGCCGATCGATCTACGCTTGGTCACGCTGGATCAGGGTTGCCCGAGCGGCCAGGCCATCACGGGCGCTGTACTTGTCCTCTCGAGCTTGGGCATCGACGATGGCGCGCCATCCTCTGTCTCGGTGATGCTGTCGAATGGTGACACCGTCGCTGTACCCATCGACGTGCAATCATCCAACGGGACGGCGCATTACATCTTCGACCTTCCGGCGGGAACGACCATCACTGGCGGTTCCGCACTCGTGCCAAGCGGATATACCGGGAATTTCAACCTCTCGCACTACGAGTGCAGCGGGGTGACTTCGTCCTCAGCGTCGGACACGGCGTCGAACTCCGAGTCGAACTCCGCGTCGAACTCTGAGTCGAACTCCGCATCGAACTCTGAGTCGAACTCCGAGTCGAACTCCGCATCGAACTCCGAGTCGAGCAGTTCGGCCGGCAGCAGTGGTGCATCATCGGCCAGCTCCGCCGGAGTGAATGGCGTGTCGGCCTCCAGGGCCGCTGCGACCAGCGCAGCGGTGGCCGGCGTGCAGGTCCAAGCTCCCGCCGGCCCGATCCCGGCCGGCGTGAACGCCGGACAACATGCCGTCTCCAAGACGACCCCGCTCTTGCTCGGTGCGTTGCTGATGCTGGCTGGTGCCGGCGGACTGCTCATGGCGCTGCGGCCGTGGAAGCGTGGGGCGCACTGAGTTAGGCGCCCGCCGCAGGGTGGCGCTCGCGGGCGCCACGTTGATGCTCGTCGCGGGGATCTGCGTCACGATCAGCCAAGCGGTTGGCTCGACGCGGCCGGCGGGAACGTTGTCGAACGTGGGGCTGCCAGCAGAGGTTGCTGGCAGCACCCCGGCGTCGCCGCCCGCCAGCACGCAGGTCTCGTCGTCGGTGGCCCCGCGGCCACCGACGACACCAGGCGTGCCGCACCCTGTGCAATCGCCCGGGATACCAGTGGGGATCGACATTCCGTTCGGTAGCGCGAACCACCCCAATGGCGTCCATGCGAGGGTGAGTTCGCACCCGCTGAACCCGGACGGGTCGCTGTTCGTGCCGGCCGATCCACGGGCGATCAGTTGGGCTAGCCAGGACGCCGCTCCGGGCAGTGCGCGCGGGACGGCCATCCTCACCAGCCATATCAACTTCGTCATCGACGGGCAGACCATGGCCGGGGCCTTCGCCGATCTGGCCGATTACGCACGGACAGCGGTCGGCAGGCAGCTCAGTGTGTTGCTCGCTGATGGCCGCAGACTGAAGTACCGGATCGTTGCGGGCCGCGAGTACCACAAAGTGCAGCTCGCCGCCGATCCGTCTCTGCGCGCCTCGCTCTACAGCCAGAAGGACAGCTACGGCCGGCCTGGGCAGCCACCGACCGGCCGGTTGCTGCTTGTTTCGTGCGGCGGCACGTTCGACCCGAGCTCGGGCGAGTACGAGGACAATGTCTTCCTCTACGCGCTCCCGGTGTGACCGGTGCCGGTCAACTGATATGGAGTGAGTTCTTGTCAAGGGGCAGGGTGAAGCGCCCGCTC
>DAITQD010000081.1:0-12496 GCA_036833255.1 Jatrophihabitantaceae bacterium
GCGGCGGTGGCTGCTGCCCATAAGGCTGCTGGGGCGGCGGTGGCTGCTGCCCATAGGGCGGCGGGGGTTGCTGGGGCGGCTGCCCGGGCTGCTGGGGCTGCTGTCCATAGGGATCGGGCGTGCCGCCCGGTGGGTAGGAAGTCATGTCGGTCCTCGTCCTCGTAGTCGCAGGTCAGCTGCCGGAGATGGCCAGGCCGGATCGATCCGCGAGCGCATCGACGTGCACAGTCTGCCCGTCGCGAGTCTCACCGGCGAGCAGGCTACGCGCAAGGGCGTCGCCGATCGACGTCTGGATGAGCCGCCGCAGCGGACGGGCTCCGTAAAGGGGGTCAAAGCCGTTGATCGCCAGCCACTCGCGGGCCGCGTCGGTGACCTCGAGGGTGAGCCGCCTGGCCTGCAGTCGCCTCGCCAGAGCGCCGACCTGGATGTCGACGATCTTCGTGAGGTCCTCGGTGGTCAGCGAATCGAAGACCACGATGTCATCGAGCCGGTTGAGGAACTCGGGCTTGAAATGATCACGCACGATGCCCATCACGACGTCGCGCTTGACTTCCTCGGGCAGGTCACTCACCAGCGCATGCGAGCCGAGGTTGGACGTCATTACCAGCAGCACGTTGCGGAAGTCGACGGTGCGGCCCTGGCCATCGGTGAGCCGGCCGTCGTCGAGCACCGCGAGCAGCACGTCGAACACGTCAGAGTGGGCCTTCTCGACCTCGTCGAACAGCACGACCGAGTACGGCCGCCGGCGCACCGCCTCGGTGAGCTGGCCGCCCTCGTCATAGCCGACGTAGCCGGGCGGTGCACCGACGAGCCGCGCCACCGAGTGCTTCTCGCTGTACTCGCTCATGTCGATGCGCACCATGGCCCGCTCGTCGTCGAACAGGAACCCGGCGAGGGCCTTCGCCAGCTCGGTCTTGCCGACGCCGGTCGGGCCGAGGAACAGGAACGAGCCGGTCGGCCGATTGGGGTCGGAGATGCCGGCCCGGGCCCGGCGTACTGCGTCGGACACCGCCTGCACGGCGGCCTGCTGGCCGATGACGTGCGCGGCGAGTTCGTCCTCCATGCGCAGCAGCTTGGCCGTCTCGCCCTCCATCATCCGGCCGGCCGGGATGCCTGTCCACGCCGACACGACGTCGGCAATGTCGTCGGCGGTGACCTCCTCCTTGACCAGCACGTCCTGCGCCGGTTCGGCGGCACTGGCCGCAGCCAGCTCTTTCTCCACCGCGGGCAGTTCGCCGTACTGCAGCCGCGAGGCGGTCTCGAGATCACCGTCGCGCTGCGCACGCTCGATCTGGCCGTTGAGATCGTCGATGCGCTGCTTCAGGTCGCCGACCCGGTTCAGGCCCGCCTTCTCCCGCTCCCAGCGCGCGTTGAGCGCGTCCAGCTGCTCGGTGCGGTCGGCGAGTTCAGCGCTCAGCCGCGCCAACCTTTCTATCGATGCCTCGTCGGTCTCCTTCTTCAGCGCCAGCTCTTCCATCTTCAGCCGGTCGACGGCGCGCTGCAGCTCGTCGATCTCGACGGGCCGGGAGTCGATCTCCATCCGCAGTCGGGACGCCGCCTCATCGACGAGGTCAATGGCCTTGTCCGGCAGGAATCGCGAGGTGATGTAGCGATCGGACAGCGTCGCCGCGGCCACCAGCGCGCCGTCGTTGATCTGTACCTTGTGGTGCGCCTCGTAGCGGCCCTTGAGCCCACGCAGGATGCCGACGGTGTCCTCGACGGTCGGCTCGCCGACCAGCACCGGCTGGAAGCGGCGCTCGAGGGCCGGATCCTTCTCGATGTGCTGGCGATATTCGTCGAGCGTGGTCGCGCCGACCATGCGCAGTTCGCCGCGCGCAAGCATCGGTTTGAGCATGTTGCCGGCATCCATGGCGCTGTCACCGGTCGCACCCGCGCCGACTACGGTGTGCAGCTCGTCGATGAACGTCACGACCTGCCCGCCGGAGTCCTTGATCTCGTTGAGGACGGCCTTGAGCCGCTCCTCGAACTCGCCGCGGTACTTCGCGCCGGCGACCATTGCGCCGAGGTCGAGAGCCATCAGCCGTTTGCCGCGCAGGGACTCCGGCACGTCGCCGGCGACGATGCGCTGCGCGAGACCTTCGACGACGGCAGTCTTGCCGACACCGGGTTCGCCGATCAGCACGGGGTTGTTCTTGGTCCGCCGCGACAGCACCTGCACGACGCGGCGGATCTCGGCGTCGCGGCCGATGACGGGGTCGATCTTGCCTGCCCGCGCCGCGGCAGTGAGGTCGACCGCGTACTTCTCCAGCGCCTGGAACGTCCCCTCGGGATCCGGACTGGTGACCCGCGCCGAACCGCGCACCGACCGCAATGCGTCTGCCAGCGCAGGCGGTGTAATGCCGCGCTGGGTGAACAGATCAGCCACCGCACCCCCCTGCTGGGCGAGCGCGATCAGCAGATGCTCGGTGGAGACGTACTCGTCGGAGCGCTCGCGGGCCTCACGCTCGGCGGCGCTGAGCACGGCGAGCATGCCGCGCGAGGTCTGCGGGGCGGCGACCGACGAGCCGCTGGCGGACGGCAGCGTGTCGACGAGCCGCTGCATCTCGGCCCGGATGGCGAGCGGGTCAGCGCCAACCGCCTGCAGCAGCGGGCGGGTCAGCCCCTCGGCGTCATCGAGCAGCGCAACTCCGAGATGCGGCGGTTCGACGGCCGGGTTACCCCGTTCGGCCGCCGTCTTTACGGCGGCGGACACCGCCTGCTGGCTGCGGGTGGTCATGTCCATCGGGCTCTCACTCCTCCGTGATCAACAGGCGTCGGTGGTCGCCAGAGCGGCCGGTTCGCGCTGTTGATCACCTGGGGATGGGCGTGTCATCGGCGCCGCTGCGGCTTCCAGACGGCGAGTGCGGTGGACGGGCCGCTAGGCCGCGCCAGGTCGGCGTGGACCCGGTCGAGCTCGGCGGCGAGTTCGGCGATCCGTCTGCGCAGCGCGTCGACGTGCGACTCGAGGTCGATGATCCGTTTGATACCGGCCAGGTTGACGCCCTCGTCGTGACTCAGCCGCTGCACCTCGCGCAGCAACGCGACGTCGCGTGGCGAGTAGCGACGGCCACCGCCGCCGGTACGCCCCGGCGTGACAAGTCCCAGGCGGTCGTACTGGCGCAGGGTCTGCGCATGCATCCCGGCAAGTTGCGCGGCAACCGAGATGACGAAGACAGGCGCGTCCTCGGGCACCGCGCCCGAGCCGGTGCTCGGATCAGTCATGACCGTGCCCCTTCGCCGCGCGCCGTCCCGACTCGCGCGCAAGCGCTGCCGAAATACGCGGGCGCGGGTCGTCGGGCTGCGCCGCCGCATACTTGTCCAGCGCCTCGCGTGCGTGGGCATTCAGCTTCTGCGGGACCGCGACCTCGACCGTGACGAGCAGGTCTCCCGCGGTGTTCTTCTTCGCCACACCGCGCCCGCGCACCCGCAGCGTTCGGCCCGACGGCGTGCCCGGCGCGATCTTCACGCCGACCGACCCGTCCAGTGTCGGCACCCGCACGGTCGTCCCGAGCGCCGCCTCGGCGAACGTGATCGGCACCGTGAGCGTCAGGTCGTCGCCGGTGCGCCCGAACAGTTCGTGTGCGCCGACCCGCACCGTGACGAACAGGTCGCCGGACGGCCCGCCGCGTGTGCCGGGCGTGCCCTTGCCCGCGATGCGCAGCTTCGCGCCGTCGCGTACGCCGGAGGGCACCCGCACCGTGATCGTGCGGATCTGCGTCGTGAGTCCCCTGCCGCCGCAGTCGGGGCACGGATCGTCGACGATCTGCCCGGTGCCGCGGCAGTCACGGCACGGCTCACTGAAGCCGAACGCACCCTGGTTGCTGCTGGTGAATCCACTGCCGCCGCAGGTCGGGCAGCGGTGCGGGGAGGTGCCGACGCGGGCGCCGCTGCCGTGGCAGGTCTTGCACGCCGTGGGGCCCGACAGCCGTAGCGGAAGCGTCGCCCCGTGCACCGCCTCGTCGAAGCTGAGGCTGACCTCGGCGGTGACATCCTGACCGCGCGTGGGGCTTGCGGCACGGGGCCGGGTGCCCGACGCGTTGCCGAACAGCCCGCTGAACAGATCGCCGACGCCGCCCGCACCTCCGGTCTTGCCGAAGATGTCGGACATGTCGAAGCTCGACCCGCCGCCCGGGTAGGTGCCGCTGTTGGCGCGGCCGTAACCGCCGCCGCCGAACAGGGATCGCGCCTCGTCATACTCCTTGCGCCTGGTCGCGTCCGAGAGCACGTCGTAGGCCTCGGAGACCTCCTTGAACCGCGCTTCGGATTTCGCGTCCCCAGGGTTCTTGTCCGGGTGAAGTTCGCGCGCGAGCTTGCGATACGACTTCTTGATCTCGGGCGCCGAGGCATCCTTGGCGACGCCCAGAGCCTGGTAGAAGTCCTTCTCGAGCCAGTCCTTGGTACTCATGGCGGGGGTTCGGCCGGCTCGCCTGCTGGTTCTGTTACGCCGACCATGGCGGGGCGCAGCAGGCGCTCGCCGTGCTGATAGCCGCGGCGCATCACCATGGTGCAGGTGGGCGCAGTGACGTCGTCGGACTCGGTGTGCAGGACGGCCTCGTGGATGGCCGGATCGAACGAATCGCCGACCTCACCGAAGGCCTGCAGGCCGAGCTTGGCGAAGATGCCGTCGAGGTGGTCGGCCACCGACTTGAGCGCGCCGGAGAGGTCGTCGTGCGTGCGGGCGCGGTCGATGTCGTCGAGCACCGGCAACAGTTCGGCCAGCACCCGGCTGACAGCGACGTCGCCCGCGGCGGTCCGGTCACGATCGGCCCGCTTGCGGTAGTTGGCGTACTCGGCCTGGACCCGCTGCAGGTCGCGTGTGCGTTCGTCGAGAAGTGACGCCTCGACCATCGGCACCTGGCCCGCCTCGCCGGCCGGCTCGGCCGATGCCGGGCCGGGCGCGGCAGTCGCTTCAGGCGCGACGACTCGGGCTTCGCCGGTGACCGAGTCGATCCTCCGCTTGTCGCGGATCACGACCCGTTCCGGCTCGTCCGAGCTCGTCGGCGGCTGCGGACGATCAGTCACTTGGCGGCCTCGGCCGGCCCGGTGTCCTCGCCCTCGTCCACGACCTCGGCATCGACGACGCCGTCGTCAGCCGGCCCGGGGCCGGCGTCAGCACCATCGGCCGCACCGGCGCCGTCGCCACCCTGCTCGGCGGCCGCGTACATGGCACCGCCCGCGTCGGAGGCGACAGCAGACACCTTCTCCTGGGCCGCCTTGATCGCCTCGAAATCGGCACCGTCGAGGGTCTTCTTGAGCTCCTCGAGCGCGGCCTCCAGCTCAGCCTTCTTCTCGGCCGGCAGCTTGTCACCGCTCTCGGCGAGGAACTTCTCGGTGGCGAACTGCTGGCCTTCGGCGGAGTTGCGGATCTCGGCCTCGTCGCGACGCTTCTTGTCCTCGTCCGCGTGCGCCTCGGCGTCCTTCATCATCCGGTCGATCTCGTCCTTGCTCAGGCCCGAGCCGCCGGTGATCGTCATGCCCTGTTCCTTGCCGGTGGCCAGGTCCTTGGCCGAGACGTGCACGATGCCGTTGGCGTCGATGTCGAAGGTGACCTCGATCTGCGGCATCCCGCGCGGCGCCGGCGGCAGGCCGGTCAGCTCGAACATGCCGAGCTTCTTGTTGTAGGACGCGATGTCACGCTCGCCCTGGTAGACCTGGATCTGAACGCTGGACTGGTTGTCGTCCGCGGTCGTGAAGATCTCCGAACGCTTCGTCGGGATCGTGGTGTTGCGCTCGATCAGCCGGGTCATGATGCCGCCCTTGGTCTCGATGCCGAGGCTCAGCGGGGTGACGTCGAGCAGCAGGACGTCCTTGACCTCGCCCTTGAGCACGCCGGCCTGCAGCGCTGCACCGACGGCGACGACCTCGTCGGGGTTGACGCCCTTGTTCGGCTCCTTGCCGCCGGTCAGCTCCTTGACCAGTTCGGTCACGGCGGGCATCCGGGTCGAGCCACCGACGAGGACCACGTGCTCGATCTGGCTCAGGCTGACGCCGGCGTCCTTGATCACGTTCTGGAACGGGGCGCGGGTGCGCTCGAGCAGGTCACCGGTGATCTTCTGGAACTCGGCACGCGACAGCGACTCGTCGAGGAACAACGGGTTCTTCTCCGCGTCCTGGGTGATGTAGGGCAGGTTGATGGACGTCTGCTGGTTCGACGAGAGCTCGATCTTCGCCTTCTCGGCGGCCTCCCGCAGTCGCTGCATCGCCATCTTGTCCTTGGTCAGGTCGATGCCGTGGGCGGCCTTGAACTTGTCGGCCAGCCAGTCGATGATCCGCTGGTCCCAGTCGTCGCCACCGAGGTGGTTGTCGCCGCTGGTGGCCTTGACCTCGATGACACCCTCGCCGATCTCGAGCAGGGACACGTCGAACGTGCCGCCGCCGAGGTCGAAGACGAGGATGGTCTGGTCCTTGTCGCCCTTGTCCAGGCCGTACGCGAGCGCGGCGGCGGTGGGCTCGTTGACGATGCGCAGCACGTTGAGGCCGGCAATCGTGCCGGCCTCCTTCGTGGCCTGGCGCTGAGCGTCGTTGAAGTACGCGGGGACGGTGATCACCGCGTCGGCGATCGTCTCGCCGAGGTAGGACTCGGCGTCGCGCTTGAGCTTCTGCAGCACGCGCGCGCTGATCTCCTGCGGGTTGTAGCTCTTACCGTCGATGTCGACCTTCCACGCCGGGTCGCCCATATAGCGCTTCACCGAGCGGATGGTGCGGTCGATGTTCGTGACGGCCTGCCGCTTGGCGACCTCGCCGACGAGCACCTCGCCGTTCTTGGCGAAGGCCACGACGCTGGGCGTGGTGCGCGACCCTTCGGAGTTCGCAATGACCTCCGGTTCGCCGCCGGATAGAACCGCGACGACGGAGTTGGTGGTGCCGAGGTCGATGCCGACCGCTCGTGCCATGGGTGACTCCCTGCTGGAATGATCTGATTGGAATGATCTGTTCTGGTTCAACCGCCAGCATCGTGCTCGCTGGCGTGATGTTCTGTCAAAAGAACTGAGCGGAGGGCGCTCAAGTTCCCGAACGCCCCGTGACCTTCGTCACTCCGGGCGGGTCGGCTGCGTGATCAACACGCCGCACGTATGCCGGTGGGCATGTTCCTGGGATGTTGATCAACAGAGGCGAGCTGGCTGCGGCGGTCAGTGGAACAGACCGCTCACGCTGCCGTGCAGGCTGTAGTCGCCCGCAACGAGCGTCGTCACGCTGGTGTAGCCGTATCCGTCGTCCACGACCTTCGCCGAGGCCGAACCCGCCACGGCGTTGGCGCGCAAGAACTTCGACCACCGCACCCGGACGTCGAACGTGCACGCGCAGGGCACCCGGATCGTCAGGTGCGACTGGCTGTACTCCAACACGCGTTGCGGCGGCGCCACTATCGGATTGGGATTGGCGACCCGGTAGAGCACCCAGTTCTCGCCCGTCCAGGTCACCGTCAGGTACTTCAGGCTGCCACCCGCGACCAGCGAGTACTCCGGGGACCCGTGCGTCTTCGCGCGTGGCAGCGCGACGTAACCGACCGAGTTGTTGTCCAGCCAGACCTTGAACGACGTGGCGTCCAGGTCGTGGCTCAGCAGCGCCTTGTTGAGCGCGTTGTCCTCCTGCGTCTCCCAGCCGCGGGCGAGCATGGCGTGGTCGAGCAGCGCCGCGTCGGCGGCGTGGGCGCCGTGGTTGACGACCTCGAGGCGGTAGTTCGCCAACCCCTCCAGCCGGTCCAGTTCGAGCGCGAGCGGTTTGTAGTACGCCGCCTTCGACACCGGGTCGCCGGCGTCGCGAAGGTCGGAAACTGTGCCGCCGGCGCCGATCACCACGGCCGGGACGGTGGCCAGCACGGCGATCCACAGCCGTCGCCCACTCGTCGCCAACACGGCGACGGGCAGGCAGAGGCCCGACCACCGGCCGAAGTTCGAGCCCATCCCGTTGGGGACGACGACCAGTACCAGCGCCACGACGATTGACAGGTAGATCGCGGTGCGCAGATACGCCGGTGGCCGGGCCACCAGGAACAGCAGGAAACTGGCGATCGTCTCGCCGAACAGCGAGTACGAGAGGTGCTCCGGGCCGGGCGCGCCGAACGCGAGCGCTACCACGCCGAGGCCGACGGCGACGGTCGCCACCGTCGTCGCACTGATCGCGCGGTGCGACCTGCTCTCGAAGAACGACCCCGCAACGCCCAAGGCCAGAAATGCACCGGACACCGGGGAGGCGAAGACGCTCAGCAGCGTTAGCAGGATGGCCGGCATCCTGCGCTGCGCCTTGACCGCGAGCAGGGCAGCGACGGCGAACGCGCAGCCGAGGGCGAACGGGACGCGTCCGGCCCAGAGATTGAGGCCGGCCGTGCAGGTCGCCATCGTCACGCCGGCCAGCGGGTACCGGCTGTCCTTGACCAGCAGCGCGCACAACGGCGTGATCGACACCGTGGCCAGCGCCCCGAGCAGTTCGGGGCTCAGCAACGCGGACAGGTAAGGCGAGATCACCGAATAGTTCCCCGGTGTCGAGCCCCCACCGAACCAGGAGAACCAGTACGTCAGCCCGACGCCGTGCCCGACAGCGTCGGCTCGGGCCCGCGCCGCCCACAGGTCGTCGACACCCGGACGGACGATCATGAAGGCGACCGCGTTGAGGACCGCCAAGGCCGGCGGCAGCAGCGACCACAGCCTGCTCAGCGACAGTAGAGACGGGGCAGGCCTTGGCAGCGGGTCGACCGATCGTTCGAGTACCCCTGCCACGTCCTCGATCGTCCCATATGCCGACGCGGTGGGCTCCCTGTTACTGAGTGGCCGAGACGGCGGCCGAGGGAGCTACCCGTCCCACCCAGACCGATTCGGCGATATCGTCCCGGGATCGGGCGGGAAGTCCCGGAAGCCGTGGGAGTCGTCATGCAGGTCCAGCTTCGGCACAACCCGTCGTTCACCGTCGCCCGCTGCGTTCTCGCGCCCGGTGAGCCGCTGCGGGTCGAAGGCGGCGCGATGATCGCGATGAGTGCGGGCGTCACCCTCACCGCCAAGGCCGAGGGCGGCGTGATGGCCGGCCTCAAACGCAGCGTCCTGAGCGGCGGCTCGTTCTTCGTCACGACCTACACCGCTCCGCCGCAGGGTGGCTGGGTCGACGTCGCGGGCGTGCTACCCGGCGACACCGTCTCGATCGATGTCACACCGGACCGGCCGTTCTTCCTGCGCAAGGGCAGCTGGATAGCCAACTCCCACGGCGTGCAGGTCGATTCGCAGTGGGGCGGGATGGCCAACCTGTTCGGCGGTGAGGGCGGCTTCGGCTTTCGGGCCAGCGGCCAGGGTGAGGCGCTGGTCAGCATCTACGGCGCCGTCGACATCATGGACCTCGAGGCGGGCGAGCAGGTCACGATCGACACCGGCCACGTCGTCGCCTACGACCTGACCATCCAGTTCCGGATGCGCCGTGCCGTCGAGGGACGCTCGATCCAGTCGATGAAGTCCGGTGAGGGTTGGGTCTTCGACTTCTTCGGGCCGGGACGGGTGCTGCTGCAGAGCCGCAACCCCGAGGCGTTCGCACACTGGGTGGGCGAGATGGCGCCGGGCCAGCAACCGCGCGAGGGCCTCGGCGGCCTCGGAGGAGGTCTGGGCGGCGTGTTCGGCCGCTGAGGCTCAGTCCGTCCAGAGCGGTTCGATGGCGGCGGCGAGCAGTCGCCCGACGTCGCCGAGCACGTGCCGGCCGCCGTCGACCACGACCCGTCCGTCCATGATTACGGTGTCGACGTCCGAGGCGGTTGCGGCCAGGATTGCCTGCTGCGGTTGGGCTCCCGCCGTGCGCGGGGTGTCGAGACGGACGGTGGCGAGGTCCGCGCGGGCGCCGGGCGCGATGCGGCCGGCGTCGCCCCAGCCGAGGCTGCGCTGCCCGTCAGCGGTGAGCGCGGCGACGAGCTCGTCGATGCCGAACCGGCCGCGCTGCAGGCTGGCAAGACGCTCGTCCATCTCCAGAGCGCGCGCTTCCTCGAGCAGGTCGATGACCGCGTGCTGGTCGCTGCCGAGCGTGATCGGCGAGCCGGCGTCCTTGAGCGCCCGCGCCGGGCCGACGCCGTCGGCGAGGTCGCGCTCAGTCGTCGGGCACATGCAGACGTTGGTGGCCGACCTGCCGAGGTCGGCGATGTCGTCGGCGCTCAGGTGGGTGGCGTGGACGGCGGTGGTGAGCGGCCCGAGCACGCCGGATTCGGCGAGCAACCTGGTCGGCGTGGTGCCATAGGCCTGACGGCACTGGTCGTTCTCCGCGGGTTGCTCAGAGAGGTGGACGTGCAGCGGCTTGCCGTGGGCGGCGGCGACGACCGTCGGCAGCTGCTCACGCGGGACGCTCCGCACCGAGTGAATGGCCGCGCCGATCTGGACGTGGCCGCCCGTCATCAGAACGCTGAACCGCTCCGCCCAGGCGCCTACATCGCGGTCGGCGAACCGTCGCTGCTGGGCGTCAAGCGGCAGCGGGCCGTCCGGGCCGAGTCCACCGGCGAGGTAGCAGGTGTCAAGCAGGGTGATGCGGATGCCGGCTTCGGCGGCCGCGTGCACGACCGCCGCGCCCATGGCGTTCGGGTCGTCGTAGGGGACACCACCGGGCGCATGGTGCAAGTAGTGGAACTCGCCGACGCTCGTGACGCCCGCCAGGGCCATCTCGGCGTAGGTGGCGCGGGCCAGGGCGAGGTAGCTGTCCGGGTCGAGGCGGGCGGCCACGGCGTACATGCGCTCGCGCCAGGTCCAGAACGTGCCGCCGTTGTCGTGGGTGCGCCCGCGCAGCGCCCGGTGGAACGCGTGGCTGTGCGTGTTCGCGAACCCCGGCAGCGTCAGGCCGTCCAGCGTCCGGTCTCCCGGCTGTGCGGATTCGCCGGCCTCGACGGAGCTGAACCGGCCGTCGGAGACAGCCATCCGCACGTCGCGGGTGATGCCGTCCGGCAGCCACGCATGCGGCGCGAAGTACGTCTCGCTCACGCGGGCGTGGCCGGTACGGGGGCGAGGACGCGCGGCATCCCGAGCACGTCGATGACGGCGTCGATGTTGCCGGTGCAGACGAACAGGACTGTGAAGGTCACTTAGGTGCTCCCGCGAGTTCGGTCAACACATGGGTGAGGGCAGCCACGCCGAGCAGACAGTCGTCGCGCTCGGCGGACTCGGCGGGCGAGTGCGAGACGCCAGTCGGGTTTCGCACGAAGAGCATGCCGGTCGCAATTCCGAGCGCTGCAAGGATACCCGCATCGTGGCCGGCAGCCGTCGCGAGCACCGGCGGCGAACCGAGGGCCGACGTCAGCCGATCACGCAGCCTCGCGTCGAACGGCGTGGCATCGGCCCAGGACTCCTCCGCGAGCGTGCCGCCGGCGGCCTCGGCCAACGCGGTGAGTTCGGCTACGACCTCGTGTACGTCATCACCGACGGGGCCGCGGGCATCGATCCAGGCAGTGACCAACGACGGGATCGCGTTGACGCCGTTGGGTTCTATCCGCGCCTTGCCGCAGGTCGCCACGGCGCCGTGGCGCTGGGCCGAGTCGCGCGCGGCGAGGATCAGCCGCGCATAGGCCAGCGTCGGGTCGACGCGGTCGTCCAGGCGGGTGGTTCCGGCGTGGTTGGCCTCGCCGGGCAGGTCAGCCCGGAACCGGCCGTGCGGCCAGATCGCGCTCGCGATGGCGACCGGCGCGTCCAGGTCGGCGAGACCGCGGCCCTGCTCGACGTGCAGTTCGACGAACGTGCCGATCCTGCGCAGCGTTTCGTCGTCGCGGCCGATGTCTGTGGAGCGGCCGGCCGTACCCAACGCCTCGGCCATCGTCACGCCGTCGGCGTCGCGCAGGGCGAGTGCTCGGTCGGCTGCGAGCGCGCCGGTCAGCAGCCGCGAGCCTGCGCAGGCGATGCCGAAGCGCGCGCCTTCCTCGTCGCCGAAGTTGACGACACCGAGTGCTCGCGACGGAACGAATCCCTTGCTACGTAGGGCATCCACGGCCGCGAAAGCCGAGACGACACCGAGCGGCCCGTCGAAGGCGCCGCCGTCCGGAACGGAGTCGAGGTGGCTGCCGGTGACGACTCCCGGAGCGGCGTCGGGGTCGCCCCACCACGCCCACTGGTTACCGCAGCGATCGACGGTGACGTCCAGCCCGCGCGACGCGGCAGCGGCGGTGAACCACTCGCGCAGCTCGTGGTCGGTGCGCGTCCAGGCGAAACGCCGGTAACCGTTCGTCGCCCGGTCACGGCCCACGTCGGCCAGCTCGGACCACATGCCGTCAAAGCTCACGGCGCCAGCCTGCCACGGGCAGTGTGACCACGTTCGGCCCGGATCTGCCACGCTCCGGCGGCAGCAGGACGTTCTTTGTCGCTCGTTTGGCCAAGCACTGAACCACTTCGCGGCCTCCTCCGTGTACTGGAAGGGAGTGCCACGGGTGCGGTCATCGGGACCCCAGCCGGATAGGCGCCCGCTCAGGAGGCGATCGTCGTGCGTCGATCTCTGCTCATCGTGCCAGCCATCGTGGCGTTTTCCATGGGCTTTGCCGGCCCAGCCCTCGCCGCCA
>DAITQD010000082.1:0-12416 GCA_036833255.1 Jatrophihabitantaceae bacterium
CCTGGAAACATGCGTCGACACACCGGCTTTGCGCTCACCGCGCGCCGCCATGTCGATTTGCAGCGCGTCACCGCCGCCGCGTGTCGACTGTCGGACTGACCCGCGCCGCGCTATCGCGGCCCTCGGGTTCGACATCCCCGCATCGACACCGGAAGGAACCGCGCCATGCCTGCGCGCAAGGGACAGGGCCAGTGGGCCCTTGGTTATCGCGAGCCGCTCAATCCGAATGAGCGCGCGAAGCGCGACAGCGACGGCCTCGCGGTGCGGCAGCGCGTCATCGACATCTACCAGTACACCGGCTTCGCCGGCATCGATCCGAGCGACCTGCGAGGGCGGTTGCGGTGGTACGGGCTCTACACCCAGCGCCGGCAGGGCATCCCCGGCGGCGCCACCGCGACACTTGAGCCCGAGGAGCTCGAGGACGAGTTCTTCATGATGCGGGTGCGCATCGACGGCGGCGCGCTCACCAGCGAGCAGTTACGCGTCATCGCCGAGATCTCGAGCACTTACGGACGCGACGTTGCCGACATCACCGACCGGCAGAATGTCCAGCTGCACTGGATCCGGATCGAAGACGTCCCGACGATCTGGGCCAAGCTCGAGGCCGTCGGCCTGTCGACGACTGAAGCCTGCGGCGACACCCCGCGCGTCATGCTGAGCTGCCCCCTGGAGGGCGTCGCGTCAGACGCCATTCTCGATGCCTCAGCGCAGCTGCGTGAGCTGGCCGATCGCTTCGTCGGCGACCCTGCGTTCTCGAACCTGCCGCGCAAGTACAAGACGTCGGTGTCGGGCTGCACCAGCCACTGCACGAACCACGAGATCAACGACGTGTCCTTCGTCGGCGTCGTCGGCCCCGACGGCTTGCCCGGCTTCGACCTGTGGGTAGGCGGTGGTCTCTCGACCAACCCGATGTTCGCCCAGCGCCTCGGCGTGTTCGTCCGACCGGACGAGGTCAGCGAAGTATGGGCCGGGGTCACGTCGGTCTTCCGGGACTACGGCTATCGCCGTCAGCGCAACCACGCCCGCCTGAAGTTCCTGATGGCCGACTGGGGCCCGGCCAAGTACCGCGAGGTTCTCGAAAAGGAATACCTCGGCCGGGCGCTGCCCGATGGGCCGCCACCGCCGACCTCCCCCGCGCACCGCGACCACACCGGCATCGCGCCTCAGCACGACGGGCTGCTGGCCGTCGGCGCCACCACGAACTCCGGCCGCACGTCGGGCACCGCACTGAGTGCGCTCGCCGCGCTGGCCGAGCGTCACGGCAACGGGCGGGTGCGGCTGACCGCCCAGCAGGGCGTGGTCGTGCTCGACGTCGCCGAGGCAAGGAGCGACGCGCTGATCGACGAGCTCGCGCTAATCGGGCTGACCGTGCGCCCGTCGGCGTTTCACCGCGGCACGATCGCCTGTACCGGGATCGAGTTCTGCAAGCTCGCGCTCGTCGAGACGAAGGCTCGCGCCGAGACGATCCGGCATGACATGGAAAAGCGGCTACCCGACTTCGACACCCCGATCACGATCAACGTCAACGGCTGTCCGAACGCCTGCGCCCGTTTCCAGGTCGCCGACATCGGTTTCAAGGGCATGGTGCAGAAGGGTCCCGACGGTGACGTGGAGGCCTTCCAGGTGCACCTGGGCGGGCAGATGGGTACCGACGCCGCATTCGGGCGCAAGTTCCGCGGCCTGAAGGTCACTGCCGAACAGGCGCCGGAGTACGCCGAGCGGGTGCTGCGCGGCTACCTGCAGCGACGGGAAGAAGGCGAGCCCTTCGCGGCTTATATAAGCCGAGCGGAGGAAGAATGGTTGCTGTAGCTGCACGCGACGAACTGCGTTCGCTCGCCGAGCGCGCGGGCGACGAGTTCGTGGGCGCCTCGGCGCTGGAGATACTCACCTGGGCCGACGAGCAGTTCGGCTCCGGTTGGTGCGTCACCTCCTCGATGGCCGACGCGGTCGTGCCTCACCTCGCCTCGCGGGTGCGCCCTGGCGTGGACGTGCTGTTCCTCGACACCGGCTACCACTTTGCCGAGACGATCGGAACCCGCGACGCCGTCGCTGCCACCCTGCCGGTGACGCTGCGGACCATCACGCCCAAGCGCACGGTCGTCGAGCAGGACGCGAGCTTCGGTGCACGACTGTACGAGCGCAACCCCGACCAGTGCTGCGCCCTGCGCAAGGTGATGCCGCTGCGCGAGGGGCTGACGTCCTACCTGGCTTGGGCATCCGGGCTGCGGCGTGACGAGGCGGAGACGCGCGCGGACGCGAAGGTCATCGAGTGGGACGCCCGGCGCTCGATGGTGAAGCTGAACCCGATCGCGGCCTGGAGCCAGGACGACGTCGACGCCTACATCGCCGAGCACGGCGTGCTCGTCAACCCGCTGCTGTCCGACGGCTACGGCTCGGTGGGCTGCGCGCCGTGCACCCGGCGGACCGCCCACGGCGAGGACGCGCGCGCGGGGCGCTGGTCGGGCACGTCGAAGAACGAATGCGGCCTGCACTGAGTCAGAGCGGCAGCGCCCGGGCATCGTCCCCCACTGCGCGGTGACGACCGCGTACGGCACGATCGACGGATGCGATCCCCGCAACCAGCCGCGATGAGCGATCCGCACATCCAGACGTGGTCGCGTGAGCAGTTCGCCGGGCACGTCGACGAGGCGATGGACATCTATGTCCGCGCGATGCAGTACCCGGGCACCACCGGAGCCCAGCGGGCGGTCACCGCGCGCCGGCACACCACCAACCCGGGATTCGCGTGCCGCGCGGCACTGGGTCAGGACGAAACGCTGGTCGGCTTCGCCTATGGCTACACGACGCACCCGGGCCAGTGGTGGCACGACCTGGTGTGCAAGGCGATGACCCCTGACGTGGCCGCCGACTGGCTCGCCGAGTCCTTCGAGCTGTCCGAGCTGCACGTCCTGCCGGACTTCCAGGGCCATGGCGTCGGCCGGCGGCTACTGGCCTCCCTCGCCGACGGGATCCCGCACCGCGCGATCCTGCTGTCGACACCGGACGCCGAAACGCGGGCGTTCCGGCTCTACCGGCATGTGGGCTTCGTGGATCTGGCCCGTCACTACCTCTTCCCGGGCGACGCACGTCCGTTCGCGGTGCTCGGCGCCCGGCTGCCGCTGCTCGACGCCGTGGTCGATGGCGACTGACCCGCCGCGCCGTGGTGCAGCGCCGACCGGCGGAGCCGCCCGTCGGTGATTCAGACGCCCGCGGGCAAGGACACCTGCGCCATGACCTCTCGGGTGGCCTTCGAGAAGTTCATCGTGATGAAATGCAGGCCCGGCACGCCCTCGTCGAGCAGCCGCTGTGCGAGGGCGGTCGCTTCCTCGATGCCGAGGGCGCGCACAGCCTTGGGATCCTCGGCCACAGCCTCGAACTTCTTGGCCAGGGCGACTGGGAACGGGGCTCCCGAGAGCTGCTCGGACCTTTCGATGGTGGCGATCGTGGTGACGGCCATCAGGCCGGGGATGATCGGCACGTCACAGCCTGCCGCCGCGACCCGATCCCGCAGGCGCAGGTAGTCATCGCCGTCGAAGAACATCTGGGTGATGGCGTAGTCGGCGCCCGCGCGGCACTTCGCGACGAACAACTCCGTGTCGGACTCGACGGACGGCGACCGGGGATGCTTGTACGGGAAGGCCGCGACCCCGATGCAGAAGTCACCGTGTGCGGCCAACAGGCTCACCAGATCCGATGCGTAGCCGACGCCCTGGGGATGGCGTATCCACTCGCCGTTGACGTCCCCTTGTGGATCACCACGCAGGGCCAGCATGTTGACAATCCCGGCGTCGGCGAAGCGCCCGACGATGGTGCGCAGTTCCGCGATCGAGTGGTTCACGGCGGTCAGGTGCGCGACGGGCAGCAGCGTGGTGTCGGCGGCGATGCGCTCGGTCACCTTGATGGTGTTGTCGCGGGTCGAACCGCCGGCCCCGTAGGTGACCGACACGAAGGACGGCTGCAGCGGCTCGAGTTCGCGGATCGTCTGCCAGATACGGCGTTCGTCCTCGGGAGTCTTCGGCGGCATGAACTCGAAGGAGATCGTCGGTCGCCCTGTCGCCAAGCAGTCCCGAACCGTCCGTGCCATGAGTCGAGCGTAGTGTCCGGCGCGTGACGGGGCCTATTGACGCGTTAATCGCGCGCGTCGATTCGGCCCTGGCAGGCTTCCTCGACACACGCACGGCGTCGCTGGCCGAGGTCGGCGCCGACCTGGTTCCGGTGGCCGGCGCGGCCCGGGCGTTCGTGCTCGACGGCGGCAAGCGGTTGCGCCCGAGCTTCGCCTACTGGGGTTGGCGAACGGTCAAACCGGTCTCGGCCGACGATCACGCGCTGGTGACCGCCGCGGCCAGCCTCGAGCTGCTGCACGCCTGTGCGCTCGTCCACGACGACGTCATGGATTCCTCCGAGACCAGGCGGGGACGCCCCGCGGCTCACGCGGCGTTCGCCGCCCTGCACCGCACGTCGGGCTGGACGGGTGACCCGGACGTCTTCGGCACCGCCGCCGCGATCCTGCTCGGCGACCTGCTGTTGTCGTGGGCCGACGCGATGTTCACCGGAGCCGGTCTGGCCGCCGCCGACCTCCCGCAGACCCGCCGGGTGTGGGACGACATGCGCCAGTTGGTGATGGCGGGCCAGTACCTCGACGTCCTCGTGCAGGCCCGCGGCGACTTCTCCGCGGAGGAGGCGCTGCGGGTGGCGAAGTTCAAGACGAGCAAGTACACCGTCGAAGGACCGCTGCACCTCGGCGCCGCGGCGGCAGGCGCCTCGCCCGAGGTGTTCGCCGTGCTCAGCGACTACGGGTTACCGCTGGGCGAGGCCTTCCAACTGCGTGACGACGTCCTCGGCGTCTTCGGCGACCCGGGCCGCACCGGCAAGCCGGCTGGCGACGATCTGCTCGAAGGCAAGCGCACTTTGCTCGTCGCGCTCGCCATGCGGCATGCCGGCGACGCGCAGGCCGCGCTGCTGCGGGCCGGTCTCGGCGACCGCACGATGGCCGATCACCAGGTCACCCAGCTGCGCGAGGTGATCGTGTCGACGGGGGCACTGACTCAGGTCGAGCAGCGCATCGCGCTGCGTGCCGACGAGGCGCGCCAGGCCTTGCAGACCGACGCGATCAGCGACGACGCGCGCGTCGCGCTCGACGCCCTCGTGACCGCCGCCACCGAGCGGCAGAGCTGAGCCGTGAGCGACAGCGAGGACTACCTGCTCGACAACCAGCAGCCCGAGGCAGGCGACCGGTTCGCCGCGCTGGGCGTGCTGTTCGACCCGGTCACCTTCCGGCACCTCGACGCGCTCGGCGTCACGATCGGGTGGCGCTGCTGGGAGGTCGGCGCCGGCGGTCCGAGCGTCCCGGCGTGGCTCGCCGAGCGGGTCGGGCCGAGCGGCCGCGTCCTCGCGAGCGACATCGACACCGCCTGGCTGACCACAGGCGGTTACGAGGCCAGGCGGCACGACGTGGGCACGGACGACCCGCCCGAGGAGGTATTCGACCTGGTGCACGCCCGGCTGGTCCTCGTCCATGTGACAGACCGGGCGCAGGCCCTGCGCGCGATGGTCTCGACTCTGCGCCCGGGTGGCTGGTTGCTCGTCGAGGACGCCGATCCCGCGCTGCAACCGCTGATCTGCCCTGACGAGCACGGCCCGGAACAGGCGCTGGCCAACACCTTGCGCCGCGGCTTTCGTGAGCTGATGCGACAACGCGGCGCCGACCTCGCGTACGGGCGAACACTGCCGCGACTGCTGCGCGGGGCAGGACTGGCCGACGTTCGGGCCGACGCCTACTTCCCCCTCGCGTCGCCGGCCTGCACGGCGCTCGAGAGTGCGACGGTGCAGCAGGTACGCCGACGGCTCGTGGCCGCCGGCTTGGCGAGCGACGAGCAGATCGAGCGCCACCTCGCGAACGTCGCGACCGGGCGACTCGACCTCGCCACCTCGCCGATGATCTCAGCGTGGGGTCGGCGGCAGTGAGGTAGCGAATCGCCGGGTCGACGAGGTGCTGCGCTAGAAGCCCGCGACCTGCGCGCGGCGCTTCACCTCGGTGCCGCGGTTCTCCCGCAACGCCTCGATCGGTGAGCCGGGCAGCGAGTCGTCGCTGCGGAAGAGCCACTCGACGATCTCCGCGTCGGTGTAGCGGGCGTCGCGCAGTTGGGTGATCACGGCGGCCAGCGACTTCACGATCACCCGGTCCTGCACCAGCAGCGCCGGCACGCACCGCAAGCCGTTCTCGTCACGCACGCCGACCAGGTGCCCGTCGCGCAAGTACTGGTGCACCTGGGTGGCCGGCACGTCGAGCGCCTCAGCGGCAGCGGGGATCGTCAGCAGGTCCATGCGCGCAAGACTGCCATGCGGCTGAGGACGCTACCCGCGCGAACGCCGTGTACGTGCCGTAGTGCGAGGCGATCGTGCCGCCCAGCGCATCGATCGCGGCATCGAGCCCATTGAGGAGTGCGGCTCGTCGCGACGGGTCCAGGCGCAGATGGTCGCTGTGGGTCTGCACCATGCCGACCCACTCCGCGCGCGGGTAGGCGCGCTCCCAGCGGTAGGTGCGCGTCTCGACCGATGCGAACAGCCCGCTTGCCTCCAGGTCGTCGATGTGCGGCCGATCGGTCTGCCTGTTGCCGCCGACCACGACCGATCGCTGCAACTCCGGCGCCCACCGACGGTAGACGTCGTCAAGCGCAGCCTGCGTCGGCACATCGAGCTCGTCGTAGTTCCAGAACAGCGCGAGGGTGCCGCCGGGCCGTAGCACCGCCGCCGCCTTCGGGATTGCCACCACCGGATCGACCCAGTGCCACGCCTGGCCACAGGTGACTAGGTCGAACCGGCGATCGCGCGCCTCCCACGCCTCGAACGACGCGACCTCGACCTCGAGCCCGTGCCGTCGTGCCACCGCGGCCATCTGCGCGTCCACCTCGACTCCGAGCACGGTCAGACCGCGCTCGGCGAGCAGCCGTGCTGCCTTGCCCGTGCCGCAACCGACGTCGAGCACGTCAGCGGGGTTCAGCCCGGCCAGGTCGTCGATGAGCGCAGCCGGGTAGGACGGACGGAAGCGCTCGTACTGCTCGGCGACGCTGCCGAAGGACTCGGCGCGGGCCCGGTCGGTGTGGACGGGATTGTCGAGCGGCATGCAGTGATTTTGTCAGCCACCGACCCGCCACATCTCCTCGGGAGGCTGCGGTGAGCGCAGCGGGTGGGCGTCGGTCAGCGGCGGTGCGCCACCGGCGAACGTAACGAGCTCCGGTCCACTGAGCACTCGGCGCGGGAACGCCGCGCCGGAGGCGGCCCGCGTCACCGTCGCGACGGGCAACTCACCACGCGACGCTGCCAGCACCACGTTGCCGAAGCGCCGCCGTTTGAGCACGGCGGGGTCGGCGATCAGCAGCGCCGACGGCAACCCGGCGCACAGCGTCGACACCAGCCGCCGGACGAACACGCCTGGCGGCCCGTCGGCGATGTTGACGAGCAGCACGCCGGACGGTCGCAACACGCGCGCCACGTCGGCGACGAACTCGGCCGTCGTCAGCTCGGCGGGCACCCGGCCGCCGTGAAACGCGTCGAGCACGAGGACGTCGGCGCTGGCCACCGCCAACGCAGCGACCCCCGCTCGGCCGCCCACCGGACGTATCCGCACCCGCGTCCCGCGCGCGAACGGGAGCCGCGCACGCACTAGCGAGGTCAACGCGGCATCGGGCTCGAGCACGATCTGCGGCGAACCGGGGCGTGTCGCTGCGATGTAGCGGGCCAACGTGCACGCCCCGCCGCCGACATGGGTGACCGCCAGCGGTCCCGGTGGCAGGGCGTCGAGCACGTCGGCGAAGGCCTGTACGTACTCGAAATCGAGGTAGCTCGGATCGTCGAGATCGACGTAGGACTGCCTGATCCGGTCGAGCAGCAGCAGCCATCCCCCGGGACGGTCGGCGTCGGCGAGCAGCTCGGCGACGCCGACCGCGGACGTGCACGTCTGGTCTTCGAGTTCCGGCACAGCGCCCACAGTAGGTGCCGAGCCGGCCGGGCCCGGCCCACTGCGTGCGGTGTGCCGACAGGGCGAGCCGGGAATCGCCCGTAGAATCGGCGTGTGCATACGGCGACCACCGATCCTTTGGTCGGCCGCACGCTCGAAAGCCGATACCGGATCGTGGACCGCATCGCCCGTGGGGGTATGTCCACCGTCTACTCGGCAGTCGACGAGCGGCTCGACCGGCTCGTCGCTGTCAAAGTGATGTCGTCGGCGCTGTCGGCGGACCCGGCCTTCAGCGACCGCTTCACCCGCGAAGCCCGGGCCGCCGCGCGGCTGACCCACCTCAACGCCGTGTCGGTCTACGACCAGGGAAATGACAACAGCGCCGCAGGTCACCATGTGTTCCTTGTCATGGAGCTGGTCGCCGGACGCACTCTGCGCGACCTGATCCGCGAACGCGGCAGGCTCAGCCCTGCCGAGGCCGTTTCGATCATGGAGCCGGTGCTCAGCGCCCTGTCCGCAGCCCATCTCGCGGGACTCGTGCACCGCGACATCAAGCCAGAGAACATCTTGCTGTCGGACGAGGGCATCGTGAAGGTGGCCGACTTCGGGTTGGCGCGCGCGATCGAGTCCGACCCGTCGGCCACCCGTACCGGGCTGATGATGGGCACCGTCGCGTACTGCGCCCCCGAGCAGATCAGCAAGGGCCGTGCCGACCAACGCTCGGACGTCTACTCCGCGGGGATCGTGCTGTTCGAGCTGCTCACCGGCAAGCCGCCCTACCAGGGCGAGTCGGCAATGAACGTCGCCTACCAGCACGTGCACAGCCGCGTGCCCGCGCCGTCCTCGCGCGTCAAGGGCATCCCATCCGAGATCGACGAGCTCGTCGTGAGCGCGACCGACAGCGACCCGACCGGCCGGCCGATCGACGCCGGGGCGTTCCTCGCCGAACTCGCCGACGTACGCACCGATCTCGCGCTGCCCGTCGTCGCAGTACCGGCGCCACCGCGCACCCGCACCCGGACGTCGGACGCTTCCGCACGGGCGGACGCCCACGTCGCCGACGTCGCGACCACTGACCGGTTGCCCCACCGCGCCGCCGGAGCGCACGACACCGCGATCGTGCCGGGCCATTCCGGGCCGCCGCGGCGCGCGGCCCCCGCGCCACCACCACGCGACGCGCAGCCCCCGCCGCCCGTCGTCACACCGCCCAAGCGCCGCAAGGCGGTGTCCCAACGCACCAAGCGCCGCCGGCGCGCGCTGATCGCCGTGCTCGTAGTGCTCCTGCTGGGGCTCGCGGCCGGTTACGGCGGTTGGTGGTTCGCCGCCGGCCGGTACTCGCACGTCCCTGGGGTTGTCGGCGACTCGGTCTCGCTCGCGAAGCACGAGCTCGAGAAGGCCGGCTACCAGGTGGTCACCGCGCCCGCACCGCAGTTCGACGAGAACGTCGCCAAGAATCTCGTCAAGAAAACAAGTCCCAGCGGGCACGCACGAGTCCCGCGCGGACGGACGGTCACGATCGTGCTATCGGCTGGTCCGGAGCGCTATACGCTCCCCAGGGATGTCGTGAACAAGACACCCGACCAGGTCCGATCCCTACTGGCGGCGATCCCTGTAGACGTCCAGGCGGACCTGAAGCCAGAACACAGCGACACCGTCAATACCGGGCTCGTCACCAAGATCTCGCCCGCGGCGGGCAAGCTCGTCAGGCGCAACTCGACCGTAACGATCTACGTGTCGACCGGGCCGCCGATCATCGCGATCCCGAGTATCGACCCGGGCGTGCCGTACGACCAGGCCGTGCAGACGCTCAAACAGGCCGGTTTCGAGATCAAGCGGGTCGACGCCTTCAGCGACACGATCCCCAAGGAGGGCGTCATCTCCATTGCGCCCACCGGCACGGCGCGGAAGTTCAGTGCGATCGTGATCACCGTCTCCAAGGGTCCGGAACTCGTGACCGTGCCGGACATCGCCACCGGCACGCCCGCTGAGCAGGCCAGGCGGCAGCTGGAGCAGCTGGGCTTCAAGGTCAAGATCGTCAAGCACTTCGGCGGGCTGCTCGACGAGGTCGTCGGCATTGACCCGGCATCCGGCACACCGGTGCCACCGGGGTCGACGATCACCCTCGACGTCGTCTGAGTCGGTATGCGCGACAGGTACGACGTCATCGTGCTGGGCCTCGGCGGGATGGGCTCGGCCGCAGCGCGTCACCTCGCCCGCCGCGGTGCGACGGTGCTCGGCCTGGAGCAGTTCACCCCGGCGCACGCGCTCGGCTCGAGCCACGGCGACACGCGGATCGTGCGCAAGGCGTACTTCGAGCACCCGGACTACGTGCCGCTGCTGCGCCGCACCTACCCGCTGTGGGACGAACTCGGCGCGGAGATCGGACGGCCGCTGTTCGTCCGCACCGGCGCCCTGATGATCGGCGCCCGAGACTCGGCGGTGGTCGCCGGCACGCTCGCCAGCGCGCAACAGTGGGGGCTCCCGCACGAGATGCTCGACGCCGGACAGATGCAGCAGCGCTACCCGCAGTTTTCCTTGCGCGCTGACGAGATCGCGGTTTTCGAAGCCGACGCCGGATACGTGAGCCCCGAGGACGCGGTGCGTGCGCACCTCGATCTCGCGCGACGTGACGGTGCCGACCTGCGCTTCGGGGCGAAGGTCACTGCCTGGCGCCTCGACGGTGACGGCGTGCTCGTCACGTTCGCCGGCGGGCAGGCCAGGGCGGCCAGCCTGGTCCTGGCGGCCGGCGCGTGGACCGGCCCGCTGGCACCCGGCCTCGACGTGCCGCTGCGGGTGGCCCGACGCGTCATGCACTACCTGAACCCGCCGGCAGATCCCGCGCAGTTCGACGCGACGAGGTTTCCCGTCTACTTCTTCCAGATCGGGCCGGGTGACGGGATCTACGGCTTCCCGCTGGTGGGCGATCCGGCCAACGGCGTCAAGGTGGGCTTTCACTACCGCGGCGGTGACGGCGACCCGGACACGCTGGACCGGGAGGTCTCCGGCGCGGAACGCGAGGAGATGCGTGCGCTGCTGGCCGAGCGGATTCCCGGACTGGCCGGCGAGCACGTCGACGCCCGGGTGTGTATGTACACGCTGACACCCGACGAGCACTTCGTGATCGATCTGCTCCCCGGCAGTGCGGGGCGGGTAGCGGTCGCCGCGGGCTTCTCGGGTCACGGTTTCAAGTTCACGCCGGTGATCGGCGAGATCCTGGCCGACCTCGCCCTGTACGGCGCGACCGAGCACCCAATCGGGTTCCTCGCCGCGGCCCGATTCGCAGCGCCCACCGACTGACCTGCGCCAGTGTCGTGGGGGCCCGCTTCCCCCATGAACCGGCTTTGACCCCGCCAGCGTCGCTGCGAGGCCCTCTGAGCGACGCTGGCGGGGTCAAAGCGCACTCAACGCCGGTCGATAGGGTCTTGGGCATGGTCATCGTGATGGCGCCGGGCGCGTCGGACACTGACATCACCGATGTCGTCACCCACATCGAGACGCACGGCGGGCAGGCCTTCGTCAGCCGCGGCGTGATGCGCACGATCATTGGCGTGGTCGGCACCGAGGACGTCCTGGAAACCCTCGACGCCGACGGCCTGCCCGGCGTCGCCGAGACGATGCGGATCACGGCGCCGTACAAGCTGGTCTCCGCGCAGAACCACGCGCGTCGCACGACGGTCCGGGTCGGCGGCGTGCCCATCGGCCCCGACACGTTCACCTTCATCGCCGGACCGTGCGCCGTCGAGACGCCCGAGCAGACGCTCGAGTCGGCGTGGATGGCCAAGCGCGCCGGCGCGACACTGCTGCGCGGCGGCGCGTACAAGCCCCGCACCTCGCCGTACGCGTTCCAGGGCCTGGGCAGCGACGGGCTGCGCATTCTGGCCGAGGTCCGCGACGAGGTGGGCCTGCCGATCGTCACCGAGGTCACCGAGGTCACCGACGTCGCCATCGTCGCCGAGTACGCCGACATGCTGCAGATCGGCACCCGCAACATGCAGAACTTCGGGTTGCTGCAGGCCGTCGGGGCGACAGGCAAGCCGGTCATGCTCAAGCGCGGGCTGACCGCGACGTACGAGGAATGGCTGATGGCGGCGGAGTACATCGCCCAGCGCGGCAACCTCGACATCGTGTTGTGCGAACGCGGGGTGCGTTCCTTCGAGCCCGCGATCCGCAACCTGCTGGACGTGTCGGCGGTGGCGATGGTGCAGCGCCTCTCGCACCTGCCGGTGATCGTCGACCCCTCGCACGCCGCCGGCCGTCGCGATCTGGTGGTGCCGCTCGCGCGGGCCGCCATGGCGGTCGGCGCCGACGGGGTGATGGTCGACGTTCACCCGCATCCCGAGGTAGCGCTGTGCGACGGCGCGCAGGCGCTGTTCGGTGACCTGCTTGATGAACTGGCGCGGGCGGTCACGATCATCCCGCCGCTGCTCGGCCGCACCTCAGCCGCCCACCTGGCGGGTTA
>DAITQD010000083.1:0-12413 GCA_036833255.1 Jatrophihabitantaceae bacterium
TCGGGGAGACGACCTGCTCGCCGAGATTGTAGGCCGTGGACGGCGCCCACCGGGTAGGCGCTGCGAGTATCCCGGCTTCCATCGTGTCCAGTGCCGCCCCGAGTTCGGGGGTGTGGCCGCCGGGGCCGTCTTCCCAACCGGTACCAGGACCGGGCGCGCCGTAGTACGGGACGTAAACCATGCTCAGCCCCCGACCGGCGGCGTTATGACACTCCCGGTAGGGCCGGGGGGTGTCGCAGGTACCGCCACGGCCGGGCGTGGGGTGTGCGGTGCGGCATACCCCGCGACAGCAGCAGCACCAGCCGTGACAACGATCGCGACCAGCCCCGACACCGGACCCGGCACAGCGGCGATAGCGGCAGGAGCATGGGTTGCCGAGGCCGACGCGCCCCAGCACTCGACCCCGAGCAGCCACAGCAGAAACGTCACTATCGCCGCCCCGGCCCCGGAACCGGCCGTGGCGGCGAGGACCTTGGCTTCTACGCCCGCCCTTGGCGACTTCATGGGGTGGCCGTCGGGGTGAGGAGGTAGGTAGGCAGCTTCGCCGCCACCTCGGTGGCGATCGCCGTGACGTCGGCGGCGGTGAGGGTCACACCGGTCCATCCCTTCACCGCCGCGAGGATCTGCGCTTCAAGCGCGTTGATGTTCGTCTCCCAGTACGCGGCCGTATGGTTCGACGTGCCGGCGAGGTTGTGCGCCCACACCGCATCGGCGGTTTCGGCGGCGATTTCCTTGGCGAGAGCTGTCTGTTCTGCAGGGGTCATCGGTAGATCTCCTTGCGTGTAAGGACTTCCTGGGTTCCACCACGCGCCGAGCGCGTACGGGTCGGTCACGGTGTTGCGGTCGGTGCCGAGCAGGTCGGTGCCGATCCAATTCCCGGCGGCGTCGTGCATCTGCACGGCACACACGTGCGGCGACCACGGCTGATAGCTGCCGGGCGGGGAGAAGCCCTCGCTCATCAGCAGCCACTGCTTGCCCTGCACCAGCCCCCGGCCGACCAGGTGCAGCAGCAGGCCCATTTCGGCGTAGGTCTTGACCTGCAGCCCGGCGGGGCGCACAACGTCGTTGACGCCGGCGAAACCCGCGTCGCAAGCTCCAAGCGCGTTCTCGGGCACATCGGTGTCGACCGAGAAGTAGATCCCCACAGAGCCGTCACGTGGGCAGTCGGCGTCGACCGCGTCGAGCGCGTCGCGCCCGATCGCCTGGCCCCGCACCCGGCTCACCCCGACGAGAGCGTCGATCGCCACTTCCCAGTTGAGGACCGCTCCCATCCCGGCTGCGCGGATCGCGTGCGGCTGCGCTGACGTAGCCGCAAACCGCCCGGTCAGGTAGTGCATCATCGCGATCGCGCCGTGAGCCTTGCACGTGGCGAGATCCGGGGAGTACGCGCCGTCGTAGGCGAAGAGCGGTGCGGTCACGTGATCAGCCCGCGGACGTACTTCTCAGCCTCGAAGTCCGATGCGGTTGCGACGTGTGCGCCGCCGTGGCCGCGGTGGTGCCGGACGCAATACCAGACGAAGTTCGCGCCCGTCTCCACCCACGCCCCGACCGTCTCGGGGTCCGACACCCCCGGGTAGTCGACCTCGAGCCATTTCAGGTCGACGCCGTTCTGTAGGGCGAACTCGACGTGGGCGTGGTGGAGTTCCATAGGTTGATCCAGGGAGCATTCGCTGAAGTCGTTGCGGTGTAGCCCGATCGCGCACTGTGCGGTCTTGCGGTTGGCGCGGTGGAAGGCGTTGAAGTCCTTGTAATGCGGGTCGCCTTCGCGCGGGAAGTGCCACGGGTAGTGGACGGTGTATTTGTGCGTCTCGGCCTGGTCGTGCGCGACGACGACTACCGGCGAGCCGGGCTCAGCAACGACGACGGTGGGCTTGGCGGGGAGGTTCACGGGTGCACTATGAGGTAGACGGAGGTCGTAGCCGCCGCCAGCGACCCGATGAATCCAATGAGGAGCTGGACCGGCGTCCATTTTGCGTTCGAGCGGTCCGTCGAGACTTTCAGCGCCTCGGCCGTTGACACCCGCTCGTCCTTCAACGCCTGGGCGATGGTGAGCGCGGCCGCGGCACCAGAAGTGACCTGATCGCCGAGGTGCTGCAAGTCGAGTCGCACCCCACGCACCTCGCCCGTAAGCCGATCGATCGACCCGTTCATCTTGTCGAGGCGTTCCTCGTGGTGATCCAGGCGGACGCCTGTTATTCCCTCGTGCTGGCCGCGCTCGAATGCCTCAGCCGCCGACTCAGTCATTTGCCAAACCCCCAAGAGTTGTCATGCGTGGATCCAGAGGACCTGGACCTGCGAGTCGTCGACAAGGGTCACGAGGTTCGCCCCGGAGTCCTGAAAACCCACCGCCTCGACGTAGTCACCGGTGCCGTTGAGCTGTATGAAATAGACCGTCTGCAGAACCTCGGACGCCATCGAAGGCAGGAACACCTGCGATAGGTCGATAACCGTGCCGCCATTCAGGGCGAACCCCACACCGCGACGCCCAGTCGCCGACGCACCCCACCCGACCCTGGCCGTGCACATATACCAACCGGGAACCTGGCCCGTATACCGGCTGTTGTTCGTGACCGTCGAATGACCCGAATAGGTATCGGTGTCGTTCGTGTCGATCGCCAACGCAGTCCAGGCGTTGTTCCCGACCGACTGCGCCCCAGCGGAGTGCCCCACAAACAGCGGCGGATTCAACAGGAAATTGATCGCATCCCGAATATTGGAGTTGTACAGGGCAGCGGACTCCAGGTCGCTGACAGTCCAGGTGCGCTGCGACGGCACGGAAAGCGGCACGCGAGTCCTCCAAAGCTAGAAACGACAGGACTGTGGTCAGTAGGCGAGCGCGTGCGTGCCGTCGAGCAGCGCAACCGCGTCGAACTGGCTGTAGGTGTAGACGCCCGGGTTCTCCGCGACGACCACCCCCGCCGCGTGCCCGAACACCAGCGCCGCGCACGGGATGGTGACGAGCTGCCCGGCGTAGGTCATCGGCCCGGTAACGGCCACAATCTCCGTCGCCGCTGCACCGTCGACGATCTGCAGCGACGGGATCGCATCCGCGGTCCACCCGTTCTGCCGCGGCGTGTTCCCGGCGGCGTCGGTCGCAACGTTGACGACGATGCTGGTGGCGCCGACGGTCTTCGCCCCGTTCAGCGGCCCGCGGGTCGCAGTCAACTGCGACAGGTTCTGCCCGATCCCGACCGGTGAGATCTCCAACGTGCACGACGCGGTGACCTGATCAGTCAAAGCCCAGGTGATCTTCTCCACGAACCCGTCGAAGTCGATAGCCGGCACCCCAGGCGGGCGCCGGTTCACCCGCACCCGCGACCCCAACTCGAGGCCGAGCAGGACCGGCCACGCGGCCGGGAGCGCCCCGACGTTGATGACGATCGCCTCGACCCGCCGGGCCGGGATCTTGTTCCGCTGCAGCAGGTAGTTCGCGGCGTCGGCGACCTCCAACACCTGCAGGGAGTTGACGTTCCGCTGCAACGGAACGTCACCGTAGATCCGGATCGACGCCGCATCGAACACCCGTGAGGTGTTCCCGGTGGCGGTCTGCGTGACCGACACGTCGTTGCCGAGCAGCGTCGGGTCGAGCCCAAACCCGACCCCGACGTAGGGGATCTCGCCACCCGCAACGTTCTCACCGAAGATCACCACCGGCGTCGGCTGGTTGTAGCGGGCCCGCCGCGCCTTCAGGGTGAGGGTCCCGTCCTTCGCGACGAAATGGCTCCCGCCCTCGGTGGCGACCACTTGCTGCAGCGCGGACACCACATCGGTCCCCGACTGATCGGCAGCCGCGAGCAGCTCCGACGCTGGCCCGTAGGCGACGGTCTGCCCGGTCTGGAAGTTGTCCTCGGCCTGCAAGCCCGCCCAGCCGCCCCACCGCAGCACGTCGGCGTACCTGGTCGCGGACGTCGCCGCCCCAAGCCCCGAACCGCCGTAGCGGAACGTCGACCACAGAAGCGCGACCTGCGCCGCAGACAGAGCGAACGGGAACTGCGTCACGCACGCGATCTCACCCTCGAACCCGCCTCCCAGCGACACCGACGGGAAGTTAGCCGCACCGACCTGATCGGACGCGGACAGCAGCGGCACCGTCGGCGGGCCCAACGGGCGCCCGTCAGAGGCCAGCGTCGTCGAGTCCAACAACGTCCCGTCGTACCACCACTCGAACGTCTTCCCGTCGGCCGAGCAGGTCAGGATCGTCATGTGCCACTGGCCATCGGCGAACACCGGATTAGCGGCAGCGCCTCCGGTGTAGGTGGCGCTGCCGCTGCTGTCAACTTCGACGAACAGGAACCCGTTGCCCCATCCGAAGATCGAGACAGACCCCCCGGAGGTTGAGCCTCCGGGTGCCGAGATGGTCGCGGAGGTGTACCAGATCCTCGCTGGATTCGCCCACGACTCGGGGGTGACCGACGAGCGGACCGCGATCACCCGCGACCAACCCTGCGCGGACGCGAAAGCAAGTGCCGCGAAGTCGTCGGGGATCACGATCGAAGCAAAGTCAACGGCCCCAGTCTGGTTGTTGAAGTGGACCGTCGGCCCGCCGATACCGGCAGGGACGACGCCCGAGGTCGACGCCAGCTGTGTGCCCGGCCGGATCTGCGCGAGGGAGGCACGCTGGCCGGCGACTTCGGTCGCTGCCGGCAGATTCGCGGACAGGTCGTAGAACAATACCGACCCGGCCGCCTCGTCCAGCGGATACAGGAAGGCAGGCCCGAGCGCCAGCAGCTCCTCATACGCCGGGGACAGGAGCTTCGTCTGCGACAGGTACCCGAGCGCGTCGATGCACCCCAACGCCACCGTCCCGTAGGTGCCGCCGTCGGTCCACGACTGCGGCCACCGCTCGACGTAGTCGGTGATCATGTCGAACCAGACGCCCGGCTGCACCCACGCCGACGCCGCGGCCGCGAGCTCGAGCTGCACGTTCCAGGCGTAGGTGATCCCGGCCGTACCACCGCCGAGGATCACCCTGGCGCCGCACGCGCCGGCAGGCGCAGTCACAGTAACCGTCTTCAGCGCCGGCGCCGTGGTCGAACCGACGCTGCTCGTCGAGGTCGACAGGACCGCCCCAGTAGCGTCGCGCCACTGCACGATCATCACGAACGTGTCACCGGCCGCGACCGCCTGCGTCATGCACTGCACCGAGTAGACGCCGCCCGGGACGACAGAGAACCCGGCAAGAGCAACACCAGTACCGGACGCGCCGACCGGCATCGCGTAAGCGTTCGCGTAGGGCGACGCGACCAGGGCGACCGCGACCGTGACCGACGAAACCCACTTCGGCAGGACCGCCCCGAGCGCCAGGCCCGACGCAGCGCCCGCCGTCGCCTGATCAGCGGTCAGCAGATTCACCGTCGCCGGATACTGCGCCCGCCGCCGATGCGCCCGGTACGGCGTCACCTGCGGGTAGAACGGTGACGCCGCGTTCTGATCATCGAACGCGGCATCGTCGTTACGCAACGTCGCGGACGACACCCCCGTCGCGGTCTCGTCGAGCTCGTACTGCCGGCCACGGGTCGAGGACGACGACCCTTCAGTGCGGGCGGTCACCGAACACCAGTACGGGGCAGGCATCGGCGAGTTAGGTCCGGTCGGGAAAGAGACCGCCTCATCGATCAAGGGCCAATCGGGGTTTTGAGCCACTACCGTTGACCCTCCGACTTGGCTAAATGGACGTGGCTGGCGTAGCGTCCCGCCTCGTGATCACCCACTACGGACCGGAGGCCGCCCGCGTCGTCTTCTGGTGGGCGATGGCCCAGGTGTTCCTGCCCTTCCCGTTCGGGAAGGCCCCCCGCCGCCTCGAGCTCCAGCCGATGTTCCCGGCCCGCGGCGCTCACTTGTAGGTCCCGCCCGGGACCGCGTTGATCAGCGTCGCCTTCACCGGCGACAAGCCACCCGAAGCGCCGACGTCGGCCGCGTTCTGATCCGCCACCCAACCCAACTCGAGCTCGACCCACCGCTGCCCGTACTGCCGGACAGCAGCCAGCCACGTCACCGACGAGCAGTGCAACTGAACCTTCGTCTGCCCAGCGCCGGCACCTTGGCCGATCGAAACGTCCACCGACGTCGCAGTTCCAGCCGCGTACGCCGCCCGGTACGCGTCAGCGGACATCACCACAACCGCCTCACCAGTCACGGCCACCAGCCCCGCCCGCTGCACGTACGGGGCCCGGGAACCGTCGACGTTCCGCTTCGCAGACAGCGCCCGGGTGAGAGTCACCGTCAACGATTCGCACCGCGCCTCGACCGTGCCGCCGATCGTGATCACGCCCCGCCACGAGGCCAGCACACCCACCGTCGACGGCGCCAGGTTCAACGTAGCCGCCGGCACCGCCGGCAGCGCATCCGCCGCCGCAGTGAACGTGAACAGACCATCGGGGGTCACCGTGAGCACGAGCTGCGAGAACCGGCACCCCGGCCACGCCAACGCACCACTGGCCGGGTCCGACGTCGCCACCGTGTAGGACGGTGGTTGCAGTGTCCCCGAATTCAGGGCAGCGATGGACGCCGTGAACGGCGCTGAGCCACCGGCGACACTGATGTCGCCCAGTAGCCCCACCAGGGGGTAGCCGATGGTGTCGGCCAACACAGGGCCGCCGAGGGATAGCGTGGCGTCGGCCGGCCCCGGACGGTGCCCCGAGGACGACCCCGGCGCCGAACGCCACGAATCGTCCCCGATCGGCGCGTGCCGGTCCGCCGCCGTGCACGCCGTCACCGGCCACAGTTTCGCAGCCGCAACCGCCGCGCCGTACACACTCTCCAAACCGACGCCGACCTGCAGCAGCCGCGACGGCACAATGCCGAAGTCGCCGGGGAAGGTGTACGGCCCGGGGAATGTTAGCGGGCCGGGGAAGGTCACCGCTTGAACGACTGGTAGGTCTGGGAGTTCCGGCCACCGTGCTGCAACATCGCCTGCTGCACCGCCGCCGCGAACTCAACAGAATTTCCGATCATCACCCCGGCATGCAGATGCAGACAAACCCGGTCGCCGCCGCCACCGCCGCTGTGCTTGTCGTGGCCGGCATTGTCGAGCATCGCCTTCAGGTGCGACAGCGGCTGCACAACCTCAGGCTCCGAACCCTCACCGAACACCGCCAGAGTCGCCCTGGTCGCGATACCGCCGCCGGCGAGCAGCGGGATCTGCGGCACACCGAACCCGATGTCACCGCCGCCGAGGTTCATGTTCGTCCCGGGAATGTGAATCTTCGGGATATGGATCGAGAACGACAGACTGTTCCAGGCGGAGATGATCCAGTTCAGCGCACCGCGGAACGCGTCCTTGATGCCGTCCCACAACCCGGACGCCACCCGCCCGATCCGCCCGGGAAGGCCACCGACCCACGACACGATGCCGTCCCACGTCCGCGAAACCCAGGCCCACGCCGTCGACAGCGGCGCAGTGATCCACGACCAAATCTTCAAGCCGAACCGCGCGAGCTTCCCGGGGAGGCCGGACACGAAAGAAACAACGGTGTTCCACACCGCCTGCGCGATCCGCCACTCGAGCCGCAGCGGGGCAGTGATCCAGTTCCAGATCGTCTTGCCGATACCCACCAGCTTGCCGGGGATCGCCTTCACGAAGTCGACGAGCGTGTCCCACACGAACTTGATCACCGCCCACTCGAGCCGCAGCGGGGCAGTGATCCAGTGCCAGATCGTCTTACCGAGCCCCACCAGCTTCCCGGGGATCCCGGTAACGAAGCTGACCAGACTATTGAACACGCCCTTGATCACGCCCCAGGCCGCCGACAGGACCGACTTGATCGCCTTCCACGCCGTCGACCAGTGCTTCACCAGCTCGTAGATCCCGAGCGCGACCAGGGCGACCGCGGCCACCACCAGCGTGATCGGCGACAGCAGGAACGCGAGCGCGCCACCGGCCATGAACAGCGAAATGATCCACGCGCCCATCGCCAGCAGCATCACACCTCCGATGACACCGGCGAGGATCTTCACGATCGTGGTGTGCTTCCCCATCCAGCCGACGATCGCCTCAACCTTCGGGATCAGCCACGTCCCCAGTTTGACGCCCATCGCCTGAACGCCGGCCTTCAGCTTGTCCATCTTCACCGACGCGTCCGCCGACGTCGTCGCCCAACCCTTCACATGCCCACCGGCCTCCGTGGTGGCACCGGAGATCGACTTGATGTTGCCGGTCAGGTCCTTCGCGTGGGTACCGGTCAACGCCAGGGTGGCGGCCATGCCGCGGGTGCCGCCGACGATGGCCGCAATCGCCGCCGTGTACTTCGCAGACCCGGCCGGGAAGTGCTTACCCACCGCCGCCGTGATCTCCGCCAACGTCCCAGACAGGCCCTTCTTGCTGAGGTCGTCGTGGACCTTCTCCGCAGACAGACCAACCGCGTCGAGCGCCTTGCGCCCCTTCGGGGTCTCGTTCGCCAAGCTCATCATCGTGAACTTGAGGTAGGTCGCCGAGTCGGCCGCGTGGATGCCCTGAGCGGTCATGGTCGCCATCGCGCCCATAACGTCGTTGAACGAGATCTTCAGCCCGGCAGCGAACGGCAGGACGTGCGCCAGCGCCCCGGACAGGTCACCCATGTTCGTCTTGCCGGCAGCGACCGTCGCCACCAGTTTCGACGTGGTCGCCGCGGCCTGCGACGCCGGAATGTTGTAGTCCTTCAACGCCGTCGTCAACCCGTCGGCGACCACGGTCGCGTCAGCGCCGCCGATCTTCGCACCCTCCGCGGCAGCCTTCATCACGTTCAGGCCCGACGCCCCGTGGTACCCGGCCGACTCGACGAGGAACATCGCCTTCGCGAGCGCCTCCGGGCCCATCCCGACCGCCGGCGCCATCGCGAGCAGACCCTTACGGACCGCCCCGATGTTCTTCTCGGATTCGCCAGCACCGGTGACGAGCATCGTCGTCGCCGTCTGGTAGTCCGTGCCCATCTTCAGCGCCGCGACACCGACGAGCGCGGCACCACCGACCACGCCCATAAACGCGGCCTTGCCGACCTTCGCAAGTCCGGTGAACGCCTTCTGCCCCCGAGACATCCCGGCCTCGGTCCGGGTGCTCAGCGCATCGACCTCGCCGCCGACCTTCCCCAGCGTCGACGTCACGTTCGAAGCGTTCGCGCGCAGCGCCAAGATCAGCGGAGGGAGCAGGTCAGACATTGACTACGCCCCCTTCCGTCGAGTCGGTCATGCGTGGAGGAACGCGCGCCACTGCTCAGCAGCGATATCGCGGAACTGGTCCCGCGCCGTCTTCGCCGCGGCCATGAAATACGGGTACGCGCCGCGGCCTTCCGGGTAGCCGAGCTCGACCCGCCGGCCGTAGATCGCCCGCGGAGCGACGACCGTCCCGTAGTCCCCGACCCCGTAGTGGGTGATCGGGTCGGTTTTGATCGACCGGCGCAGGTTGCCGGTGACGATGTTCGGCTCAGCGCCGCCGGTGTGCGGCTCGCCACGTTTGTGGGAGCCCTGGAAGTGCTTCTTAGCCTCGGACTCCGCGACCGCCGCCGTCCTCGACACCGCCAGCCGGGCAGCCTCGTCGGCCTCCGCGGCGACCTTCACGAGCGCCCGCTTGAACTCCGCCAACCCCAGGATCGGCATCAGCGACCGCCCCCTCGAGCATCTCGACGAGCAGCCTCACGCTTCGCCTTGGCCGCCTCGTCCAGATCACGGATCCGGGTCAGCCACTCGATCGCGTCGAGCGGCTCGTCGAGGTACTGCTCGTGCGTCATCGGCGACACCTGCCGGTACCAGTACTCCCGCAGCCACGCGGCACCGACCGGATCAACCCAGACGTTCGAACCCTGAAGCGTGTCGCCGATGCGTCTCAGGGACCAGTAGGGGAGGCGGGGTCCTCCACCGCGTCGACGGTGAAGCCCTCCGCCTCGACGGTCAGCTTCGCGTTGATCTCGGCCGCCTTCTCCCGGATCACGTCGTACACGTCGATCGGGATCTCCATGAAGTCGGCGACGCACGCGGGCAGCGGCAGGTCCAGCGTCCACGACTTCAGCACCGCCCACGCCATCGCATCGTTGAGCCGCATGAACAGCTCGAGGTCCCGCTCGGACAGGTCGACGTCCGGGCCGGTGAACGCCGGCGTCCCGTCGGCGAGCAGCGTCGCAGAGTTGTCCTGGATGACGTCGCCGTCGCAGAGCAGCCGCGCCGCGACCGACGCCGCCTCGACCTGCTTCCCGATCCGGGAAGCGACGAGCTCGATCGGCCGCCTGCGCCGCGGCGACAGTTCGCCCGCCGAGTCACACAGGACGGCCTCGCCGCCCGGAACCGTGATCGTGATCATCAGAACGCGACCGCGTTGGTGAGCAGCGCCAGGACCTGCGTGTTCGACTGCTTGGAGTCCAACGCGTCGGTGGCGTTCGCGAGCGCCTTACCGGCCGACGCGATCTCCATCCACTTGTTACCGCCGGACGGCTCCGCCGAGTCGTAGGCGATCACCGTGTGCTGCAGCAGGATCGAGTGCACCGCGTCACCGACCGGCGCCATTTTCACCGTCAGCGCCGACTGGGTGTTGGAGAGGTACTTCGACAGGTCGACCGCGGTCGCCGCGCCCGGGTATACCGCGTTGATGGTGACCGCCACGGAGAACGCGCCCGAGAAGATCTCCGACGGGGACTGCGTGGCGTTGATGACGTCGACCGCGGCAGCGTCACGCTTGTACTCCAGCGTGACCTCGGACTTGTCCGTGACCGCCGTGCCGGCGACGGAGATGACACAGTTCCACGCCGGGATCGGCTTGGACGTCGAGGGGGTGTTCGTCGGCGCCGTGATCTGCACCGCCGGGAACCCCATCCAGGACGCGTCCAGTTTCACGAGCTCGTCGGTCTTCACCGACGTCTTCAGCGTCACGAGCTGGCAGCCGGCCATCTGCATGCAGATCGTCCCGTCGATGAAGAACAGGGTGAAGGAGATCGGCTGCGCCGGCGCGTTGTCGACACCGTTCTCGACCGACGTCTTGTGGGTGAACGGATCCGCGGCCCCGGTGATCGCGTCCGGGCGACCGAGGATC
This sequence comes from Jatrophihabitantaceae bacterium, assembly GCA_036833255.1. GTDB lineage: Bacteria > Actinomycetota > Actinomycetes > Mycobacteriales > Jatrophihabitantaceae > QHCC01. Next base: position 10,994 of record DAITQD010000083.1, read on the forward strand.
GACAGATAGTGCTGGTACGCCGAATCGAGGTAGATGAACGACGAATAGTCCAGCGTGTCGTACCGCATCCCGGCGACCTGCTGGAAGTCGGCCGACATCAGCCCGCGCATCGCCGAGTCGGTCAGAGTGTTCTGGTTCGGCTTCCACTTCACCGACCCGCCGTCGACGGGGATCCAGAAGTCCGGGACCGCCTGCGCGGTGCCATACGCGGTCTCCTTCTTCCCGCCGACCCATTGCAGGTTGCTGGGCAGCACCGTCGTGATCGTCATCGTGACACCTTGCCTTCGTCGTCGGCCGGCGTCGCCGGTGCGGGATCGGTGGTCTTCGGCTTCGCCGCCGCCTTCTTCCGCGGGGCCCTCTTCTTCGCCGGCGCCCGCCCGACGTCCTCGAGGAACGCGTGCGGGTACGGCTTGCTGGTGGTGACCTCATCGCCGGGCACGACGACGACGGTCGACCCCTCGGGCTGGCCGTGCTTGCCGCGGTGCAGCTCAGCGTTCACGCCGTGCGACAGGCCATGCAGGACGGTCTCGACGAAACCGGTGAAACGGTAGCGAGGCACAGCGTGCCCACCTTTCTGGGATTGGGAGTTAGACGGGTCGGGGTGCGTCGGCCAGGATCTGCGCCGCGGTGACGCCGACAGCCGCAAACGCGGCCGCCACGGGCGGGCCCGCCTGGATCTGCGCGGCCGTGAGAACTGCCACGACGGTGGCCGGCTGGAGCGCCAGCCAGATGCCAGCCGCAGTAACGGTGACCGCCGCGAAGCTGGCCGGCAGGCCGCCGCCCGGGGTGGTCACTGTCCCGGCGACGGCGAGCGCCGCGTCGTCTAGGGTGACGGTCAGCGTGCCGGTGAAGGTCTCCGTGCCGACCGCAGCCATCTGGGCGTCTTGCAGGACCGTGACCAGGGTTCCGGTGACGGGCAGGATCACGGTCCCTGCGGCGGTGAGCACGGCGTCGTCGAGGGTGGCGGTGAACGTCCCCGACAGGATCTCGGCGCCAGTCGCCGATAGCACCGCGTCGCCGAGCGTCGCGGCGAGCGTGCCGGTAACCCCGGAGATCGACGCGCCGCTCGCTGCCAGTACGGCATCGCTGAGGGTTGTGGCCAAGGCGCCCGAGATCGTCTCAGTCCCGCTGGCGGCCAGCACACTGTCGTCCAGCGTGACCGCGAGGGTGCCCGTGAAGGTCTCAGCGCCCGAAGCTGCCAGGATGCTGTCGTCAAGGGTGGTTGCCAGCGTCCCAGTGGCCCCGGAGGAGCCTGATGTGCCGCTCGCTGCCAGCACGGAATCGTCAAGGGTCGTAGCGAGGAGGCCCGTGATCGTCTCGGCCGCTGAGGCTGCCAGCACGGAGTCATCAAGGGTCGTAGCGAGGGTGCCGGTGATCGTCTCGGCACCCGATGCGCTCAGGGTGGAGTCGTCCAGCGTGC
>DAITQD010000084.1:0-5042 GCA_036833255.1 Jatrophihabitantaceae bacterium
GCAGCGCCCAGTACGGCCACTTCCTGACCCCGTCGCAGTACTTCGCGAAATTCGGGACCACCTCGGCGACAGTGGCTCAGGTGCGACAGTGGCTGACGTCCGCCGGCCTCAAGGTCACCGGCGTCGAGGCGCGCAACCGCTACGTCTCGATCAGCGGCACGGTGTCGGCGGCGCAGAAAGCCTTCGGCGCGCAGATCAACCGCTACAGCCACGACGGCATGACCGTGCAGGCGCCTAGCGCCGCCCTCACCGCCCCTGCCGCGCTCGCCGCGTCCGTCCTCGCCGTGTCCGGAGTCGACACGACGCCGGCGACGGTGACCCCGGCGTCGCAGAAGCCGTCCCCGCCGCCGGCCGGGTTCCGCAACGCGCGCCCGTGCTCGGCGTACTACGGCGAGCAGTCCGCGTCGACGCTGCCGCAGTTCCAGGACAACACACTGCCCTACGCTCCGTGCGGCTACACCGGCCCGCAGTTCCGCTCGGCGTATGAGGGCACAACGACGACCCTCGACGGCACCGGCGTGACGGTCGCCATCACCGACGCCTACGCTTCGCCGACGATCGCCCAGGACGCTGTCACCTACGCAAACAACCGCGACCGCGCCTACTTGCCGGGCCAGCTCACCCAGAGCCTGCCGCTGTCGTTCACCCGCGTGAACAGCGGGTCTCACCAGTGCGACGGCACCGGCTGGTACGGCGAGGAGACCCTCGACGTCGAGGCCGTCCACGCGATGGCGCAGGGCGCGAACATCCGTTACTACGCGTCGAAGAGTTGCTACGACACCGACTTCCTCGACACCTTCGCCCGGGTCAACGACGAGGCCGTCGCCCAGCTCGTCACCAACTCCTGGGGCGAGATCGAGCAGGCCGAGAAGTCGTCGGTGACCGCAGTGTATGAGGAGATGTTCCTGCAGGGCGCGAGCGAGGGAATCAGCTACGTGTTCTCCTCCGGCGACAACGGCGACGAGGTCGCCAACAGCGGCACCAAGCAGGCCGACTACCCCGCGTCCGACCCGTTCGTCACCGCCGTCGGCGGCACCTCCACGGCCATCGATGCGAACGGCGCGTTGGCGGGGCAGACCGGCTGGGGCACTGGGAAGTACGCCCTCTCCGCGGACGGTAAGACGTGGAGCCTCGTCACCTCCTTCCTCTACGGAGCCGGTGGCGGTGCGTCGACGATCTTCGGCCAGCCGCCCTACCAGGACGGGATCGCCCCGGCCGGTGCCCGGCAGGTGCCTGACGTCGCGATGGACGCCGACCCGACGACCGGCATGCTTGTCGGTCAGACGCAGGCCTTCCCGGAGGGCGTGCACTACGACGAGTACCACATCGGCGGCACCAGCCTGGCGTCGCCCCTGTTCGCCGGCATGACCGCGTTGTCGCTTCAGAACGCCGGTCACGGCGTCGGTCTGCTCAACCCGACGATCTACCACAACCACTCGAGCGGCGTCTTCACCGACGTCGCCGGCGAGCTCGGCGATGCCGGCAATGTGCGCGTCGACTTCGCGAACGGCGTGGACGCGTCGGGTGGGCTGCTGTACTCGGTCCGCACGTTCGATCACGACTCCAGCCTGACCGTGGGTACGGGCTGGGACAACGTCACTGGTGTCGGCAGCGCGAACTCGGGCTGGCTCACCGCGATCAGCTGATCGCAGCGGGTACCTCGGGATGGGGCGTGTCGCTTCGGCGGCACGCCCCACCTGTGTCTGTGTCTGCGCCGGCGTCCACGCCGCGCCGGTAGCCTGAACGCATCATGGACCTGCTCGCGGTGTGGCTCGGCAAGCTCACCCTCGCGGCGCTGCGGGTGCTCGGCCGGCGTGGCAACGCGCTGCCCGGCCTGGTCGTCGAGAAGGCGTTCCCGCATTTCTTGCCCCGCGCGTTGGAGCGCCTTCCCCAGGGCGTCGTCGTCGTCACCGGCACCAACGGCAAGACGACGACCACCAAGATGCTCGCGACGATCCTGGCCGAGCGTTACCGGGTGCTGACCAACGACACCGGCAGCAACTTCGTCCGCGGCGCGATCACGTCGACCGTCGAGCACGCGACCTGGCGCGGCCGGTTGCCCTACGACGTCGCAGTCTTCGAACTCGACGAGGCGTGGGCGGTGCGCTTCGTCGCCCTCGCGCCGCCACGGCGTGCCCTGCTGCTCAACGTGATGCGCGACCAACTCGACCGCTTCGGCGAGATCGACACGACGGCCGGACTGCTCGGCAAGGTCGCGACGGCCACCACCGGGCACCTCGTGCTCAACCGCGACGATGAGCGAATCGCGGCGCTGGCCGACCGGACCAGCGCTCAGGTGAGCTACTACGGCGTCGCGCCCGACCTCCGGGCGCTGTTCCCCAACGACGAGGAGCTCTACGGCGGGCCGGTATTCCTGTCTGATCGGCCGGCGAGCGCCGAGCTGCGCGGCCTACCTGCCGGCGAGCAGCCGCAGATCACCCTGCGGGTCGGGAGCGCAGATCACGCGGTGCTGCTGCGTGCCGACGGCCCGCACAACGCGCAGAACGCCGCCGGCGCCGTCGCCCTCGCGCTCACCTTCGGTCTCGACACCCAGACCGTGCTGGCCGGGCTGGCCAAGGTCTCACCGGCGTTCGGGCGCGGCCAGTCTTTCGACATCGATGGCCGCCGCTTGGTGCTGCAGCTCGTCAAGAACCCGGCCGGCTTCCGCCAGACCCTGCACACGCTCGACGGCCCCGCGGCGGTAGACGGCATCGTCATTGCGATCAACGACGATTACGCGGACGGGCGTGACGTGTCCTGGCTGTGGGACGTCGACTTCACCCGCCTCGCCGCCCGCGCCGCCCGGCGCTCGACCGCGGGGACGCGCGCGGCCGACATGGCGGTGCGGTTGCGCTACGACGACGTCGCCGTCGACGAGGTCGAGCCCGATCTCGAGAAGGCAGTGCGCTCTGTCGTCGCGGCAGTGCCGGCGGGCGGACGCGTCGTCGTGTTCAGCACCTATACGGCGATGTGGGCACTGCACGCGATCCTGCTGCGGATCGGGCAGGCAGTATGAAGCTGATTCACCTGTACCCGCGCGAGATGAACATCTATGGCGACACCGGCAACGTGCTCGTGCTGCGGCGCCGGCTGCAGTGGCGCGGCCTGCCGGTCGAGGTCGTCGCCGTCAGCATTGGCGACCCGTTGCCGCACGACGCCGACATCCTGCTCGGGGGGGGCGGCCAAGACGCCGCGCAGGGCGAGATCGGCGCTGACTTCGCCGGCCGTGGCGCTGAACTGCGGGCGATGGCCGACGACGGTGTGGTCATGCTGACGATCTGCGGCACCTACCAGATGCTCGGCCACGAATTCGTGACGCAGGAGGGCCGGCGCATCCCCGGCGTCGGAGTGCTCGACGTCGTCACCCACGGCCAGGCCGAGCGGCTCATCGGCAACAACTTCGTCGACACCGCCGACGTCGGACGGCTCGTCGGCTACGAGAACCACAGCGGGCTCACCGAGTTGGGGCCGGGCGTGCGCCCGCTCGGCACCACCCAGTCCGGACGGGGCAACAACGGCCGCGACCGGAGCGAGGGAGCGGTGCGCGACAACGTGATCGGCACCTACCTGCACGGACCGGTGCTGGCCAAGAGCCCGCGCTTCGCCGATGAACTACTGCGCCGGGCGTTGTCACGGCGCGGCTTGGATACCGACCTCGAGCCGCTCGACGACACCCTGCCCGAGCAGGCCGCACGCGTCGCCGCCGCTCGTCCGCGGTGAGCGCCGGCCACGTTGAGCCAGCGCCGCCCGGCGGCCCTGATCTAGGCTTCCCGCTCGTGAGACGCCTGCTGCTGCCCGTCGTCGTGATCACCCTCGCGCTGAGCGCGTGCACGCCGACTTCGCACCGGCACACGATCACCACGACGATCGAGAGCACGGTGACCAACCACGTCACCGAGACCACCCAACCGCCGGTGACGTTCCGGCCGACACCGGCGTCGAGCGTCGCCCCGCTGACGCCCGACGCGTCGCCCGCGAAGGGCGAGGTCGAGAAGGCCTGCCCGTACATCCTGTCCACGCAGGATCAGGGCCCGGTCAGCATGGCCGACCTCGAAGGTGACCGCATCTACCGCACGACCGTGCTCACCGCCACCAAGCCGGTCGGCTGCCGCTTCTACTTCTACGCACCGCCGTACGAGGCAATCGCCGAGATCACCCCGCGCACCTTCAGGAGCAGCCTGGATGCGCACAACGCGGTGGTGCTGACCGGTCAGGCCGGCACCCAGGTCGAGGGTCAGCCGAACATCGTGCCCGGTGTGGACTCCGTGCTGTACCGCACCAAGTTCTTCGGCCCCGACGGCGCGCAAGACTGGGCCTGCGTGTTCGCCAAGGGCAAGGTCATGGTGACGGTGCGAACCCAGCGCAAGGACACCTCCCGCAACGCGCTCTACATCGCGCAGGCCATCGCGGCCAAGTTTTGAGCGCAGCCGGGTATCGCCGAGGCGGCTACAGCCGTCCGGTGCGCATGGCAGGATTGGCGACACCATCCCGTCCGCCCCCGACCCGCAGGAGTTCGCCCGTGTCTGCCACCCAGATCGCCACACTGCACACCAGCGCCGGCGACATCCGCGTCCAGCTCTACGGCAACCACGCGCCCAAGACGGTGAAGAACTTCGTCGAACTGGCCGAGGGATCCCGCGAGTGGACCCACCCCGAGACGCGCGCGAAGACCACCGACCGGCTCTACGACGGCACGGTCTTCCACCGGGTGATCGCCAACTTCATGATCCAGGGCGGCGATCCGCTCGGCCGCGGCACCGGCGGCCCGGGTTACCGGTTCGCCGACGAGTTCCACCCCGAGCTGTCCTTCGACCGGCCCTACCTGCTCGCGATGGCCAACTCGGGGCCCGGCACGAACGGCTCGCAGTTCTTCATCACCGTCGCGCCGACAACGCACCTCACCCGCAAGCACACGATCTTCGGCGAGGTCGCCGACGCCGACAGCCGCGCCGTCGTCGACGCGATCGCCACCGCCGCCACCGGCCCGGGCGACCGGCCGGCCCAGGACGTCACCATCAACACCGTGACCGTGGAGCCGGCCG
>DAITQD010000084.1:5142-12169 GCA_036833255.1 Jatrophihabitantaceae bacterium
GGCGACCGGCCGGCCCAGGACGTCACCATCAACACCGTGACCGTGGAGCCGGCCGAGGAATGAGCACCCCACGAAAGCGCTCGCTGCGCTCGCGCTTTCGCGGGGACCCCGCATGACGTCACCGCCCGGCGGCGCGTCGCCGCACAGCGAGGCCGACCCCCCGTCGCCCCGGTGCTACCGCCATCCCAACCGCGAGACGCTGGTGCGCTGCACCCGCTGCGAGCGGCCGATCTGCCCGGACTGCATGCGCCCGGCATCGGTCGGCTTCCACTGCCCTGACGACGTCGGCCTGGCGAAGAAGACGATCCGGGCACCGCGGACCGCAGTCGGTGCCCGGCTGCTGCAGTCGCCGCCGTTCGTAACCCTGGGACTGATCGCGGCGAACGTGATCGTCTACCTGATCACTGCGGCGCAGTCGGTGAAAGGCATCAGCCAGCCGGGCGACGGATCGTCGCACCTGTTCTTCGACTGGCAGCTGACCACTCCAGCCATCTATAACCACGATCAGTACTACCTGCTGCTCACCGCGGCGTTCCTGCACGTGAGCCTGCTGCACATCGCCTCGAACATGCTCGCCCTGTTCATCATCGGCCCACCACTGGAGCGGCTGCTCGGCCCCTGGCGCTTCGGGATCGTCTACCTGCTCGGTGCCCTCGGTGGCTCGGCCGCTGTCTACGCCTGGGGGCAGGTCAACACTCCGGAGGTCGGTGCGTCCGGCGCGATCTTCGGGCTTTTTGCCGCGGCGCTCGTCCTCGTGCGCAAGCTCGGCCTGGACCCGCAATGGCTCGTCGGCATCATCGTGCTCAACTTCGTGTTCACATTCTCGATTCACAACATCTCGAAGCTGGGCCACATCGGCGGATTCGTCACGGGTGGTCTCGCCGCGCTGGCGGTCTCGGGGCTGCCGCAACTGCGGCGCCGCCTGAGCCTGCAGACGCAACTGGCCGGCCTCGGTGGAGTTGCGGTCCTCGTTGTCGGGATCGTCGCGGCCCGCACCGCGGTCTTCCCGCCCTTCGGCTAATTCTGAACTGGCTTGAACGCCGAGATCAGGCCGGCCACCGTCGCAGGATCGGCGCCCAGGGCGCGACGACTGAACACCAGCAATTGCTCGCCCGCGTCGATCTCGAGGGTGACGCTGCGCAGGCCGAGCCGCTCGCGGGCGTCTGCGCGCACCGCCTCGACGTCGGACCACGCGATCCGCGCCCTGGTCAGCGGAGTGCGGACCAGCAGCCCTTCCGCATCGGCGGTCAGGCGCGGCCAGAAGACGAGATCGGTGACGGTATAGCCCAGCAGCACGAGCGCGGCGCCAGCGAACAACACCTGCCCGGCCGGGTCCGGGGACAAGACGGCGGCCGCCGCCCCGATGAGACTGAGCGCGCCGCTCGCGGCGCTCAGGCGGCGATCGGGACCGTACCGGCAGATCGGCGCTCGGGCGTCCACCGTGCTCCCATCACTCGTCTGTCCACAGGGATATCCCCAGTTGGGGATTACTTACAGCCGTGTAATCACAGTCGTGGAAACCCTGGGGAGGAGGGTCAGCGCCAGCGCACCGCCATGATCAGGCCGACAAGCATGATTCCGAAGCCCACCGCGAAGTTCCAGCCGGTGATGTCCTTCATGATCGGAATGTCCTGGCCGGCGAGGTAGTAGACGACCAGGTAGGCCAGGCCGATCACCAGCACGACCGCCATCACGATCGGGTACCAGGTCGGGCTCGGGGCGAGCGTCTTGCTCGCGGTGACGAGTGACTGGGATCGGGTCGGGGCGTCGGGCTTTTTGCGGACCTTTGACTTGGGCACGTCGAATCTCCTGCTGGTATGCCGCCCGGGGCATGCCCGGCGGGTGACCGGACGGTGGCCACCAGCAGCTAGCGTAGACGCCGTACGTCACGAGCGTGGCCGACGGGACGCCCGCGCGATCATCGACGATGCAGAAGGGCTTCGCGGTGCGCATTGTGGATCGTCAGCGGTTGGTCGGGTGGCTCGTGCCGGGCCGCGGATCGCTGTGGCGGATACTCGTGCCGGTCGTCTGCCTCGTCGCCGGCGTCGGCTTCGCCGCGAGCCATCGCGATGCCCGTGGCACCGAGTTGCGCTCGCCGGTGACTGCCAACCTGGCGGATCTGGTGCGCGCCGCCGAGGCCAAGGTCAAGGATGGCGACAAAACCCTGGCCGGGCTGCAGGCGCAGCTGTCCGCCGCGACCCGCGACGCCGGTCAGGGTAACGACGCGGTCGCCGCAGCCCAGGCCAAGGTCAACCCAGAGCTGGCGCCGGGCGGTCTGACGGCGGTACGCGGCCCCGGCATCACAGTCGTCCTCGACGACGCGTCGTCGGTGCCGGTCGGCTCCGATGTCGACGCCAACCAACTCGTCGTGCACCAGTCCGACCTGCAAGCGGTCGTGAACGCCCTGTGGGCCGGCGGCGCCGAGGCGATGACGATTGCGGGGCAGCGGGTGATCGCGACGAGCGCCGTGCGGTGCGTCGGCAACACCCTGCTACTGAACGGTGAGGTGTACTCCCCGCCATTTCGGGTTGCGGCGATCGGTCCGTATCGGAGAATGCGGAGTGCACTCGATGAGTCGCCCGGGGTAGCCCTGTTCAAGGAAGCCGCGGGCTACTACGGCCTCGGCTATACAGTCGAGTCGCAGAGCGGGCTCGATTTGCCCGCCGATCATGGGCCGATCGGGCTCACCTACGCGAAAGCGGTGCCGAAGTGACCGACGAGCCTGGCAGCACGGTGGTCGCCGATCCACCCCCACCTCCGCCCTCGCCCGGCAACGCGTCGATGTCGGTCGGCGACAAGGTCCGCTTCGTCCTGCGCGGCGTCGGCCAGACGCTCATCACCGCCGGCCTGGTGATCCTGTTGTTCGTCGTCTACGAGGTCTACATCACCAACGTCTTCTCCCACCGCGCGCAGGTGAAGGTGCACACCGCACTCGAGAACGAATGGGCGCACGGCAAGGACCCACTCCCACTGCCGGGCGCGGGCACCACCATCCTCCCGATCGGTGCGGGCATCGCGAACCTGTACATCCCGCGCCTGGGCAAGGACTACGCGTTTACGATCGTCGAGGGCACCGACGACGCATCGCTGGAGAAGGGGCCGGGGCACTACGCCGGCACCGCCCTGCCCGCGCAGAAGGGGAACTTCGCGGTGGCCGGGCACCGGGTCGGCAAGGGCGAGCCGTTCCTGAACCTCAACCGGCTCAAGGCGGGCGACGCGGTCATCGTCGAGACGAAGACGAACTGGTACGTCTACCGGGTCAAGGGCGCCGGTGGCAATATCACGGCGCCTGGGCCCGACGGCATCCCGGGCCAGGAGATCGTCTCGCCCAGCGACGGCGGCGTGATCGCGCCGGTGCCCAACCATCCGGGGGCCGCACCCACCGAGAAGCTGATGACGATGACGACGTGCCACCCGAAGTTCACCGCGACCCAGCGCATGATCGTGCACGCAATACTCGTCGCGCGGTTGACCGTGGCGAGGGTCGGCAGCGTCATGCCGCCCTCGATCAGCGCGCTCTACAACGAAGCGGGTCTCTGATGTACGTCTGGATCTGGCGGCACCTGCCCGGGATGCTCGCGCTCAGGCTGCTCCAGGTGCTCGTGCTGCTCGCGGCCGTGTCCGCGCTGCTGCTGTTCGTCATCTTCCCGTGGATCGAACCGCACCTGCCGATCAGCCAGGTCACGGTGAACAACCACTGATGACCCGCATCCTCGTCGTCGACAACTACGACAGCTTCGTCTACAACCTGGTGCAGTACATGGGCCAGCTCGGCGCGGACGTCGTCGTGCGGCGCAATGACGCGGTTGCACCGGCCGATTTGGACGACCTCGCCGTGGACGGGGTCCTGATCTCTCCCGGTCCGGGGACGCCCCAGGAGGCGGGCAACGCGATGGCGCTGGTCTCGGCGTGCGCCGAGCGGGTGTTGCCGCTGTTCGGCGTGTGCCTCGGGCACCAGGCGATCGGCGCGGTCTTCGGGGCGCCGATCGTGCGCGCGCCGGAACTGTTGCACGGCAAGACGAGCGAGATCGCGCACGACGGCACGGGTGTCCTCGCGGGCCTGCCGACGCCGTTCACGGCAACGCGATATCACTCGCTCACCGTCGAGGAGGCGGCGCTCCCGCCGGAGATCGTGGTGACCGGCCGCACCGCGTCGGGTGTCGTGATGGCACTGCGGCACGCGACGCTGCCGATCGACGGGGTCCAGTTCCATCCGGAGTCGGTGCTCACGCAGGGCGGGCACCGGATCGTGGCGAACTGGCTCGTTCGCTGCGGTGCGTCGGTGGATTGGGCACGCGTCGCCGAACTCGGCGCAGAGGTCGACGCGCTGCGGGCCACCGCGTTCGCCGGCGTCTGATTCTTGTCCTGAAAATTCGGTTGCCGCCACTGACTTGATTCTGGTCGGCTACCCGCATGGACCGACAAGCGGTACTCGCGGCCTTCGACGAGCAGATCCGCCGGCACCCAGAGCCAGACGCGCCGGACGGACACGTCGAGCACGACGACACTGTCATCCGCAGCATGTCCGCCGGGGACGGGTGGATCGGGGTGACCTGGTGCGACCTAGACAGACACGTCAGCGCCGACGCGGTCATCGCTGCGCAGATCAGCCGGTTCGCAGAACTGTCTCGCCCCTGGGAGTGGAAGCACTACTCATACGACCAGCCCCCAGACTTACCCGACCGCCTGCTCGCGGCCGGATTCACGCCCCGGCTGGCCGAGGCCTTGGTCGTCGCCGAGATCGCAGACCTCAGGCTCGATGTGCCACCGCCCCCGGGCGTGGAACTGCGAGCAGTCCTCGACAAGCAAGGTGTCGACGCGCTCGTGTCGGTGCATGACGAGGTGTTCGGCGAAGACCACTCCGCCGTGGGCAGAACCTTACTGGCCGGTCTCATCCGCCAGCCCAGTACCGCCGCGGCCGCGGTCGCCTGGGCCGGGCCGACTCCCATCGCCGCCGGACGCGTGGAGTTCCACCCTGGCACCGACTTTGCCAGCCTGTGGGGCGGCGGCACGTTGCCTGCCTGGCGGGGCCGTGGAGCGTTCCGCGCGCTGGTGGCCCACCGGGCTGCCCTGGCGTCGACCAGAGGCTTCCGCTACCTAATGGTCGACGCCTCCCCGGACAGCCGACCGATTCTCCGGCGTCTCGGCTTCGTCCAGCTCGCCACCACGACCCCGTACACGCACCCAGGCGGAGCCGGCTGACGCCGCCGTGCGCGTCGTGCTGGAGTCCTAGACCTCAGACGACGCGTCGTCCGCGCTGCCAGACCTGGGCGACGAGCGGGACACCGGGGCGGTAGGCGAGGTGGACGTAGGTCGGCGCGTCGAGGACGACGAGGTCGGCGCGCATGCTGGGCACGATCCGACCGATATCCTTACGCCGCAGGGCTTTCGCGCCGGTCACGGTGGCAGCGCGGACGGCTTCGGCCGGCGTCATGCCCATGTCGCGAACGGCCAACGCGATCGCGAGCGCCATCGACGTGGAGTACGCGGAGCCGGGGTTGCAGTCGGTGGCCAGCGCCGTCTGCACGCCTGCGTCTAGCAGACGGCGGGCGTCGGGATACCGGGATCGGGTCGAGAACTCGGCGAGCGGCAGCAGTGTGGCTACGGTGTCGGAGCTGGCGAGCGCGTCGACGTCGGTGACGCTCAAGTGGGTGCAGTGGTCGGCGCTCGCGGCGCCGAGCTCGACGGCGAGCTGCACCCCGGGACCTTCCTCGAGCTGCCCGGCGTGCACGCGCGCGCCCAGCCCTGCGGCGAGGCCAGCTTCGAGGACGGCGCGGGTCTCGTCGGCGTCGAAGGCGCCGCGCTCGCAGAACACGTCCACCCAGCGGGCGTGCGCCGCGCAGGCGGCGAGCATCGGGCCGGTCAGCAACGCCAGGTACTCGGCGCGGTCGGTGTCGGGGGGCACGACATGTGCACCCAGGTAGGTGGTCTCGTCGGTGAACTCGCGGGCCAGGCGCAGCGAACGCTCCTCGGTGGCCACGTCGAGTCCGTAGCCGGACTTGCACTCGAATGTGGTGACTCCCGCGCGCAGCAGTTCACCTGCGAGACCGGCGAGGTTGGCCCGCAGCTCGTCGTCGGACGCCGCCCGGGTGGCCGCGACCGTGGTGCGGATTCCCCCTGCCGTGTAAGGCTTTCCAGCCATTCGTGCTTCGAACTCGGCAGTGCGGTCGCCGGCGAAGACGAGGTGGGCGTGCGAGTCGACGAAGCCGGGAATGACGGCACGCCCGCCCAGGTCGATCCGATCATCGGTGTCGGGCACGGTCGCGGCCGGGCCGACCCAGGCGATGTGTTCGCCGTCGATGACGACGGCGGCGTCGCTGATCTCGCCCAACTCGTCGTCCTGGGTCGCCAGCAGGCCGATGCCAGTCAACGCCGTTGTGGCCGTCACCCCTGCGCTGCCTTGGCGGCCGCCTTCATCAGCTGCTTGTGGGTGCGCACGGCGCGCAGCGACTCGGCGTCGACTACGTCGGCGATCGACCACTGCGACCCGTCGACGCCGTAGTCCCCGGCGGCCTCGCGCCAGCCCGGAGGGCGCACCCCGAACTGCTTGCCCAGCAGGGCTGCGAAGATCTTCGCCTTCTGCGCGCCGAAGCCGGGCAGCTGGGCGATGCGATCGACGAGCTCTGCGCCGGTAGCGGCACCGGTCCATACCTTCGTCGCGTCGGCGTCGAAGCGGTCGATGAGAACGCGGGCGAGTTCCTGCACCCGTTTGGCCATCGCCGCGGGGAAGCGGTGCAGCGCGGGCGTCAGGCGGAACAGCTGCTCGAAGGCGTCCGCGTCATAGCCGGCGATAGTGCGCACGTCGAGGTCGCCGCCGAGCCGTTCGCGCAGGACCTCGGGGGAGGTGAAAGCCTTCTCCATCGGAATCTGTTGGTCGAGCAGCATGCCGATCAGCAACGCGAGTGGGTTGCGTTCGAGCAGGTCGTTCGCTTCGGGGGTGGTGGCCAGGTGCATGCCGCGATCCCACCACAGTGGGTGCGCCTGCGTCAGCTTCCTGGTGACAGTGGCGCCTGAACGACGTCCAGGC
>DAITQD010000085.1:0-12063 GCA_036833255.1 Jatrophihabitantaceae bacterium
CAACCTCCCTTCGGCCAGCAGCTTCCCTACGGCCAGCAGCCGCCGATGGGGCCGGAGACCACCCGGCTAGCCCGCATCGATCCCGGCGCCAGCCAGACCTTCGGTGTACTCAGCGCGCTGCTCACCGCCGTCGGCGCGGTGCTGGTCGTCGTCGCGTTCACCACGCTCCACTGGTTCAGCGGGGACACCGGCTCCGGGCCGTCATCGACGTTCAGCAATATCCACAAGATCCTCGACGGCGCAGGCAAGTTCGCCGAAGGCCCCGCCAAGCTCTACTTCAGCTGGCTCGGCTGGGTTCTGCTTGCCGCCGCGGCACTCACGGCACTGATCGCGGCGGCCCCCACGGTAGGGCGACCGTTCCGGGTAGTCGGCACGCTGATCGCCGTCGCCGGGATCGTCGCGACCTTCTTTGCGATCAAACTGGCCAAGACCAGTGCCCTGGACCGGGGTTACATCGACTACCTCAAGCACGCCCGGTTCGGTTTCTACTTCGCGGTCGGTGGCTTCCTGCTGATCGGCGTGGGCGCCATCATTGGACCGTCGAGCAAACGTCGCTGAGTTCCCGATCAGTGGCCGAATTCAGCCGGGCGGCTCGCCGGCCTCGTCGATCTCCTCGCGCGAGATGCCGAGGACGAAAAGCACCGTGTCGAGGAACGGCAGGTTCACCGACGTGTCGGCGGCCGCACGCAGCGCCGATTTGGCGTTGAATGCGATGCCCAGCCCGGCCGCCTCGAGCATGTCGATGTCGTTGGCACCCTCACCCACGGCGACGGTCTGCGCTAGTGGCACGCCGAACTGCGTGGCGAAGCGTTCGAGCGCCTCGGCCTTGCCAGCCCGGTCGATGATCGGGCCGACCACGTTGCCGGTGACCCTTCCATCGACGATTTCCAGCTCGTTCGCCGCCGCAAAGTCCAGGCCCAACTCCGCGACGAACCGGTCGGCGAACACGGTGAAGCCACCGCTGACGACGCCGACCTGGTAGCCCAGCCGGCGCAGGGTACGCACGAACATGCGCGCGCCCGGAGTCAGGCGCAGCCTGTCGCGTACCGCCTCGACCTCGGCGAGCGGCAGCCCGGCCAGCAGCGCGACGCGCGTGCGCAACGACTCGCTGAACTCCAGCTGTCCCGCCATCGCCCGCTCGGTGATCGCCACGACCTGATCGCTCACCCCGGCCCGCTCGGCGAGCAGGTCGATCGCGTCGTCGCGGATGAGCGTCGAGTCGATGTCAAGCACGACGAGTCGCTTCGCACGCCGCCGCAGCCCGGCCTGCTCGACCGCTATGTCGACGCCGGTGTCGTCGGCCGCCTGCACCAGCACCGCGCGCAGCTCGACCGGGTCGGTGGTGCGCACGATCATCTCGACGCTGCTCGCAGGCTCGGTTGCGAGCTGCGCCACCGATTCGATGTTGTCGCCGATGTCGGCGATGCGCTGCGCGATGTGGCTGAACGCGCCGGGCCGAAGGGGACGCCCGAGCACGATCACATGGGTGCGGGTGCCGCGCGAAGGACGGCGCGACGCGCCGACGTCGTCGTCGATCGTGACCTCGGACTGCAAGCCGAGCGCCTGCGCGGTCCGGGTCACCGAACGACGCAGCGCCGCCGGGTCGCCGCGCAGGTCGAACAGCACGGCCAGGATGAGTCGGTCGCGGATGACGACCTGCTCGACGTCGCGCACCTCGACGTCATGGGCAGCCAAGGCGGCGAAGAGCGCCGCGTTGACACCGGGACGGTCGCGCCCGGTGATAGTGGCCAGGACGGACGTCGGTTGCATGAACGAAATCCAGACCTCAGGCCGGCAGCCGACTGGCGGGCGAGGTCACTGGCCTGGTTCGGTGTCCCGATCCCCCTGGTGGGGGCCGTCGGCACTGATCGTGGCACCGGCCAACGCGGGCGCGTGGTGGCGTTTCTTGCCGGCGTGGGCTTCCAACTCGAGTCGGTCCAGCAGATGCGGGTAGTGGTACTCGAACGCGGGGCGCTCGGAGCGGATCCGCGGGATCGAGGTGAAGTTGTGCCGCGGCGGCGGGCAGGACGTCGCCCACTCCAGCGAGTTGCCGTGCCCCCACGGATCGTCGGACGTCACGATCTCGCCGAAGCGGTAGGACTTGTACATGTTGTAAACGAACGGAACCGCCGAGAACCCCAGCACGAGCGAACCGATCGTCGACACCGTGTTCAGTGTCGTGAAGCCGTCGCTCGGCAGGTAGTCGGCGTAACGGCGCGGCATGCCCTCGGCACCCAGCCAGTGCTGCACCAGGAAGGTCATGTGGAAGCCGAAGAACGTCAGCCAGAAATGCAGCTTGCCCAGTCGCTCGTCCAGGTAGCGGCCGGTGTACTTCGGGAACCAGAAGTAGATGCCGGCGAAAACGGCGAACACAATGGTCCCGAAGAGCACGTAGTGGAAGTGCGCCACCACGAAGTAGGTGTCGGACACGTGGAAGTCGACCGGCGGGCTGGCCAGCAGCACTCCGGTGAGTCCGCCGAACAGGAACGTGACCAGGAACCCGATCGAGAAGATCATCGGCGTCTCGAACGTAACCGAGCCGCCCCACATCGACCCGATCCAGTTGAAGAACTTGATGCCCGTGGGGACGGCGATGAGGAACGTCATCACCGAGAAGAACGGCAGCAGTACCGCGCCGGTGGTGAACATGTGGTGCGCCCACACCGTGAGGGACAAGGCCGCGATGGACATCGTCGCCAGGATCATGCCCTTGTAGCCGAACAGCGGCTTGTGGCTGAACACCGGGATGATCTCGGTGACGATGCCGAAGAACGGCAGCGCGATGATGTACACCTCGGGGTGGCCGAAGAACCAGAACAGGTGCTGCCACAGGATCGCCCCGCCGTTGGCCGGCTCGAACACCTGCGCTCCCATGTGCCGGTCGACCCAGAGAACCAGCAGCGCCGAGGTCAGGATCGGGAACACGAGCAGGATGAGCAGGCTCGTCACCAGGATGTTCCAGGTGAAGATCGGCATCCGGAACATCGTCATGCCGGGCGCGCGCAGCGTGATCACCGTGGTGACCATGTTGACCGCGCCGAGGATGGTGCCCAGGCCCGCGAGGGTCAGCCCCATGATCCACAGGTCGGTGCCTGCTCCGGGCGAGTTCAGCTCGCTGTTCAGCGGCGCATACATCGTCCACCCGGCGTCGGCCGCGCCACCTGGGGTCAAGAAGCCGGAGAACGCGGTGATGCCGCCGAACAGGAACAGCCAGAAGGAGAAGGCGTTGAGCCGCGGGAACGCGACGTCCGGCGAACCGATCTGCAGGGGCAGCACGAGGTTGGCGAACGCGAACACGATCGGCGTCGCGAACAGCAGCAGCATGATCGTGCCGTGCATCGTGAACAGTTGGTTGAACTGCTCCGGGCTCAGGTACTGCATGCCCGGGCGGGCCAGCTCGATGCGCATCATCAGGGCCAGGATGCCGCCGATCGCGAAGAACGCGAGCGACGCGACCAGGTACATCCGGCCGATCAGCTTGTGGTCGGTCGTGCGCAGGACCTGGCCCAGCATGGAGCCCTTGCGCGCCTCGTGGACGGGGAACGGCCGCGCCACGATCGGTCGCGGGGTGATCGGCTCCGGCGCGTCTGCCGCGGTGGGCTTGACGGTCGTGGTCAACGTGCCTCCCGCTCGGACTGGGCCTGCCTGCAGAGTACGGCTCGGGCAAGATTGCCGTCCAACGCAGGATAGTCAGTGCCGCTCGCAGGTGGCGCACCGGGCGGGGTGTCGGCCGCCCGCACCGGACCGTCACCGGATGTTGGTCCGGCGGCCACGTCGCGCACGATGTCCGGTCGTCTCCACCCGAAGATGATGATTCGTCCGTTATATTCTCATGCAGTTATCGTCTCAACGACGTACATCATCGGATTCCGGTCGAACCAGCGGACCCTGGTCGACCATCTGGAGGGCCACGTGGTCGGTCGGCAGCGCGATCCTGCCGCATTCCGACCGAATTCGTCGGCCACGCAGAGCCTGGCACCCAGCCGGCGCCAGGCCACCGCGATGGTCGCCGGCCTGGCACTCGTCGCGGGCACCGTCGCAGTCGCCTCCTTCGCGGTCAAGCCCAACAAGGCGCAGGCCTTCGACCTCTTCTACGGATCGCTGTTCCTCAACGACGAGCGCGCGCCCGTCGCGGTCGATCTGACCAACGGCAAGCCGACCGTCCGCCTGGTCGACGCGAACACGCAGGTCAGCGCGAAGAAGGTGAGCGATCTCGACGTCGTCCCGCTGACCAACGCCACGCTGCTGCTCGATACTGCGACCGGCGAGTTCAACATGGTCGATCCCAGCGGCTTCGTCATCAAGACCAAGAACGGCGGGGTGCCGCTGCCCAAGCGAACGGGCTCGACGGCTTCGGCCGGGATCGCGGCCGGGGCGTCCGCGTATGTCGTGCAGACGGGGCCGGGCGGCACGGCTGTGTACCTCGTCGGACAGTCGACCGTGCAGTCCGCGACAGGTCTGGGCGCGAAGGTCAAGCCCCGAGCGTTCGCCACCATGACCGACCCGGGCTCGACCGCAGCGGGGGCAACCGCCAGTGCGAACGGCGACCTGTGGTTGCTGGTCGGCAGCGGTGGGTCGCGCACCGTTCGGCAATTGACGCTGCCCCGCCGCAGCGACCCGGGCGTCACCCTGGCCAGCGCCGACCGCGCCACGGTGCCCGGCGTGTCCTCGATCGGGGTCACCACGGGCCGGGCTGGAGGCGACGTCGTCGCAGTGGCCGCGCCCGGCCGGGTAAAGGTGTTCGACGGCAGTGCCGAGCCGCGCACACTCGCGGTCAAGGGCCTCAGCGGCGTGGACCGGATCCTGCCCACCTCGAACCAGGACGATCGGCTGTCCTTCCTGTACCACTCGACGGCCGGCTGGAGTCTCGTGTCGACGCCGGCGGGCGGCGGCGGGCTCGTCGGCCCGGCGACACTGCGCGGCGTCGATCCCGCGGCCCAACTGGCGGCGCCCGCGGCGAGCAACGGCCAGCTCTTCACAATGGATGTGGGCGCGACCGGGCGGGTGTGGCAGATCGGCCCCGACGGCACCGTGCGAACGCCCGCGGGTGTGGCGCAGTACCCGATCGCCAGCAACGCGGCGGGCAAGGCCGTGGAGGTGGCCGACTTCGGCGACGTCTACGCGATCGCTCGGGGCAGCCGGGTGGTCTTCGACTCCCCCAACCACGTGCGGGCCCTGGCGCTGTTCACCGACAACAGCCATGCGCCCGTGTTCATCGACAAGAGCGCGGCCATATCCCTGAACGCCGCCGGCGATGCCACGGCGTTAACTGACCCGCACCCGGCCAAGAATCGGAAAACACCGCCGAAGAACACGGTGAAGGCACCGGCCGCGCAGGCGGTCACTGACAAGGTCCGGTGCAGGAACAGCACGCAGGTGCCGCACATCCCGACGATCACGCAGGCGACGCCCGGCTCGCGTTCGGTGCAGTTGGAGTGGACCTATCCGCTGCTCGACACCCACGACTGCGCACCGTCGACCTACACCGTGTCGGTGCGGTTGCTCAGCTCGGACGCGCCGGCGCCGCCGTCCTCCGTGACCGTGCAGGGCCAGGACGGTATGAACTTGACCGGCCTGTTTCCCGACACCCAGTACGAGATCACCGTGAGCGCCTATCTCAATGGCCGTGGCACGCGGTCGGGACCGTTCCGGATCACGACCGGCCCGGAAGGACCTGCGGCGCCGACGAACGTGCACACCACCGCCGACAGTTCCGGCAACTGGACCGTCACCTGGACCTCGTGCGGCGGCACCCCGCAAGGGTGTGTGGCGTCCGCGACGTGGAACGTCATCCCCAGTTTCTGCGACGGCTCCGGGCTGTCCAGCCCACCCGCGACCATCTCGGTCGCGGGCGATCCGACCCAGCACAGCTTCACCGCGAAGTTCCCGGGCAACGACTCGATCCTGGGACGCGGACTCAGCCTCGAGGTCGAGGGCATCGGCACCAAGGGCACCGTCGGCGCACCCGGTCACGATAACGGCTGCAGCTACAGCTGGAGCCCGCCGGTCGCCGGGGACATCTCCGTCGCAGCCAGCTCACCGCCCAAGACGACTGGGCAGGCGACGAGCGCGACGACCGTGGCGGTGAGTTTCGCGGGCGGTCAGGTCCACGATCTGGGCGGGGTCGGCGGCCAGTTGACCTACACGCTGGTGTCCGGCGGCCGTGTGGTCCAGCAGCTAGGCCCGGTGACGGCCACAACCGTGAAACTCAGCGGCATCAAGCCAGGCCAGCACTACCAGGTGTCGGTCGTCGTGAGCCCACCCAAGCACCCCGAGGCCGCCGCCAGCATTGGGCCCGTCGACGTCACGCCGGCCATCGCAACCTGGCCAGCGCTCTCGGTGTCCGCGGCGTTCACAAACGGTGGCGTCGCCGACGGCACGCTCACCGTCACGATGAGCGGGCTCGCGAGCGCGGACGCGCGCGGCGAGACGTTCGATCTGGCCGACAGCAATCTGATCTGTGGCGGCGGCAACGACGTGATGCCACTCGAGAAGTTCGGCTTCGATCCGGCAACGCCGCTCACCTTTCCCATAGACCGTTCTCGTTTCTACGGCGCCTGCAGTGTGACCGTCCAGCTGGCGCAGGACGCGCAGACGGCCACCGATCCGTCGGTTTACGGCGCGGGTTCCTCACCGGCCGCCAGCTCCCCACAGTTGACGATCGATCCGCCGACGCTGCTGGGGTCGACGGGAACCGACTTCGCAGCGACCTGGTCGCAACAGGGCACCCGCGCCGACCCGCAGATCATCGTGAGCTACAACAACAGGGATCCGCTGCTACTGCTCTCGGCTACCGACTGGTCGATGATCGTCTTCAATGGCGCCGCCGCGTGCGGGACTGCGAACGTCAAGCCGACGACGACGATCCACGTCCCCAGCTCGTGTGCGAAGGCGGCCGGGGCGTTCACGGTGCGCATCACGTTCGCCTACTTCCTTGCCCCGCCCCCGCCGCCCGGCTACTACACCGTGACGGTGTCGGGGACCGCACCGCCGCCGATCGATGCGACGAAGCTGCAGTTCTCGGCGTCGTGGAGCGGCTCAGCGGTCGACCCGCTGGTGAATATCCAGTACGTCCAGCCGCAGGCCTATGACCAACAGACGCTGAATTCGCTGCAGTGGGTCGAGACCGTCACGTCCAACGGCAAGACCTGCGGCCTTGCGTCGAGCGCGCCGAGCACCGGACCCGGCGGCATCAACGTGCCCGTCGACTACGGGACGTGCCCGAAGTCGGTCACGTCCGGCGGCACTACGACCCAGTCCACGTACGCCGTCGAGATCAGCTTCACCGATCCGAACTACGGAACGACAGGCGACTACAAGCCCGCGATCACCGGCACCCACCCGTGATAACCCGTCGGCGCCATACTCCAGCCCTCGAGACATCAGGAGCATCATGACCGGCCCCGCCGATGACATCGCGCGCGTAGCGCACAGCGTCGAACGCCTGTGCGCCAACATCGGCCACGTCATCCAGGGCAAGCCCGAGGTGATCCGCCAGGCGGTCATCTGCCTGCTCGCCGAGGGTCACCTGCTGCTCGAGGACGTGCCGGGTACCGGCAAGACGTCGCTGGCGCGCGCGCTCGCGTCCTCGCTGTCGATCACCTGGAACCGCATCCAATTCACCCCCGACCTGCTGCCCTCGGACGTCAGCGGCGTGTCGATCTTCAACCAGGCCACGACGGAGTTCGAGTTCAAACCCGGCCCGATCTTCGCCAACGTGGTGCTCGGCGACGAGATCAACCGCGCCTCCCCCAAGACCCAGTCGGCGCTGCTCGAGGTGATGGAGGAGGGCACGCTCAGCGCTGACGCGCAGGTGTACCAGATGCCCAAGCCGTTCATGGTCGTCGCGACGCAGAACCCGATCGATATGGAGGGCACCTACGTCCTGCCCGAGGCACAGCTGGACCGGTTCCTGATGAAGCTGACGGTCGGCTACCCGACGCCCGAGGCCGAGGCCGAGATCCTGCGTACCCAGAAGATGGGTTCGACGCTCGCCCGTCTCACACCGGTGCTGTCCGGCAACGACGTGCTGCAGATGATCCAGGCCGTGAAGCGCGTCGAGGTCGCGCCCGCGCTGGAGCAGTACATCGTCGCGATCGCCACGGCCACCCGATCGATGTCCGAACTGCGGCTGGGGGTATCCCCGCGCGGCAGCCTGGCCCTGCTGCGAGCCGCACGCGCCGCGGCTGGTGCGACCGGCCGGCCGTTCGTCGTCCCCGAGGACGTCAAGAACATCGCTACCGCCGTGCTGTCGCACCGCGTCATCCTGCAGCCCGATGCCGAACTGCAGGGCCGCACCGGTGTCGAACTCATCGCGCGCGCCGTGCAGTCGGTCCCGGTGCCGCGCACCGTGGCCGCGAGCTGACCCGCACCACATGACCCGCTCATGACCCACTCATGACAGCGACGGGGTTCGCGGCGCTGCTCGCGGGCGTGGCTGCGCTGGTGCTCGGGCTGTGGCTGGGCTGGACGTCGTTCGACCTGCTCGGCGTGGGGCTGCTGGTGGTGGTAGCGGTCGGGCTGGGCACCATCCTGCGCCCGTCACGGCTGAGCATCGACCGCCAGATCCAGCCGCCGCGGGTGCCCAAGGGTTCGATGGCGATCGCGTTCCTGACCTTCGCCAACCGTGGCCGGATGACGGTCGGCACCACCGTCGCCAGCCAGCCGTTCGGGGCGACACAGGTGCGCACGATCATCCCGCGCTTGCGCCGGGGTGAGCGCGGCACGCGCACCTACCGGCTGCCGACGACGCAGCGCGGGATCTTCGATGTCGGCCCGGTCGAGGTCACCCGGCGCGACCCGTTCGACCTGTTCCGGGTCTCGCAACGGCACGGGCAGCCGGAACGAATCTGGGTCTACCCGCGGGTGCTCGCCTTTCGCGCGCTGCCCACGGGCCAGACCAAGCACCTCGAGGGAGCGTCGTCGGACACGTCGCCGCAGGGCAACATCACCTTCCACCGGCTGCGCGAGTACGTCGTCGGCGACGACCTGCGTCTCGTGCACTGGCGCTCGTCGGCCCGCACCGGCCGGCTCGTGGTGAAGCACAACGTAGACACGTCGCAGCCCTATAGCGTGGTGCTGCTCGACCAGCGGCCGGGCCGCTACACCGAGGAGTCTTTCGAGTCGGCGGTCGACGTGGCCGCATCGGTGCTGGTGGCCTCGTCGGCCAATAAGGCACCTGTCGAGTTGCGGCTGACCGATGGAAATACGATCGGCGGGCCGCGACTACGCGAGGTCGCACCGCTGATCGACCACCTCACCGGCATCACCGCCGACCCTGAGGGGTCGCTGCAGGCGCAACTGCTCCTCCTCCGTCGGGCCCACGGTGGCACGTCGCTCGTCGTCGTCACCGGCGTACTCGACCACGCCGACCTGCCGTTCGTCGCCTCGCTGCGCCGACGCTTCGAGCGGCTCGTCGTGGTGTCGATCGACCCCGAGCACGCGAGCGGCCCGGTGCGCTTCCCCGGCGTCGGCGTGATCGCCGCGGCCGACGCAGACTCGGTGTGCGCGGCGTGGAATCTGCAGGTACACGCGTGATCCGCCGCCTCGCGCCGGTGGTTGTGCTGCCGCTCGCGCTGCTCGCGGGCGGCTTGGCGAGCTCGCCATGGCTGCGGGCGTTTCCGTCCGACGTGATCGCGGCGCCGCTGATCGGCGCAGCCCTGCTCAGCGTTCTGGTTCCGTTCGTCGTCCTACGCCTGGGCGAGCGCCGGCTTTGGCTCACGGCGTTGATCGACCTCGCCGCGTTCGTGCTCTACGCCCTGCTCGTCGTGTTGCACGAACCGACGGGTCTCGGGGACATCGTCGACGGCCTGGTCCACGGACCCTCCGAACTGCTCACGTTCGCGTTGCCGCTCGTCAGCCCGCGCACGCTGCTGGTCGCGCCGGTCGCGATGTGCTGGCTGGCCGGCGCGATCGCCGGGGAATGCGTGGCACGGCAATGGTTCACCGTGCTGCCCTACGGCGCCTGGCTGGTGACGTTCGGGCTCGCGTACGCCGGCACGGTGCGCGCGGCCTCCGGCAGCGTCCACGACGTTCGGGTGTCGGACACCCTGCTCGCGCTGGGACTGCTCGTGGTGCTGCTTCTGTTGCGTGTCGCCCAGTCGTGGGTGCGGCAGGACGTCGGCGCGGAGTCGACACAGGCCGACGGGGTGCTGCCGCTGCGCGGCCTGATGATCGGCACCGGCACGACGCTGGCGGTGGCGTTGATCGCGGCGGTCGCGGTGCAGTCATCCGCGTTCACCGGGCGTACCACGACGCCGCAGCGCTTCCCGTCAGTCGAGAACTCACAGCCGCTCAGCCCGGTGTCCTTCATCGCCGGATTGCGCCCACCGAAACCGACGGATCCTGGTCGGCCGGTCTTCCGTGTCACCGTCGACCGCACCGCCCCGGCGTATTTCGGCATCGCCAACGTCGACTACTACGACGGCGACGGCTGGTCGTTCAACCGCAGCTTCCGGCCGTCCGGCGGCATCCTGCCCGCAGACGACGACCCGGCGCTGAACGTCCGCCGGCCGAGGGTGACCCAGGAGTACAAGATCGACGCCGGCCCGCTGACGTCGGCGCCGTGGATGCCCTACCTCTACCGCCCGCAGCAGGTGACCGGAACCACCGTGAACATCGATCCGACCAGCGGGATGGTGGTGCCGGCTACCGCACTGCACAGCGGGCAGACCTACACGGTGCGTTCGCAGGCGCCGACGGCATCATTCGCGGCGCTCACCTCGACCGCGCTGCCGGCCACCTCGGCGCCGCCGATCGACACCCAGATCCCGGGCGCGCTACGGGCGACGCTCGGCACCGTCGTCACCTCCTTCGCCGACGAGACGGGCGCGCCCACCACCCCTTCGGTGCCGTTCCTGCAGGCGCTGGGCAAGGACCTGCAGAGCAAGTACGGGCTCGCCGGCTCGCCGACGACGTCGCCTGCGACGGCCTCGCCAAGCACGAAAGCATCCACGAAGACGACGTCGCCCAAGACGCACCGGCCGAGCGCCACGCCGGTTGCGTCGCCGAGCGCGTCGGCGCGACCGCGCACCGGTGGCGTGAGCTTCGCCGACGTGCTGGCCTCGATCCTCGGCCCGCAACGCTCCGCGACGCCCGAGCAGTACGCGACGCTGTTCGCGCTCGTGGCACGCCAGCTCGGCGTCCCGGCGCGGCTCGTCACCGGCTTCCGTGTGCGCAGCGCCCACGGCGGGCAGACGCTCGCGGCCGGCAGCTACGACGTCACCACGGCCGAAGCCTGGACGTGGGTCGAGATTCCCGTTCGCGGGAACGGCTGGGTCGTCGTCGATCCTGCGCCCAGTTCGGTCTCCGAAGCGCCCAAGCCGAGCGTCGGCGCGCAACTGTCCCAGACGCCGAGCGCGACTCCGAAGCAGAATGCGCTGATCACCCAGTCCAACGGTGGTCACGCCGTCGCTCCGAAGAGCACGGTGCCGCACAAGTCTGCCGCCTCGCACCAAACGCTGATCGTGGCGCTGCTGAGCGGATTGGGCGTGCTGGCCGTCGGGCTGCTACTCGTGCTGCTGCTGCGCAAACGTCTACGGGTGCGGCGTCGGCGGCGCGCCGCCGACCCGCGGCGTCGATTGCTCGGCGCGTGGCACGAGAGCCTGGACGTGCTAGCCGAGTCGGGGCTGGCCGACCTGACGAACCTCACCAGCAGCGAGATCGTGATGGCGACCGGCGATCGGTTCGGTGCGGAGCCGGCGCGCCAGGCCGCCTACCTTGGCCAGGCGGCCAATGCCGCGATCTACAGCTCGTCGATCTGGGTCGGGCCGGCCGAGGCGGACGCCGCCTGGGTCGCGCATACGGCGCTGCTTCGGCTGGTCCGGCGCCGCCTCAGCGTGGGTGCCCGCCTCGCCGCAGGCCTGCGCTTCCACCGCGTGAGGGCGCCGCGGTCGCCAGCCGGTCCGGTGTCGTGGGCTGCGCCAGCGCCGACGACGACGAAGCGGCGTCATAGCGACCTGCGGCCCAACCCGCGGCCGAGAAACCACCGGGCGCACTGAGCGCAGCTGCGCGGTCGGCTCAGTAGTTCTGCGCCATCTGCGCCCGGATGCGGTACGCGTCGAG
>DAITQD010000086.1:0-11965 GCA_036833255.1 Jatrophihabitantaceae bacterium
ATGTCGATCTCGTTGTCGAAGTGGCCGATGTTGCCGACGATGGCCTGGTGCTTCATCTGGGTCATGTGCTCGGCCATGATGATGTCCTTGTTGCCGGTGGTGGTGATGAAGATGTCGGCCTTGCTCACCACGTCTTCGAGGGTGACGACTTCGAGTCCGTCCATCGCCGCCTGCAGCGCGCAGATCGGGTCGATCTCGGTGATGACGACGCGCGCACCCTGCCCACGCAGCGACTCGACCGAGCCCTTGCCGACGTCGCCGTATCCGAAGATCACGGCGAGCTTGCCGGCGATCATCACGTCGGTGCCGCGGTTGATGCCGTCGACGAGTGAGTGCCGGCAGCCGTACTTGTTGTCGAACTTGGACTTGGTGACCGAGTCGTTGACGTTGATCGCCGGGAACAGCAGCGTGCCGGCCTTCGCGAACTCGTAGAGGCGGTGCACCCCGGTGGTGGTCTCCTCGGTGACGCCGATGATGTCGGCGGCCATCCGGGTGTACTTGCCGGGCTGCTCGACGACCGAGCGGCGCAGCGTGTCGAGGATGAGGCCGTACTCCTCGGAGTCGTTCTCGTCGGTCGCGGGTACCGCGCCGGTTGCCTCGAACTCGACACCCATGTGGATCAGCAGGGTGGCGTCACCGCCGTCGTCGACGATCGAGTCCGGGCCGGTGCCGTCGGGCCAGGTGAGCATCTGCTCGGTGCACCACCAGTACTCCTCGAGCGTCTCGCCCTTCCAGGCGTAGACGGAGATGCCCTTGGGGTTCTCCGGAGTGCCGTCCTTGCCGACGACGGTCGCGGCGGCGGCGTGGTCCTGCGTGGAGAAGATGTTGCAGCTGACCCAGCGCACGTCGGCACCGAGGTGGGCGAGGGTCTCGATGAGGACGGCAGTCTGCACGGTCATGTGCAGCGAGCCCGCGACCTTCTTGCCCTTCAGCGGCTGGGACGGGCCGAACTCGCGACGCAGTGCCATCAGGCCCGGCATCTCGTGCTCGGCGAGGTCGATCTCCTTGCGGCCGAAGGTGGCCAGCGACAGATCGGCGACCTTGAAGTCGGTGACGCTGCCGGCCTTGTCGGGGGTGAGGGTGACGCTCACGTGTTCTCCTTGGTGTCGATGGAAGTGCTGATCGTCGGGTGTGGCCAGCCGGCGGTAGATGCCGGCTTGGGGTGGAGCGGCGCTGCGGTGGATCGGTCCGAACCAGTCGTCGACGGCCCGGGCGAGCTGGGGATCGGTGCGCATCCGCAGCTCGAAGGCAATTTCGGTGATGCCGATATCGTGGCCGTCGATCAGCTCGCGCAGGCCTTGCAGCCGCTCGATCTGTCGCGGGCCGTAGTGCCGGTGACCGCCCGGGCTGCGCAGCGCGGCCACCAGGCCGGCCTGCTCCAGGTAGCGCAGCATCCGTTGGGACCACCCGGTGGCTTCGGCTGCTTGCTGGATCGTCAACGATTGCATCGCGGATGAAGTTACCACAGTTGTGTCAGATTTGCAGCTTGATCAGCCGGCGGGTGCGCCGCGGGAAGTGTGGCGACGAATTATTTGCCACCGGGGCTCGTGGTATTCCTCGCTCTGACCGAGTGCGAGCCGCGCGCACTGGGCTCCCTGCTCGCGCAATGACTGCCGCACGGTGGTGAGACCGGCCGGCCCGGCGGCGTCGGTATCGTCCCAGCCGGTGACGGCAAGGGCGTCGGGGATCGCCAGGCCAGCGTCGCGGGCCGCCTGGAGGGCGCCGAGGGCGAGCTCGTCGCTCATCGCCGCGACGGCGTCCGGAGCGTCGCGGGAGCGCAGTAGGTCCGCGATGTGGGCAGCACCGAGGGTGGCGTCGTTCTTGGAGCACACCGCAACCTGCACGTCGGACCACGATCGGCCGGTCTCGACGCAGGCGTCCCGCAGTCCCTGCAACCGGTGCCGGCTGACGGGAAACGCCACCTCGCGCGGGTCTGGTCCGGCCAGCACGAGGCTGCGCCGGTCGCGGTCGAACGGGAAGCTCAGCACTGCGGGCCGGCCGGCCTGGCTGAACGCGACCTGACCAATTGCGCGGGCGGCGGCCCGGTCGTCGATGCTGACAACAGGCAAGCCACCGCGGTCGGGACCGCCGTGAACGACCGCAGGCAGCCCGGTGGCCAGGACGGCGTCGAGCACCGGGTCGTCGTCGGCAGTCGTCCAGACGACGAAGCCGTCGACAGCTGCCCGTGCGATCCGCTCGGTGTCGTGTGCGGCACCGGTGATCGGCACAAGCGTGATCCCGACGGCCTGGGCCTCGCAGACCTCCGCGACCCCGGCGAGGAATCGTGCGGCTTGGGGGTCCTCGAAGGCATAGGTCAGGTGCTCTCCGAAGACCACACCCAGCGTCCCGGCACGCCCTCTGCGCAGGGAGCGGGCCCCGGGGTGCGGGCCGGGATAGCCCAGCTGCTCGGCGGCGGCCCGAACCTTGGCGGCGGCCGACTGCGATACCCGGCTCGGTTGTGAGTATGCGTAGGACACCGTCATCGTCGACACCCCGGCCGCCCGGGCGACGTCGACCATCGTGGCCCGGTGGCGTCGCTCCCCTGCGTCGGCCATGACCACAGGCTATTCTTGTGTATCGTTACAAACATGGCGGTCGACAGAACCGGTGGAGCCCGCGCGGCGTACGCCGGCTTCGCAGTCTTCGGCGGGTTCTGGGGGGCATGGGGCGCCTCGATACCGGCCATCCGGGATCAGGCCGGGGTCAGCGACGGGCAGCTGGGCACCGCACTGCTGTTCGTCGGCGCCGGGGCGCTGCCGGCGATGCTGCTGAGCGGTTCTACTCTGCTCGGCGTGCTGAGCGACCGGGTGCCTGATGGCATGCGGGCCACCGCGACCGCGATCGTCACCGGCGTGGCCTACCTGGGCTTCCTCGCCGGGCCGGTGTACGTCGGACTTTGGGCCGACACTCTCGGCCTGTCGGGCGCGATGTTCGCGCTCGCCGGCCTTGCCGCCATCCTTGCTGTCCTCGCCCCCGCGGTCCTCCACCGCATCACGACGCGCCGCTCCGGCTGGGCTCTCCCGACGAATCAGGTTTCCCCGCTGGTACTCGGTTTCGGCGGGTCTAACCGACCACCAGCGGGGAAGAGCCGAGGAGGACCGACCACCAGCGGGGAAGAGCCGAGGAGTGTCGACCCGACCGTCGCGACGAACGCGACGCCGTGGCCGCGCAGCGTCGGGCCGCCCTGATCGCTGGCTGTGACGAAGGCGGCGCGACCGGGAGTCAGGTCGACGGCCGCGCCGCGTGCGTCGACCCGCACCCGCCCCGAGGCGCTCAGGACGATGTGCGGGCCGCCCGGCCCGACCACCGACGATCCGTTGACGGCGTCCAGGTCGACGCGCAGCAGGCCGAAGTCCGCTACCGGGACCGGGTACTCGTACACGTCGGTTACGTCGGCACCCCAGGCATTGGGGCAGCGCGGCTGCACGAGCGGGCTGAAGTCGGTGATCTTCAGCAACTCGGGGGCGTCGACGCGCTTGGCCGTCAGCCCGCAGCGCAGCACGTTGTCGCTGTTGGCCATGATCTCGACGCCGGTGCCGCGCAGGTAGCTGTGCATGGTGCCCGCGCCGAGGTAGATCGCCTCGCCGGGCTCGAGCCGGACGAAGTTGAGCAGCAGGACCAGCACCACGCCGATGTCGCCGGGAAAGTCGCCCGCGGCAAGGCTGACAGCCCGCGCCACACCGGCCCATTCGTCATCCGCAGCGACGGCTGCGGCGCGGGCGACGACGGCGCGTACCACCGGGGCCGGGTCGTCGAGCGTGAGCAGTGCCGTGACCGCCGTGCGCAGGCCGTCCGGTCCGGCCAGCAGATCGCATATCGGCGTCAGTGCAGCCACATCCCATGCGTCGAACAGACGCAGCGTGTCCTCGACCGGACGGAACCCGCACAGTGCCTCGAAGGGAGTGAGCGCGCAGAGCAGCTCGGGCTTGTGGTTGGCATCGCGATAGTTGCGCTGCGGTGCGTCCCGCGCGATTCCGGCGGTGTCCTCGGCGGCGAAGCCAGCCCGCGCCTGCTCGATGGTCGGGTGCACCTGGATCGACAGCGCCGAGTCGAGCGCGAGCACCTTGAGCAGGAACGGCAGGTGCGGGCCGAACCGCGTCACGGTTGCGGCGCCTAGCAGGTGTTCGGGCTCGGCCGCGAGCAGCGCGTCCAGTGTCGTGCCGTGCTCGGCGACGGGTGACGGGTCGTCAGGATGTGCACCGAACCAGAGTTCGGCGGCCGGCTCACCGTCGGGCTCAATACCGAGGAGCTCGGGGATCGCCGTGCGCGAGCCCCAGGCGTAGTGGCGGATCACGCCGTCGAGCGCGATCACTGCGGGCAGCGGCACCGCCGCATCCTATGGCGCAACAGGTCGGCCACGGTCGAGGGTGGGCTCGAGGTAGATCACCCGGGCCGAGGGGACGACGTCACGCACCCGCGACTCGGCGGCGTCGATCGCGGCGGCCACATCGACGAAGGAGGTGTCGGCCGCCATCGATATCCTCGCGCCGACGAGCAGCTCCTCCGGGCCGAGGTGCATGGTGCGCAGGTGGATGATCCCCTCGACACCGCCGCCGATGAGCGCGGCCGAGATGGCGCGCACCTGCTGGGGTGCGGCCGCCTCGCCGACGAGCAGGCTCTTCGTCTCGATGACGAGGATGACCGCGACCGTGATCAGCAGCGCGCCGATGCCCAGCGTCCCGACGCCGTCCCACACCGCCTGGTGGGTGAGTGTCGACAGGCCCACACCGAGCAGCGCGAGCACCAGGCCGATCAGCGCGGCAACGTCCTCGAGCAGCAGGACCGGCAGTTCGGGCACCTTCGCGTGCCGGATGAATTCGGGCCAGCTGTCCTGGCCCTTGTGCGGACGCGACTCGTGCACGGCGGTGCGCAGCGAAAAGGACTCGAGCCCGACCGCGACCGCCAGCACGAGGACCGCCACCACCGGCGAGGCGAGGTGGTGCGGGTGGCGGACCTTCTCGATGCCCTCGTAGAGCGCGAACAGCCCACCCCCCGAGAACAGCATCAGCGCGACGAGAAAGCCGTAGACGTAGCGGTCGCGACCGTAACCGAACGGGTGCTCCGGGGTGGGCCGCCGGCGCGACGAGCGCCCGCCCACGATCAACAAACCCTGATTGCCCGAGTCGACGACCGAGTGCACGCCCTCGGCGAGCATCGACGACGAGCCGGTGATCGCGAACGCAACGAACTTGATCACCGCGATGCCGAGGTTCGCCCCCAACGCGGCGAGTACGGCCTTCGAGCCCCCTGACCCGCTCATCAGTGCGACAGTTCGGCGGGATTGGCCGTGCCGGGGTCGAGCCCGAGTCCGAAGGCCAGGTACGCGGCGGTGAACTCGCCGAACGCGGCCGCCGCGGCGAACCGCGCGAGCGGGGCACCCGACGGAACGCCCACGCTCGAGGACCGCAGCCCGAGTTCGCCGGCCAGCCGGTGCAGTGCGGACGCAGCCCGCCGCGCCGCCACCTCGTCGAGCTGGATCTGCGCGCCGGTCCGAGCACCCAGGTCGGGATCGTCGGGACTGCCGTCGTCGCCGACGACGAGCAGGCGGGCATGCGACGCCGCCGGCTGGTCGTCGCGGTCGCGGAACATGTCGTGCGCGCCGCCCGGGCCCGCACCCCGCAGTAGTGCACCCGCCCTGCCGACGCCGTCGGGCAGGCTCACCGCCACCGCCGGCACCCCCGCGCAGAGCTGCAGGGCATCGGCGATGGCGCGGGCCGCGACACCGGCGAGCGCACCCGCCCCGGCGATCAACGGTTGCGTTTCGGCGAACTCGACCGCCAGCGACTTGGCCCCGTTCGTGAAAACCTCACCGGCAGGGCGGCAAGACTCTGCGGTTTCGTCGAGGACGTCGGCGATCTCGGCCAGCAGCGGGCCCGACACGGTGTGCACGCCGAGCCCGTCGAGCGCCTGCAACAGCGGCGTGAGCACCGCCCACCGCGCGGCGCGAGGATTCAGGTCGGTGGCCAGTTCGTGCAGCGGGGCACGCCCCGCGGCGGCGGCGACCTGCGAACCCGCCGGCGCGACGACGGCCATCGCCAGTCCGCGCCGCGCGCCCTGCTCGGCCAGTTCGGCCAGCCGGGGGTGCCGTCCGTCGAGCGCGCCGATCAGTAGCGCGTCCGACGGCCCGGCCCAGCGCGGCAGCTCGACGCCGTGCCAGGGCATCGCCGGCGTAACCGCGCAGCTCAGCCGGGTGACCACCCGGACCGCCGCCGACGGCGGCGCATCGGTGGCGACGAGCAACGCCCGTGGCAACTCACCGCGCAGCCGTTCGACCCCGAAATCCGCGGCCGTGTCGATCGCGCGGCGCACCTGCGCACCGGCCGTCGCGAGCTTCCACAGCAGCCGCTGCTCGTCGCGCCGCGCCAGCAACTCGGCATCGCCGAGCAGCGCCTCGTCAAAGCTCACGCCATCAGCTGGCCGCGTTGCCCAGGCCGTGGGGTCCCGGTGTCGCGTCGTCGAGCAGCAGCACCGGGATGCCGTCGCGAACGGGGAAGCTAGACCCGCAGTGCGTGCACACCAGCACTTCGACGCCGTCGAACTGCTCGTCGCGCAACGGGGCGTGGTCGTCGCTCGGGCAGGCGAGCAATGCCAACAGGGCGGTGTCGATTGCCATCGTGTCTCCTGACTCAGCCGCGGATAACCGCGAGGGCTTCGTCGCGGGCCCTGGCCATCGTCGCCTCGTCCGGACCCTCGACGTTCAGTCGCAGCAACGACTCGGTGTTCGATGCCCGCACGTTGAACCAGCTGCCGTCGCCGAGTTCGACGGTCAGGCCGTCCAGGTTGTCGCTGCTGCTGGCCCGGTCGGCGAACGCGGCACGCACGGCTGCGACGCGTCCTTCCTGGTCGTCGACGGTCGAGTTGATCTCGCCCGAGGATGCGTAGCGGTCGTACTGCGCCGTGAGTTCGGCCAGTGTTCGGGGCTGCTCGCCGAGCGCGGCGAGCACGTGCAGCGCGGCGAGCATGCCGGTGTCGGCGAACCAGAAGTCGCGGAAGTAGTAGTGCGCGGAGTGCTCACCGCCGAACACCGCGTTCGTGCGCGCCATCTCGCCCTTGATGAACGAGTGCCCGACCCGGGTGCGCACCGGTACGCCGCCATTCTCGCGGATCACCTCGGGCACCGCGTGCGAGGTGATCAGATTGTGGATCACCGTTGCGCCCGGAGCCTTCGCAAGCTCCCGGGCCGCGACGAGCGCCGTGATCGCGCTCGGAGATACCGCGCGGCCAGCTGCGTCGACGACGAAACAGCGGTCGGCGTCACCGTCGAAGGCCAATCCGATATCGGCACCTTCGGCCACCACGGCCCGCTGCAGGTCGACGATGTTGGCCGGTTCCAGCGGGTTGGCTTCGTGGTTGGGGAACGACCCGTCCAGCTCGAAGTACAGCTCGACGATCGTCAGCGGCAGCGCAGGCAGGGCCGCGTCGCCGAGCACGGCAGGCACGGTGTAGCCGCCCATGCCGTTGCCGGCATCGACGACCACCCGCAGCGGCCGGACACCGGACAGGTCGACCAGCCCGCGCAGGTACTCGGCGTAGGCGGTGAGCAGGTCGACCTGCTCGACGGTCCCGGCGACCTCAGCTGCCGGCAGTCCCGCGTCGAGGTAGGTCTGCGCGCGCTGGCCGATCTCGGTGAGCCCGGAGTCCTGCCCGATCGCCACGGCATTGGCGCGGCACATCTTGATGCCGTTGTACTGCGCGGGGTTGTGGCTGGCGGTGAACATCGCCCCGGCCAGGCCCAGGTGCCCGGAGGCGAAATAGAGCATGTCGGTGGAGCCGAGGCCGGCTTCGACGACCGACGCGCCTCGGTGCAGCGCCCCCTCGGCGAAGGCACGCGCCAACCCGGGACCGGATTCGCGCATGTCGTGCGCGGTGACGATCTGCTTGGCGCCGGTGACGTCGATGAAGGCGGCACCCAGCGCACGGGCGATCGGTTCGTCGAGCTGATCGGGAACGGTGCCGCGTACGTCGTATGCCTTGACGATCGTCGAGAGGTCCACGATTCGCGAGCCTACCCAGGCCCCACAAGCGTCGCTCAGACCGCTGGCGGAACGACCCGCAGGTGACCGCGGCGTCCGGTCGGGGTGTCGGCGTCGCGACCGTTGCACTGGGACGGTTCGACCCGAGCCGCCTCACGCACCGCGTCGGCGAGTGCCTCCAGATCGTCGCCGTGCGGGATCGGTGACGGGAATTCGCCCACGTGCCGCATGACCTCCCAGCCCCTAGGGACCGTAAAGCCCAGCGCGTGCTCCTCGCACAGGTCGTAGGAGTGCGGTTCGGCGAAGGTGGCCAGCGGCCCGACGACGGCCGTGAGGTCGGAGTAGGCGTAGGTCAGGGTCGCGACGGCCGGCCGGGCACAGCCGGTCCTGATACAGCGGCGCGGGTGTCTCATCTGCTCGCCCGCACGGTGCTCACGGCTCGCGACATTAGCGCCTCGGGACGGCCGATCAGGGCTTCTGGCGCGTTCGGAGCAGGTCGTGTCGTGGGACCGACCCGCCCGTCGGTCACACGGCCTAGGCTTCGAACGTGCTCCGCGATCGCCGCCCTACGCCGCCGCTGGCCAGTCGCCGGCCGCGGCGTGAGCGGCGCGGGCGTGGCATGCGCGGTGGGCTCGCGCCGCGCACGGTGCCCGTGAACCGCAGCCGTAGCGAGGCCTTCGATGACCTCGTCCTGGACGCCGTCGACGAACTCGAGGAGCACTGGGCCGCGGAAATGACCGGCGTCGAGTTCGCGGTGGAAGATGTGCCGCCGCTGAATCAGCAGGCGCCGCCGGACTTCGATCCGGAGATCGTGCTCGATCGCGGGATTCCGCTGGGACGCCTGTACCGCACCGGCGCGGCCGGAGTCGCGCAACCGGTCATCGTGCTCTACCGACGTCCCGTCGAGGCCCGCGCCGTGGATCGCGACGACCGGGCCGACCTGGTCTTCATGGTCGTGGCCGAGTTGGTGGCCGAGCTGCTGGGACGCGACGTCGACGAGATCGACCCACCGCATTAGACCGCTTTGCGCTTGAGCCGCCGGCGCTCGCGCTCGGACAGCCCGCCCCAGATGCCGAAGCGCTCGTCGTGCTCGAGGGCGTACTCGAGGCACTCGCCGCGCACCTCGCAGCCGATGCAGATCCGCTTGGCCTCCCGGGTGGAGCCGCCCTTCTCGGGGAAGAACGCCTCGGGGTCGGTCTGTGCGCACAGCGCACGTTCCTGCCAGCTGGCCTCGTCGGGCAGCCCGAACAGGTTCGAGAGGTCCTCGTCGGCCACATTGCTCGTCAGCTCAGTCACGGCGTCCTCCTGATGCGATTGCCGTACTCGAACGACATATGTGGAATTACACGCGTGTCGTTCCCATTAGTCAAGCCCCGATTCTGTTAGAAGGCCCCCGGCCGCGCGGAGCGTCGCTGTTGTGCACCGGCGGAACCCGCCGCGGGAAACGGTCGATCAGTGCCGTGCCTGCCTTACGGCATAGGCTAAGCAGTCGTAAGCCCCAGACGAGGAGTTCAGATGTCCGTCCCCACCCACGACGCCCTTGCCGCCGAGACCGCAGCGATCCTGTCGCGCCTCGGGGTCACCGATCTGCGCCGCGACGGCGACCTCGTCGCCCGCTCCCCCATCACCGGCGGCGAGCTTGCGCGGGTGCCCGCGCACACCACTGACGAGGTGGCCACGATCATCGGTGAGGCGCAGGCGGCGTTCCGGGTGTGGCGCAGCGTGCCGGCGCCGGTGCGCGGCCGACTCATACGTGAGCTCGGCGAACTGCTGCGCGAGCACAAGGACGACCTGGGCGCGCTGGTGTCCATCGAGGCGGGCAAGATCCGCTCGGAGGGTCTCGGCGAGGTGCAGGAGATGATCGACATCTGCGACCTGGCGATTGGCCTGTCTCGCCAGCTGTTCGGCCTGACGATCGCCTCCGAGCGGCCGGGCCACCGAATGATGGAGCAGTG
Source organism: Jatrophihabitantaceae bacterium (assembly GCA_036833255.1). Classification (GTDB taxonomy): domain Bacteria; phylum Actinomycetota; class Actinomycetes; order Mycobacteriales; family Jatrophihabitantaceae; genus QHCC01. The sequence goes on from DAITQD010000086.1 coordinate 9,929, forward strand.
GCACCCGCTCGGTGTCGTCGGCATCATCAGTGCGTTCAACTTCCCCGTCGCCGTCTGGTCGTGGAACTCCGCTCTCGCCCTCGTCTGCGGCGATGCCGTCGTGTGGAAGCCGTCGGAGAAGACCTTGCTGACCGCGCTCGCCTGTCAGGCGCTCGTCGCGGAGGCGGCCCGCCGGGTCGGCGCGCCGGCCGCAATCGCCTCGCTGGTGCTGGGCACCGCCGCCGTGGGCGAGGCGCTCGTCAACGACCCGCGCGTTGCCCTGATCAGTGCGACCGGCTCGACCCGGATGGGCCGCGCTGTGGCGCCGCTGGTGGCCGCACGCTTCGGCCGGCTGCTGCTCGAGCTCGGCGGTAACAACGCCGCGATCGTCGCGCCGTCGGCGGACCTCGACCTCACCGTCCGCGGCATCGTGTTCTCCGCCGCCGGCACCGCCGGTCAGCGCTGCACCTCACTGCGCCGTGTCATCGCCCACTCCTCCATTGCCGACGAGCTCGTCGCGAAGATCAAGGCTGCCTACGAGACACTGCCGATCGGCTCACCGTTGGCCGACGGCACCCTGGTGGGCCCGCTCGTCGACAAAGCCGCATACGAGGGCTATGCCACCGCGCTCGACAAGGCGCAGGCCGACGGCGGCGAGCTGATCGCCGGTGGTCAGCGGGTGCTGGCCGACGAGGCCGGCGACGCGTACTACGTGCAGCCGGCGCTGGTCCGGATGCCGGCGCAGAGTGACATCGTGCGCAGCGAGACGTTCGCACCGATCGTCTACGTCCTCACCTATGACGACTTCGAAGAGGCGCTTGCCCTGCACAACGACGTGCCGCAGGGTCTGTCGTCGTCGATCTTCACGCTCAACGTGCGCGAGGCCGAACGCTTCACCTCGCCGGACGGTTCGGACTGCGGCATCGCCAACGTCAACATCGGCCCGTCGGGCGCGGAGATCGGCGGCGCCTTCGGCGGCGAGAAGGAGACCGGCGGCGGGCGTGAGTCCGGTTCGGACGCGTGGAAGGCCTACATGCGCCGCGCCACGAACACGATCAACTACTCCACCGAACTTCCGCTCGCCCAGGGCGTCGAGTTCGGCTGAACCTCGTCGCGCCAGCTGTGGCTCGGCTGGTAGCCGAGTAGTCGCCGCGCCTTGTCGATCGACAGCAACGTGTCGTGCTCGCCGATCTGGCCCCGGAGCGGCACGCCGGGGAAAACCTCGGCGAGTAGGTCGCGGTTGGGCCGGCTCATCACGGTCTCCGCATTGGCGATGATGAAGATGTCGACGCCGGTGGCCCGGTAGTCCAGGGCCAGCCGTACCGCGTGGGCGCCGTCCCGAGCGTCGAGGTAACCCCAGAGGTTCCACTTGCGCGCCCGCGGATCAGCGTCGAAGCCAGGGAAGGCCTTGTAGTCGGCCACCTCCATCACGTTGGAGAACCGCAGTCCGATCATCTTCAGTCGCGGGTCCCAGCGACACAGCTGGCCGGCGAGTTGCTCCTCCAGGAACTTCACGACGGAATACGTGGACTCGGGCCGAGCGGGATACTCCTCGTCGACCGGGACGTAGGGCGGTGGGGTGTCGAACGGCAACCCGAGCACCGTCTCGCTGGATGCCCACACGATGTTGCTGATTCCGGCCTGCCGAGCCGCCGAAAAGACGTTGTACGTGCTCGTCATGTTATTGCCGAAAGTGGCGGCGTTGGTGCTCAGCCCGGGCGCAGGTATCGCGGCCAGGTGCACGACCGCATCGACACCCCGGTACCGATCGTCGATCGCCGTGAGAGCTTCGACGACCTGCCCGTAGTCGGTGAGGTCGACGCGCACGAAGTCACCGAGTTGCGGTGTCGCCGGCATTCGATCGAGGGTGACGACATCCCACCCGTGTTCCAGCAGGTGGGCCACGCACGCCCGACCAAGTTTTCCGCTGCCCCCGGTTACCGCGACTCGTGCCATTGCCCGACTCCTCATCAGCTGCAGAACATAACCGTGCCTCCTGAGCGCACTCATCCTGCCGCCAGGAGTCAATCGCGTTCACGTGAATGACCTCTCCATGTA
>DAITQD010000087.1:0-2096 GCA_036833255.1 Jatrophihabitantaceae bacterium
AGGAAACCACCGACCACTGTCATTACATGGAGAGGTCATTCACGTGAACGCGGTCGGCTCAGTCGCCGAGGATCTCGTCGATGAAGGGGCCGATCATCCGGGTTACGGCTGCGGCGGTGTCTTCGGGGTCCGAGGTCGGCAGCAGCGCGTGGCTGATCGCCAGCCGCGCCATCGACTCGGCAAGCAAATCCGCGTCGGCCACCGAGACCTGGGGCCAGACCTGCACGATCAGCCGTCCGATCCGGTCGGTCGCGACCTGTCGGCCCAGCCCGGTGAGCAGCCGGATCAGCTCGCCGCCCTCGGCGTCGGCGACGATCACCTGGACGAGCGGCTCGTCCGACGCGAGCTTCAGGAACAGCCCGAAGGCAGCCTGCATCGCGCTGTGCGCGTCCCCGCATGAAGCCCGGACGGCATCCTCGACGCCGGCGATGAGCGTCTCGATCTCGCGCAGGACATAGGCCTCGACGAGGGCCCGCCGCGAGCCGAACTCGTTGTAGACGGTCTGCCGGCTGACCCCCGCAGCCGCGGCGACGTGGGACATCGTCGTGGCCGACCAGCCACGCGAACGGACCAGGTCGTCGACGGCGGCCACGATGGTGTCGCGCAGCAGCGCGCGCGCCGCCTCGGGATAGGGGACCCGGCCCTGGGCGGACGTCACAGGATCATGCCTGTGCGACGTCACCGGCGTCCGCGTCCAGCGCGACGAAGTCGAGCTTCTCGCGGACGCCGCAGTCCGGGCAGCACCAGTCATCGGGGACATCCGTCCACGGTGTGCCCGCCGAAAACCCCTCGTGCGGCGCGCCGTGGGCCTCGTCGTAGACGTAGTCGCAGACCTCGCACCGATACCTGCTCACGCTGCCGAGGATCGCGTGCGGCGCTGGTTCGGGTTGCCGTAGCGGGCCAGGATCTCCTCGCGCTTCGGGGGGTGGATGTTCGCGAGGTTCACATCGCCTGCGTAGTGGGCCAGCACGCGGGGATCCATCACCCGGCGCCACAGTGGCGGGAAGTACGCCAGCACGATCATCGTGGCGTAGCCGCTGGGCAGTTGCGGTGACGCCTGGAAATGCCGCAGTGCCTGGTAGCGCCGGGTCGGGTTGGCGTGGTGGTCGCTGTGCCGCTGCAGGTGGTAGAGGAACAGGTTCGTGGTGATGTTGTTGTTGTTCCAGCTGTGCCGTGGGTTGACCCGCTCCCAGCGCCCGTTGGGCAACTGCCGGCGCATCAGGCCGTAGTGCTCGAGGTAGTTGACCGCTTCCAGCAGCGCGAAGCCGAAGACCGCCTGGATCAGCAGGTACGGCCCGATGCCGATCCCGAACAGGGCGAGCAGCACGCCCCACAGCACGACGGTCATCGCCCAGGCATTGAGGACGTCGTTGCGCGGCGAGATCGGGTGCTTGCCCATCCGCCGCAGCCGGGTGCGCTCCAAGCGCCACGAGTTGCGCACGCTGCCGATCACGGTGCGGGGCAGGAACGCCCAGAACGTCTCGCCGAGCCGGCTCGAGGCCGGGTCCTCGGGGGTGGCCACCCGCACGTGGTGGCCGCGGTTGTGCTCGATGAAGAAGTGCCCGTAGCCAGTGGGCGCCAGCGCGACGCGGGCGAACCAGCGCTCCAAGTGCTCCTTCTTGTGACCGAGTTCGTGGGCGGTGTTGATGGCGACGCCGTTCAGCGAACCGAGCGTGAACGCGATGCCGAGTTTGTCGACGGTGCCGAGCCCGCCGTGCTGCGTGATCAGCCAGAAGCCGGCGAAGATCGCGACGTACTGCAGTGGCAGGAACGCGTAAGTCACCCATCGGTAGTAGCGGTCCTGCTCCAGCCAGGCCACCACACCGTCGGGCGGGTTGGTCGGGTCGGCGCCGAAGACCATGTCGAGCACCGGGATGAGCACGTAGAGCCACAGCGGTCCCATCCACCAGAACAGCCCGAGGCCAGTGAGGTTCACCATGCCCCAGCCGGCGAACAGGAACATCGGCACCACCGCGCCGAGCAGCCAGAGGTACCGCTTGCCGTCGCGCCAGTCCGGGCGCTCGGCCGCGACGGCCGTCGCCTGGCCGGACAGGGAATCCTCGCGCATCGCACACCATCCCGGTTTCGACATCGTT
>DAITQD010000087.1:2196-11572 GCA_036833255.1 Jatrophihabitantaceae bacterium
CGCATTTTCGGGATCGAGAACGAGTACGGCGTCACGTGCACGTTCCACGGCCAGCGGCGGCTGTCGCCGGATGAGGTGGCGCGCTACCTGTTCCGTCGCGTCGTGTCGTGGGGCCGCTCGTCCAATGTCTTCCTGCGCAACGGCGCGCGACTCTACCTCGACGTCGGCAGCCACCCGGAGTACGCGACGCCCGAGTGCGACTCGCTGACCAGCCTGGTGGCCCACGACAAGGCGGGGGAGCGGATCCTCGAGGGCCTGGTCGTCGACGCCGAGAAGCGCCTGCACGACGAGGGCATCGCCGGCGACATCTACCTTTTCAAGAACAACACCGACTCGGCCGGCAACTCCTACGGCTGCCACGAGAACTTCCTGGTCGGGCGGCATGGTGAGTTCAGCCGGCTGGCCGACGTGCTCATCCCGTTCCTCGTGACGCGCCAGCTGATATGCGGCGCCGGCAAGGTACTGCAGACCCCGCGCGGCGCCGTGTACTGCGTCAGCCAGCGCGCCGAGCACATTTGGGAGGGCGTCTCGTCGGCGACCACTCGCAGCCGTCCGATCATCAACACCCGCGACGAGCCACACGCCGACGCAGAACGCTACCGCCGGCTGCACGTCATCGTCGGTGACTCGAACATGAACGAGTCGACCACGCTGCTCAAGGTCGGCTCGGCCGATCTCGTGCTGCGGATGTTCGAGCACGGGGTCACCTTCCGCGACCTCAGCCTCGAGAACCCGATTCGGGCCATCCGGGAGATCAGCCATGACCTCACCGGCACCCGCTCCGTCCGTCTCGCAGCCGGACGCACCGCGTCGGCGCTGGAGATCCAGCGTGAGTACTACAGCCGGGCCGTCGACTTCGTCGCCACTAGCGGTGACGACGATGACGAGTCGGCCAAACGCGTCCTGGAACTGTGGGGACGCACCCTGGACGCCGTCGAGCAGCAGGACCTCTCGATGATCGACCGCGATATCGACTGGGCGACGAAGTACCAGCTCATCGAGCGCTACCGCAGCAAGCACGACCTGCCGCTGTCCTCACCGCGCGTCGCGCAACTCGACCTCGCCTACCACGACATCTCGCGCACCCGCGGGCTGTACTACCTGCTGGCACGCAAACACGCCGTCGAGCGCGTCGTGTCCGATCTCGCCGTGTTCGAGGCCAAGTCGGTGCCGCCCCAGACGACCCGGGCCAAGCTGCGCGGCGACTTCATCCGCAAGGCGCAGGAGAAGCGGCGCGACTTCACCGTCGACTGGGTGCACCTCAAGCTCAACGACCAGGCGCAGCGCACCGTGCTCTGCAAGGACCCGTTCCGCAGCGTCGATGAGCGGGTCGAGAAGCTGATCGCCTCGATGTGAGCACGAGGAGCACCACGCCCCCTGTGCGTGCCGCCGTGCGGCGGGCCCGCACGGGCATTACTTTCGAGGACATGGCGGCCCGGCGCGCGGAACGACTCGTCAACCTCGTCATCTGCCTGCTCTCGACACGCCAGTTCCTCAGCGCCGAGCGGATCCGCGATGCCGTCCCCGGTTACGACGCGGCCGACGGGAACGCGAGCACCGACGAGGCGTTCAAGCGAATGTTCGAACGGGACAAGGCGGAGCTGCGCGACCTGGGCATTCCGCTGGAGACGGGCCACAACAGCTACCTGGACAACGAAGACGGCTACCGCATCACCCGCCGCGATTACGAACTGCCGCCGATCGAGTTCGACCCGGCCGAGGCAGCCGCGGTCGGCCTCGCCGCACGCCTGTGGCAATCGGCGACGCTCGGCGAGGCGGCCCGCGCTGCCCTGATCAAACTGCGCGCGGCCGGGACGGATGTGCACGCCGGCGACACGCCGGGGGCCGTGCCCTACCTCGACGCCAGCGACCCGAGCCTGCCCGCGTTGCTCGAGGCGGCGCGGCTCTCGCGGGCCGTGCGCTTCGACTACACCAAGTCCGGAGCGGGAACCGCACAGCTGCGCACTCTCGAACCCTGGGGTGTGTTGTCTTGGCGCCGTCGCTGGTACGTCGCGGGCTTTGATCGCGACCGCGGCGAGCCACGCAGCTTCCGACTGTCCCGCATCAGCGGCAAGATCGAGTTCGTGAGCAAGCCGGGCGGCTTCGAGCGTCCAGAGAAGGTCGAGCTGCGTGAACTCGTCGCCGGCCGGACACCCGAGGACACCCGGGTGGCACTGGTGCGCGTCGACGGTTCCGGGGCCGGTCAGCTGCGCCGGATTGCCGACGCCGAGGTCGACGGGCAGTTGACGATCTCCTTCACCGACACGCAACTGCTCGCTCAGCTCATCGCCGCCACGGGAACCAGCGCGTACGCGCTCGACCCGCCGGACCTCGTTGCTGCCGTGGTGGCGCGGCTCGCGACGGCGGCCGGGATGCAGCGATGAGCGCTTGCGCGAAGAGCGGGGCAGACCAGTGAGCGGGAACGAGGAGCGCCTGCCGCGCCTGCTCGCGCTGGTGCCCTACCTGCAGGCCCATCAGGGCATCGCGGTTGCTACCGCCGCCGCGGACTTCGGCATCACCGAAGAGCAGCTGCGCCGCGATCTGCGGCTGCTGTGGATGTGCGGTCTGCCCGGCCACGGGCCCGGCGACCTGATCGACCTGTCCTTCGACGGTGACACCGTGTCGGTGATCTTCGACGCCGGCATGTCGCGCCCGCTGCGGCTTACCGCGCAGGAGGCGCTCGCCCTGGTCGTCGCGCTGCGCACATTGGCCGAGACGCCGGGTCTCGCGGACGGCGACGCGGTGCAGCGCGCACTGGTCAAGGTCGAGGCCGCCGCGGGTGGCGAGGTCGATGACACCACGATCGCAGTCGAACTCGACACCGCGGTACGCCTGCTGCCGGCGGTGCACCGTGCGCTCGACGAGGGCCGCGCCCTGCAGCTGCGCTATTACACCGCCACGCGCGACGACACGACCGATCGCACGGTCGACCCGCTGCGGGTCTTCGAGATGGACGGCCGCAGCTACCTCGAGGCGTGGTGCCGCAGCGCGGAGGGCGTGCGAGTGTTCCGGGTCGACCGGATCGAGCACCTCGAGCAGCTCGACGAGCCGTCGCGCCCGCCTGCGGACGTGCAGCTTCGGGATCTGGCCGAAGGCGTCTACCAGCCGGCGTCGGAGCATCTGCTGGCCCTGCTGCGGCTCTCGCCGCCGTACTTCTGGGTCGCCGACTACTACCCGACCGAAGAGGTGCTCGAGTCCGACGGACTGTTGCAGGTCAGCCTGCGGGTGGCCGATCCGGCCTGGGTGCGCGCACTCGTGCTCGGCTCGTCCGGACAGGTCGAAGTGCTCTCGCCCGGTTGGCTGGCCGAGTCGATCCGAACCGATGCCGCGACCGCGCTGGCCGCGTACGCAGCGAAGTAGGGTTCCCCTGTGTCCTGGATCCCTCTCGTCGCATGGTTGGCTGCCGTCCTGATCGCCGCGGCCGTGCTGGGTTTCTGCGCGTACGAGATCATCTGGAAGGCTCGCCGCCTCCGGGGCGCCCTGCAGATCCTGCAGGGCCTCGGCCACGAGCTTTCGCAGCTGCAGAGCGAGGCCGCGGCCGCCCAGCGGCGCCTGGCCCGTTCCGGCGCGCGCTGAGCCACCGATGACCGCCATGATCCGGCGTTTGCGGCGACGAGCAGCCAACCCCGACGGACGCATGTCGGTGCTCGATCATCTGCGTGAGCTACGCCGCCGCCTGATCATCGTGGTGCTGTTCATCGCCGCCGGCGCCGTCGTCGGGTGGATCCTGTACGACCCCGTGTTGAAATTCCTGGAGCACCCCTATTGCTCGGTTGCGGCCAAGTACCGTTACAACGGCCGCGACGGCAAGAGCTGCGATCTGATCTACACCGGCGTCCTGGACGGCTTCACCACCCGGCTGAAGGTGTCCTTCATCGCCGGGACGGTCTTCTCCGCCCCGTTCTGGCTGTATCAGATCTGGGGATTCATCACGCCGGGACTGCGCAAGAACGAACGCAAATACACCGTCGTGTTCATCGCTGCGTCCACGCTGCTCTTCGTGGCCGGGATGGGGCTCGCCTACGTCGTGCTCGCCAAGGGTCTCTCGGTACTGCTCACGGCGGCCGGATCGGGCACCCAGGCGCTGCTGACGGTCAATAGCTATCTGTCCTTCGTCACGCTGATGATGGTTATCTTCGGTGCGGCGTTCGAGCTGCCGCTGCTCGTGGTGATGGCCAACCTGGCCGGCGTGCTCTCGGCCCGAGTGCTCAAGAAGTCGCAGCGGCTCGCCGTCTTCCTGATCTTCGCCTTCGCCGCCGTCGCGACGCCGAGCACCGACCCGTTCACGATGTGCGCAATGGCTGTGCCGATGGTGGTTCTGTTCGAAGGCGCGGTCCTGTTCGCGATCGTGCGCGAACGGCGCAAGGGGCGCCGCGAACCCGAGCAGTATCCCGACGACGAGACGCCGTCGCAGGTCGCCGCGATTCCCGAGCCGATCGGCGCGGTGGACGACTCGTGGAGGGACACAACCTGAGCGCGTATCGGATCGCTCTGATCGTCAACCCGGCGTCCGGGGTCGGGCGCGGCGCACGGCTGGCGGCCGCGGTAGCCGCGCGGCTCGGCGCCCGCGCGTCGGTCCAGGTACACGCGGGCTCGTCCCCGGCGGAGTCCGCCGAGTTGCTCGCCGCCGTCGCCGGTGTGTGCGACGCGGTCGTCGTCCTGGGCGGCGACGGGATCGTGCATCTCGCGCTACAGGCGCTGGCGCTCGGTGACACCCCGCTCGGGATCATCCCGGCCGGCACCGGCAATGACACGGCCGACGTGCTGGGCCTGCCGAGCGATCCGATGTCCGCGGCCGACGGGGTGCTCGCGGCGCTGGAGGCCGGCTCGGTGCGTCGCGTGGACCTGGGGCGCACGGATGCCGGCCGATGGTGGGTGACCGTGCTCTGCGCCGGCTTCGATTCCGCGGTCACCGAGCGGGCCAATGGGATGCGCTGGCCGCGCGGGCCGCGGCGCTATGACCTGGCGATCATCGTGGAGATGGTCCGCCTCGCGCCGCGGCCGTTCACGGTGGAGCTCGACGGGGTGCGGCTCGACATGCCGGCCACGCTCGTGGCGGTCGGCAACGCGCCGCAGTACGGCGGCGGCAAGAAGATGACTCCGGACGGCCGGATGGACGACGGCGAGTTCGCGGTCACGGTCGTCGGGCCGGTCTCGCGGATGACTTTGGCCCGGCTCGCACCAACGCTGCCGCACGCCGGCCACATCGGTCATCCGGCCGTGTCGACCTACACCGCACGGTCGGTGCGGCTGGACGCGCCGTCGACTCTCGCCTACGCCGACGGGGAGCGCATCGGCCCCCTACCGCTGATGACGACTTGTGTCGCCGGCGCGCTGCCCGTGCTCACCCCGCCGGGTACGACCGGCCGCGCCTTTGGCAGCGGCTGACACGCGAGCCGCCGCGGCTAGCGAGCAATAATGCTGGCTATACTCAGAGTATGGCCAAGGTGATGATCTCGATGCCCGACGATCTCCTCGCTGACGTCGACGCCGCGGTGGCCAAGCGAGCCACCAGTCGCAGCGCGTTCTTGGCCGAGGCCGCGCGCCGTGAACTGCACCGCCCGGACCCTGAGGCAATCGCAGCCGCCATCGAGCGGTCGCGGCGGCGATTTGCCGATGCGCCCGCCTTCGAGTCTGCCGATTTGATCAGGGCTGAGCGAGATTCACGACCGTGACCTCTGTCCTTGTGGACACCTCGGTACTGGTCAAGTGGTTCCACAGCCGAGGTGAACACGAGGTCGCCGAAGCCGAGGCACTTCTCGATGCGCATGAGCGTCGGAGCATCAGCGTGGTCGTCATCGACCTTGCGCGATACGAACTCGGCAACGTCTTGCTTCGATCGCTGCGCTGGTCGGCCGATCGCGTCGCGGATCAACTGGACGACCTCACCGCTATTTGCGGGCCCCCGATCGTGCCGGCCGACGACTGGTTGCGCGAGGCGGCACGTCTCGCCGCGCGCCACGGACTCACCTTCTACGACGCCGTATGGGCCGCCGCCGCGAACGCCCTGGGTATCACCCTCGTCAGTGCCGACAGGCAGTTGCTGAACGCCGGGCTGGCCGAATCGGCGACCGCCGCGGCGCGACGTCTTCTAGGCTGAGGCGATGACCTCGCCGAGCGAGCGGTACGTCGCCGCGCGCCAGCGAGGGAGCCGCCCCGCCCTGCAGGAGTTTCGCGCCGAGTACTCCTTCGTTCTCGACCAGTTCCAGGTCGAGGCCTGCGCGGCGCTAGAGGACGGCTACGCGGTGCTCCTGTGCGCCCCCACCGGCTCGGGTAAGACCGTCGTCGGTGAGTTCGCGGTGCACCTCGCGCTCGCGTCGGAGCAGAAATGCTTCTACACGACGCCGATCAAGGCGCTGTCGAACCAGAAGTACAACGATCTCGTGGCGCGCCACGGCGCCGCGCGGGTCGGGTTGCTGACCGGCGACAACTCGATCAACGCCGGCGCCCCGATCGTCGTCATGACCACCGAGGTACTGCGCAACATGCTCTATGTCGGCAGCAAGTCGCTGAGCGACCTCGGTTACGTCGTGATGGATGAGGTGCACTACCTCGGCGACCGGTTCCGCGGCGCGGTGTGGGAGGAGGTGATCATCCATCTGCCCGCATCAGTGCGGCTCGTGTCGCTCTCGGCAACGGTGTCCAACGCCGAGGAGTTCGGCGACTGGCTGATCTCGGTGCGCGGCGAGACCACGGTGATCGTGCACGAGCAGCGTCCGGTTCCGCTGTGGCAGCACCTGCTCGTGGAGACGCGGTTGTTCGACCTCTTCGGCTCCGACGGCACGACGGTCGACCCCGACCTGAAGCGCCACGTCGACGGGCGGATGCGCTACCTCGGCCCCGGCGCCGCGGGCCGAGGTCGCAGCCGCCCGCTGCGCGGTTGGCGGCCGCCGCACCGTCCCGACGTCATCGCCCGCCTGGACAGCGAGGGCCTGCTGCCGTGCATCACCTTCATCTTCAGCCGCGCGGGGTGCGATGCCGCGGTGCGGCAATGCGTGCACGCGGGGTTGTGGCTGACGACCGAGGACGAGCGGGACGGGATCGACGCGGTGATCGACGAACGAGCCGCGGCTATCCCGGCTGAGGACCTCGAGGTGCTCGGTTACTGGGACTGGCGGGATGGGCTGCGTCGCGGCGTCGCGGCGCATCACGCCGGCATGATCCCGGCGTTCAAGCAGACCGTCGAGGACTTGTTCGTCCGTGGTCTGGTGCGCGCGGTCTTCGCCACCGAGACGTTGGCGCTCGGCATCAACATGCCCGCGCGAACCGTTCTGCTCGAACGGCTCACGAAGTTCAACGGCGAGACGCACGCTGACATCACGCCCGGTGAGTACACCCAGCTGACCGGGCGGGCGGGGCGGCGAGGGATCGACGTCGAGGGGCACGCGGTCGTGCTGTGGGGCCCGGACGTCGACCCGACGCGGGTCGCCGGGCTCGCATCCACGCGCACCTATCCGTTGCGTTCGTCGTTCCGGCCGTCGTACAACATGGCCGTCAACCTGGTGGGACAGATGGGCCGCGCCGCCGCACGCGACCTGCTCGAATCGTCCTTCGCCCAGTTCCAGGCCGACCGCGGGGTCACCGGGCTCGTCAAGCAGATCAAGCGCCACGAGGCGACACTGGCCGAGCACGAGCAGCAGATGCGCTGCCACGTGGGCGACTTCGCCGAGTACGCCGGCCTGCGCCGGGCACTCAGCGATCGGGAGGCGGCGCTCTCCCGCGAGGGAGCCAAGTCACGCCGCGGGACGGTGGCCGCTTCGTTGGAGGCGCTGCGTCCCGGCGACGTCATCCGGGTGCCGAGCGGGCGACGTGTTGGCCTTGCGATCGTGCTTGATCCCGGCGTGCACCCGCGCGATGACCCGCATCCTCTCGTGGTGACCGAGTCGCGCTGGGCGGGCCGGCTATCGATGATCGACTTTCCGGTGGCCGTCGACGTGCTCGGGCGGGTTCGGGTGAGCAAGAACGTCAACCACCGTTCGCCGCAGGAGCGCCGCGATCTGGCGTCGAGCCTGCGTGCCCTGAACCTGCCCGCCGCGCCCCGGGGCCGCCGGGTTGTGTCGAACGCGCCGGGCGACGACGACGAGGTGCTGCGCCTGCGCGCCGCGCTACGCGCCCATCCCTGCCATCAGTGCGCCGACCGCGAGCAGCACGCCCGCTGGGCAGAGCGGCACAGCCGATTGCAGCGCGAGATCGACGGCCTGCGCCGCCGCGTCGAGGGGCATACCACCTCGTTGGGCCGCACCTTCGATCTGATCTGCCGACTGCTCGACGAGCGCGGTTACCTCACTGCGGACGAGACGACGCCACCGGGGCGGCAGTTGGCCCGGATCTGGTCCGAGGCGGACCTGGTCGTCGCGGAGTGCCTGCGCGCCGGGGCGTGGGACGGCCTGGACCCGGCCGAGCTCGCCGCGGTGACCTCCACGCTCGTGTACGAGGCGCGCCGCGACGAACGAGCCACCGACCGAATGCCGTCGGCGGCCGTGCGCGAGGCGCTGGCGAGGACGGTGCGAATCTGGGCCGATCTCGCCGGCGACGAGGCCGAACTCGGTCTACCTCAGAGCCGCGAGCCCGAGCTCGGCTTTGTGTGGGCGATCTATCGGTGGGCCCGCGGCGAGCGCCTCGAGTTGGCCCTGACCGCCGTCGCGGAGACCGGCGCCGAGCTTTCGGCGGGCGATTTCATCCGCTGGTGCAAGCAGGTAATTGACCTACTGGATCAGCTCGCTGCCGCGCCGTCGGCGGGCGGCGGCACGCCACCGGTCGCGGCGCCGGCCCGAGCCGCGGCCCAAGCGATCCGGCGAGGCGTGGTGGCCCAGAGCATGCAGGCCTGAGCATGTGCTGCATTGGCGGCGCATTTCGCAGTAGCGTGTGGCCGAGCCACGACCGCGACAACACGATGAGGTGCCTCGATGAGCGACCAGGGCAATCAGGGCCAGCAATGGCCGCCATACAACCCGCAGCAGCCGCCCCCCGGTGCGTGGCCCCCACCCGCCGAACAGCCGCCGCAGTACGGGCCGCCTCCGGGGTATCAGCAGCCACCGGCGCAGTACGCACCGCCGCAGCAGCCCTACAGCCCGCCGCCATATAGCCCGCCGCCCGAGCAACCGCCCAGCCCGCCGGCCGACGAGCCGCCAGCCGACGAAGCGCCCCCAGCCGAGCCCGCAACGGAGGAGCCTGCGGAGCAGGAGCAGCGCGACGACGACACGTCGACGCAATTCATCCCGGCCCTCCCAGCCGACCCGGCGGCGACACCCGATGCCGGACAGCACACGGCGGTCTTCCCGACCGTGCCGCCCGCGCCGACGGGCCAGCAGTCGGCCTATGGCCAGCCCCCGCAACAGGCCTACGGCCAGCCCCAACAGCCGGCCTACGGTCAACC
>DAITQD010000088.1:0-11512 GCA_036833255.1 Jatrophihabitantaceae bacterium
GCCGAGGCACGCGGCTCGTGGGACGACCGGCTCGAGGCACTCGTCATCGACAGCCTGGTCCGCGGTTCCGGCGTCGGCGACCCACTGCCGAGCCAGCTCGCAGCGCTGGGCTGGAACGCGACCGGGCCGATCGCGACCGTTGTCGGCTCGGCCCCTGACAAACCCGCCGTCGCGGCCCTTGCCGAGGCGCACGCCGTCACCCGGCGGCTCGGCCTGGACGCCATGGCCGGAGTGCACGGCGCGCGCCTGGTCATCGTCTTAGGCGGCGCAGCCGATCCCGCGGCCGCCGCACAGAGCCTGGTCCCCGTCTTCGGCGACGGACCGGTGGTTGTCAGTCCGGTGGCCGATATCGCTCAGGCCAGTGCCGTCACCCGCGCTGCCCTCAGCGGGCTGCGCGCGGTGCCCGCGTGGCCCGGCGCGCCGCGCCCGGTGAGCGCGGACGCGCTGCTGCCCGAACGCGCGCTGGCCGGCGATGCGGAGGCCCGTGACGAGCTGATCAGCACCATCTACGAGCCGCTGGTCAAGTCCGGCGACATCCTGGTCGAGACGGTCAGCACGTTCCTCGACGCGGGTGGCGCGCTGGAGACGACGGCACGCACCCTGTTCGTGCACGCAAATACCGTTCGCTACCGGCTCAGGCGGGTAGCGGAGGTATGCGGTCAGACGCCTAACGACCCACGCGGAGCGTTCACGCTTCGCCTGGCGCTCGCCCTCGGCCGGCTGGAGCCATTCAGCTAATCCGACAACGAGTCGCGAGTAGATACCGCATATTCGGAGCTGAATCTGTAGCATCCCTACAAGAATTGGCCCACAAACGCTGTCCGTGTCATCCTCGCCTCCGACCCGGCGCAGGCGGCATTGTGGTTCAGGTGATCGCCATATTCGCGCCCGGCCAGGGTGCCCAGTCGCCCGGCATGCTCGCGCCGTGGCTCGAACTGACGGGGGTCGCCGAGCAGCTCGACCGGTTCAGCGAGGCCACCGGCCTCGACCTGGCCCGCCTCGGCACCACGGCCGACGCCGAGGAGATCAAGGACACCGCAGTCACCCAGCCGCTGATCGTCGCGCTGGGCGTGATCGTCGCGAACCAGCTCGGCCTGGACTCGACGAGCGAGCGGGTCGCCGCCGGACACAGCGTCGGTGAGCTCACCGCCGCGGCCGTCTCCGGCGCACTGACCTCAGACCAAGCGGTGGCTTTCGCCGCACGCCGAGGTGCCGAGATGGCGGCGGCTTGCGCGCTCACGCCGACCGGCATGTCCGCCCTGCTCGGCGGCGATCCCGCCGAGGTGGTCGCCGGCATCGAAGCCGCCGGGCTCACCGCCGCCAACCGCAACGGGGCCGGCCAGATCGTCGCCGCGGGCACGCTCGACGCGTTGGAGAAGCTCGCCGCCGAACCCCCGGCCGGTGCGCGCGTGCGTCCGCTCGCCGTCGCCGGCGCGTTCCACACCCACTACATGACGCCGGCCGCGGACGCCCTGAGCGACTATGCCGGCGGCCTGCAGGTCGCCGACCCGCGGCCCATTCTGCTGTCCAACGCCGACGGCTCGGCGGTCACCTCCGGCGCCGAACTGCTCGCGCGGCTCGTCCGGCAGGTCACGCTCCCGGTGCGCTGGGACCTGTGTCTGCGCACCTGCGCCGACCTCGGCGTCACCGCCGCGCTCGAACTCGCTCCGGCCGGGACGCTCACCGGCATCGCCAAGCGCGAGCTGCCCGGTGCCGAACTGCTCGCGATCAAGTCGCCCGCTGACCTGGCCGCAGCGCGCTCGCTGATCGAAAGCCGTCCGCACCACGGCCAGGGCGAGCACACTGTCGACTTCCGCGTCGTCGTGACCCCGGCCAAGGGTGTCTTCACTCGCGCCGAGGGCATCGACGAGGGCGGCGAGGTCGCGCGCGGCACCCGGTTGGGGACCGTGCGCACCAACCGCGACGAGCACGTCATCGTCGCCCCGCAGGCTGGCGTGCTCGCCGAGTGGCTGCGCCAGGACGGCGACATCGTCCCAGCCGGCTTGCCCGTCGTCCGCATCCACAACGGATCGGAGTACTAAGTGCCGCTCGCCGCCAGCACCGGCCCGCCCGCCACCCGCATCCTCGGCGTCGGCCACTACCGCCCGGCCAACGTCATCACGAACGCCGATCTCATCGCGCGGGGGGTCGACACCGATGACGAGTGGATCAAGAGCCGCGTCGGTATCGCCGAGCGCCGTTTCGCCGACCCCGACGAGACCGTCGTCGACATGGCCGAGGCCGCGGCCAGCAAGGCGCTCGCGTCGAGCGGCATGGCCACCGGCGACGTCGACCTCGTGCTCGTCGCGTCCTGCACGATGCCGACGTCGGTTCCCGCCGCGGCGCCGCAGCTCGCGACGCGGCTCGGCATCCAGAACCCCGGCGCCTTCGACGTCAACTCCGGCTGCTCGGGCTTCGTCTACGCGCTCAACGCCGCGTCGGCCGCCGTGCAGACCGGTCACGCGCGCAACGTGCTCGTCGTCGCCGCGGAGCGCTTCTCCGGCTGGCTGGACTTCGACGACCGCTCCACCTGCATCATCCTCGGCGACGGTGCCGGCGCGGCCGTGGTCGGACCCTCCGACGTCGTCGGCCTCGGTCCGGTCGTGTGGGGCAGCGACGGCGCGCAATGCGACACGGTCGCGATCGACGAGCGCACCCACACGTTCCGGCAGGAGGGTCAGGCCGTCTACCGATGGGCCACCTCGCAGATGGCACCGGTCGCCCTTGAGGCGTGCCGCCGCGCCGGCGTGGCTCCCGATGAGCTCGCGGCGTTCATCCCGCACCAGGCGAACCTGCGCATCATCGACGCGATCGCCAAACGGCTCCACGCGCCGAACGTGATCGTGGCCCGCGACATCGTGACCTCCGGCAACACCTCCGCCGCGACCATCCCGCTTGCGATGTCGCGCATGGTCGAGCGCGGCGAGATCCCGGCCGGCGCGCCGGTGCTGCTGCTCGGATTCGGCTCTGGCCTGGCCTACGCCGGCCAGGTCGTGCTCTGCCCGTAACGTCCAAGCTCACCGTCCGCCGTGGCCGGTGAGCCCCAACCGAAAGGAAACCCCGTGGCCAGTGCCGACGAGATCCGCGCAGGACTCGCCTCCATCCTCGAAGAGGTCGCCGACGTCAAGGCCGACGACGTCGCCGATGACAAGAGCTTCACCGACGACCTCGACGTCGATTCGCTGTCGATGGTCGAGGTGGCCATGGCCGCCGAGGAGAAGTTCGGCGTCAAGATCCCCGACGACGAACTGCCGAAGCTGAAGACCGTGGGCGACGCCGTCGCCTATATCCAAGCCACCGCCTAATCCAACTGCACCGAACCAAGCGAAGGAACTGATATGACCGCACGTAGCGATGCCGTTTCTTCGCTGTCGCGAATGGAAGACATCGTCGTCACCGGTCTGGGCGCCACCACTCCGCTCGGCGGTGACGTGGCGACGTTCTGGGCCGGCCTGCTCGAGGGCCGGTCCGGCGTCGTCGCGCTCACCGACGACTGGGCCGCCGACCTGAAGGTGCGCATCGCCGCGCCGATGGCCGTCGACCCGGCCGAGTCGATGTCGCGGGTGCGGGCACGGCGGCTGGACCGCGCTCAGCAGGCGGCGATCATCGCCGCCCGCGAGGCCTGGGCCGACGCCGGCTTCACCGGCCGATCGGATGAGAACGGTCTCGAACCCGAGCGGGTCGCCGTCGTGATCGGCACCGGGATCGGCGGCGTCACCAGCCTGATCTATCAGCACGATGTCCTGCTGGCGAAGGGCCCGGGCCGAGTGTCCCCCCTGCTCATCCCGATGGACATGCCCAACGGCCCCGCGGCGCACGTCGGCCTCGAGGTCGGAGCGCGCAGCGGGGTGTTCACCCCGGTCAGTGCGTGCGCATCCGGCGCCGAGGCGATCGCCTATGGGCTCGACCTCATGTTCCTCGATCGCGCCGACGTCGTGGTCGTCGGCGGCACCGAGGCGTGCATCCATCCGCTCACGATGTCCGGGTTCGCGCAGATGCAGGCGATGAGCACCCGCAACGACGAGCCACAGCGCGCCTCGCGTCCCTTCGACAAGGCGCGCAACGGCTTCGTGCTCGGCGAGGGCGCGGGCGTGCTCGTCCTCGAACGACGTTCGTCGGCGCAGGCGCGTGGCCGGACCCCGTACGCCGTGCTCGGCGGGGCGGCCGTGACGGCCGACTCCTACGACATCGTCGCGCCCGATCCGGAGGGCAATGGCCAGCGGCGCGCCGCGAAGCTCGCGATGTCACGTGCTGGCGTCGAGCCCGCCGACGTCGTGCACGTCAACGCGCACGCCACGTCGACCCCCGCCGGTGACGGCGCAGAGGCCAGGTGGATCGCGGAACTGCTCGGCGAGCAAACCGTGGTCACCGCCACCAAGTCGATGACCGGACACCTGCTCGGCGCAGCCGGTGCGATCGAGGCGATCGCCACCGTCCTGGCCGTCCGCGACGACATCGTGCCGCCGACGATCAACCTCGACGATCCCGACGACGACGTCCGGGTCGACGTGCCCCGCGAGGCCCGCAAGATGAGCGTCCCCGCCGCGTTGAACGACTCGTTCGGATTCGGCGGCCACAACGCCGCACTGCTGTTCCGCAAGGCCTAAAGGGGAATCGGACATGACGCTGATTGCCGAGCCACCCACGGACGCCGCTCTCGACCCGCGCGACCCTGAGGGCCGTCTCGAGCGGCTCTTCGACGTCGGTTCGCTGCGGCCGCTGCGGGAGCGGGACATCAGCGGCGTGTTCGCCGCGCGGGGCACGATCAACGGCGCCGCCGCCACTGCCTTCTGCACGGACGCCACCACGATGGGCGGCGCGATGGGTGCCGAGGGATGCCAGCACATCGTCGATGCAATCGACACGGCGGTGCGCGAGCGCATCCCGGTAATTGGCGTGTGGCACTCCGGCGGCGCTCGCCTGGCCGAAGGCGTGCTGGCCCTGCACGCGGTCGGTTTGGTGTTCCAGGCGATGATCCGCGCGTCCGGCCGGGTGCCGCAGCTCTCGGTGGTGCTCGGACCGGCGGCGGGCGGTGCCGCCTACGGCCCGGCCCTGACCGACCTGGTGATCATGTCTCAGGGCGGGCGGGTGTTCGTCACCGGCCCCGACGTCGTCCGCTCGGTCACCGGTGAGAACGTCGATATGGAATCACTCGGCGGCGCCGACACCCACGGCCGTCGTAGCGGAGTCGTGCACATCGTCACCGATTCCGACGACGACGCATTCGCGGCTGCCCGCGATGCCGCCAGCCTGTTCGCCCAGCAGGGTTCGTTCGACCTCAGCTTGATCGGCCCGGACCGCGACCTGCAGGCACTGCTACCCGTGAACGTCAAGCGCGCCTATGACGTCCACCCGCTCGTGGCGGGCATCCTCGACGACGACAGCTTCTTTGAACTGCACGCCAAGTGGGCCCCGAATATCGTCACCGGTCTGGGCCGGCTGACCGGGCGCACGGTCGGCGTCATCGCCAACAACCCGCTGCGGCTCGGCGGCTGCCTCGACTCGCCGAGCGCCGAGAAGGCTGCGCGCTTCGTTCGGATGTGCGACGCGTTCGGCGTCCCGCTCGTCGTGCTTGTCGACGTGCCCGGCTACCTGCCCGGCGTAGGCCAGGAGTGGGACGGCATCGTGCGCCGCGGCGCCAAACTGCTGCACGCGTTCGGCGAGGCGGTGGTTCCCCGCGTGACGCTCGTGACCCGCAAGACCTATGGCGGGGCCTACATCGCGATGAACTCGCGTGCCCTCGGCGCGAACCGGGTGTTCGCGTGGCCGGGTGCGGAGGTCGCGGTCATGGGTGCCTCGGCTGCGGTAGGCATCCTGCACCGCAAGAAGCTTGCTGCTGCCCAGCCTGGCGAGCGCGAGGCGCTGCACGCCCAGCTCGCCGAGGAGCACGAGCGTATTGCCGGCGGCGTAGGGCGGGCGATGGAGCTGGGCGTGGTGGACGAGCTGATCGAGCCCGCGCGCACGCGGGCCTCGATCGCTCAGGCGCTGGCCGCGGCGCCGGCCGCCCGCGGCGCGCACGGCAACATCCCGCTCTAACCGCCTTTGACCCCGGGAGCGTCGTTGCGGTCGCCGAATTGCGACGCTGGCGGGGTCAAAGGCGGGGTTAGACGACCTGGTGGAGCAGCGTCACGGGGGCGCCGTCGCCACCGATGCGGTACGGCTCCAGTTCGGCGTCCCACGCCGACCCGAGCAGATCGGCCAGGCCGTGCTGGTAGTCCTCGGCCGTATGGGCCCGACTGAGCAGGCCGCGCAACCGCTCCTCGCCCACTACAACGTCACCGTTCGCCGAGACCATGCTGCGGTGGAAGCCCCGACCCGGCAGGTAGGCCAGTCGCTCGCCGTCACTGGCCCAAGTGGCGTCCTCGGTGACCTCGAAAACGAGCATCGGCCAGGCCCGAATCGAGGCGGCAAGGCGGGCACCGGTGCCAATCGCGCCGGTCCAGGCTGCTTCGGCCCGCAGGTGCATCGGCGCGGCCGGCTGACCGGTCCAGTCCAGGCGCGCGGGGCGTCCGAGCACGCCGGCGATCGCCCACTCGACATGAGGGGCGATTGCCGACGGGCAGCAATGCAGGTAGACCACGCCACGCGTGGTGGGCATGGCGCGGCTGCTCGGGTTGAGTCCGCTGGTGCGGGCGTTGGACATCGCACACCTCCCGTGGCTCGACGGCGACGCCTTCCCCAGCGGTCCGTGCGATGTCGAGGTGTGTCTGTGACGTGCTGGGGCCATTGTGACGCATGAGCCCCGTGTTACGCCAGTCCTGCCACCTGGTCTATGTCAGAAGACGACAACCGAGCGCAACACGTCGCCGCGCGCCATTGCGGCAAAGGCGTCCTCGACCTGATCCAGCGCGATCGTCTCGCTGACGAACTTCTCCAGCGGCAGGCGGCCCTGCAGGTGTAGGTCGATGAGCATCGGGAAGTCGCGCGACGGCAGACAGTCGCCGTACCAGGACGACTTCAGCGCGCCCCCGCGGGAGAAGAAGTCCAGCAGCGGCATCTCCAGGCGCATCTGCGGCGTCGGCACCCCCACGAGCACGACGGTCCCGGCCAGGTCGCGGGCGTGGAACGCCTGTTGGTAGGTCTCGGGCCGCCCGACCGCGTCGATGACCACGTCCGCGCCATAGCCGCCGGTCAGCCCTCGGATCGCCTCGACGGCGTCCGACGAACGCGAGTTCACTGTGTCGGTGGCGCCAAGCTCGAGCGCCGTCGCGAGCTTGCGGTCGTCGATGTCGACGGCGATGATCCGCGACGCGCCAGCCAGCTGGGCGCCGGCGATCGCCGCACAGCCGACGCCGCCACAACCGATGACGGCCACCGAGTCGCCGCGACGCACCGGTGCGGTGTTGATGGCGGCGCCGAGCCCGGCCATGACACCACAGCCGAGCAGCCCGGCCACCTCGGGACGCACGGCCGGATCGACCTTCGTGCATTGGCCGGCGTGCACGAGGGTCTTCTCGGCGAACGCGCCGATGCCGAGTGCCGGCGACAGCGGCGTGCCGTCGGTCAGGGTCATCCGCTGCGCGGCGTTGTGGGTGTCGAAGCAGTACCACGGCCGCCCGCGCAGGCAGGCCCGGCAGCGGCCGCACACCGCCCGCCAGTTGAGCACCACGAAGTCACCGGGGGCCACGTCGTCGACGCCGTCGCCCACCGATTCGACGACGCCGGCCGCCTCGTGGCCGAGCAGGAATGGGAAGGCGTCGTTGATGCCACCCTCGCGGTAGTGCAGGTCGGTGTGGCAGACCCCGCAGGCCTGCACCCGCACGAGCGCTTCGGCCGGCCCGGGGTCGGGAACCAGCAATGTCTCGACCCGCACCGGCTCGCCCTTGGCGAGACTGACGACTCCGCGCACCTCGTGACCCATGAGGCGATCATGCTCGATGCCCGCACGGCGGACAACGAGCGTGGCCGATCAGCGGGGGCGCAACTCAACACAGCAGGCGCCCTCGCGAGGGACCAGCACTGCATCGACGGCGGCCTGCGCATGCAGGCCTTCGAGCATGCCGCTGAGGAATGCGTGGTTGAGCCCGCACACCAACTCCGGCGCCGAGGCGGCCAGCGGATGGAACGGGCAGTTGCGCAGCCGAACGGTCCCGGCGGCACGGCAGGGTTCGAAGCCGTGCTGCTCGAGCACCGTGCTGGCGAGCGTCATCGCCCGCTCGGCACCGACGCGCCCCGGCCGCAGCCTGGCGCGCTCGTCCTCGCCGAGCGCGATGCCCCGCTCGTGCGCGACACGCAAGGCCGCTTCTCCAGCCCGCTCGTCGGCGCCTTCGGTGACGACGGCCTGGACGAGGATCTCGGCCAGCACCTGCGGCTCGCGGGGCGGCACGTGGACGGCAATGTCGGTGCCGGCCGGCTCGTACACCTTGGGCGTGCGCCCGACCCGACGGGCGCCGAGCGCCTCGATGCGCGCCGCCAGCAGCCCGGCGGCGACCAGCTTGTCGAGATGGAACGCCGCGAGCTTGCGCGAGATCCCGACCGCGTCGGCGGCGGCCTCGCGCGTGATCGGACCGTCGGCATCGCGCACGAACGCATACAGCGCGCTGCGCACGTCGTCGTCGAGTGCCGCGATCGCGGCGACGGCCTGCCGGTCCATGGGTACATACTAGAGCCAAATAGTGCTAGCGAAAAGCGCCAGCGGCCTACACTTGACGGTAACGTCAGATAAGACAAAGATTCACTATCTAAATCGACGACCGGAGAACGCGATGACCAGCCTGCTGCTCACGACCGCCGACGAGAATCCCGGCGCCACCCCGGCACGCGTCGCACTTCACGTTGCGCCGCCCCCCGCCGACGTCGACCTCGACGCTGCCGAGCGAGCGGCCGCCGACCTGCTGCATGCTCTCGGCATCGCGACCGACACCGAGAGCCTGCGCGCCACGCCGCGCCGGATGGCCAAGGCCTACGCCGAGCTGTTCAACGCGCCGGCGTTCGACCTCACCACGTTCCCCAACGACGAGGGATACGACGAGCTCGTCCTGGCTCGCAGCATCCCGCTGCGTTCGGTCTGCGAGCACCACCTGCTGCCGTTCTTCGGCGTCGCGCACGTCGGCTACCTGCCCGGCAAGCGCATCCTCGGGCTGTCGAAGCTCGCCCGCGTCGTCAACCACCTCGCCGCGCGCCCGCAGGTCCAGGAGCGGCTCACCAAGCAGATCGCGGGCTGGCTCGATACCCAACTCGCGCCCAAAGGGGTCGGCGTCGTCATCGAGGCCGAGCACACCTGCATGACGCTGCGCGGCGTGCACGCCGCCGGAGCGTCCACGGTGACGTCGACGCTGCTCGGGACGCTGCGCGAGGACCACCGCTCGCGCCAGGAGTTCTTCGCCCTCACCGGCCGACCTGCCTAACCCCGGAGGTACGCATGACCAAAACACCCGAGAACATCGTCATCGTGGGCGGCGGGCTCGCCGGCGCCAAGATGTCAGAAGCACTGCGTGACAAGGGATTCACCGGCTCGATCACCCTCGTCGGCGACGAGGCCCACCTGCCCTACGAGCGTCCGCCGCTGTCCAAGGGCTACCTCGCCGGACAGAGTCGGTTCGACGAGGCGATCGTGCATCCGGCCGAGTGGTACGACGAGCACGACATCGCACTGCGGCTCGGCGTGCACGCCACCGCGATCGATGCGAAGGCCCACCGGGTGACCCTCGCCGACGGCACCGATCTCGGCTACGACAAGCTGCTTCTCGCGACCGGAGCACTGCCGCGCCGGCTCTCGCTACCCGGCGCGGACGCCGAGGGCGTGCTGTACCTGCGCAACCGCGAGGACTCCGACGCGATTCGCGCTACCTTCGGATCGGGGCGCCACCTGGTCGTCATCGGCGGCGGCTGGATCGGCCTCGAGGTCGCGGCGGCCGCGCGGCAGGCCGGCACCGAGGTCACGATCGTCGAGATGGCCGAGCTCCCGCTGCTCGCGGTGCTCGGACCGGAACTGGCACAGGTCTTCGCCGACCTGCATCGCGCGAACGGCATCGACCTGCGGCTCGGCGCGACGCTCGAGGAGATCACCATCGACGGCGGCCGGGCCACCGGCGTGCGCCTGGGTGATGGGACGACCATCGCGGCCGGCGCGGTCGTGGTCGGTGTCGGTGTGCTACCCAACGTCGCACTGGCCGACGCGGCCGGGCTCGATCTCGGCAACGGCGTCCTCGTCGACGCGGCGCTTCGCACGAGCGACCCCGACATCTACGCGGTGGGCGATATCGCCAACCAGGACCATCCGACGCTGGGCACCCGCATCCGGGTCGAGCACTGGGCCACCGCTCTCAACCAGCCGGCGACCGCTGCCGCGGCAATGCTCGGCGAGACCGCCAGCTATGCCGAACTGCCGTACTTCTTCAGCGACCAGTACGACCTCGGCATGGAGTACGTCGGGCACGCGCCGAAGGGCTCCTACGCGCAGGTTGTGGTGCGGGGTGACCTGCAGGCACGCGAGTTCGTCGCGTTCTGGCTCGACGATGCCGAGCGCATCATGGCCAGCATGAACGTCAATGTCTGGGACGTCGTCGATGAGATCAAGCCGCTGATCCTCAGCGGCACCGCTGTCGATCCCGCGCGACTCGTCGACCCGTCCGTGCCTTACGGGGAGCTGTCTGCCCGCAGTTGAGCCGGGGCGAGCGCAGGCAGCACGACGCCGAGCGGTGCGTCGACGCGGACCGACGCGAATGCATCGCCGCGGGTCGGCCCTTGATTGACGATCGCCACGGGAATGCCGCGCTGCGCGGCGTGACGCACGAAGCGGAAGCCGGACAGCACCGTCAGCGACGAGCCGAGCACCAGCACGGCGCCGGCCGCGTCGACGAGTTCGAAGCAGTGGGCCACCCGATCGCGCGGGACGCTCTCGCCGAAGAACACGACGTCCGGTTTCAGCGGGCCGCCGCCGCACCGTAGGCAGCCGATCATCCGGAAGCCGACCAATTCCGCATCGGACAGCTCGACGTCACCATCAGGGTTGACCTTGTCGACGTCCACGCGAAAACCCGGGTTGGCGGCGCGTAGCCGGTCGTCGAGATCCCGGCGCGACGCGCGGTCGCCGCAGCCCAGGCAAACCGTCCGGTCCAGGCCGCCGTGCAACTCAACCACGTCGCGGGTGCCCGCGGCCTGGTGCAGGCCGTCGACGTTCTGGGTGATCACGCCACTGAGCGCGCCGACGGCCTGCAACGCAGCGACGGCGCGGTGCCCGTCGTTGGGACGCGCCCCCTCGATCTGGGGCCAGCCGAGGTAACTGCGAGCCCAGTAGCGATGCCGGGCGACGGCATCGCTGACGAACGCGTGGTAGGTCATCGGGGCGTGGCGGCGCAGCGCTCCCGACGGGCCGCGGTAGTCGGGGATGCCGGACTCCGTCGACAACCCGGCCCCGGAGAGAACGACGACGTCGCCCGCGGCCACCAGCATCCGGAGCTGGCTGACCGCGAGGGTGGCGATTGGTGCGTTGAGCACCAGACCATCCTGCCTTGCGGTCTCGGGTTGCCGTTCGCTTTCGAGCTTTGAGAACCGAACTGCTCAGCGACGA
>DAITQD010000089.1:0-6913 GCA_036833255.1 Jatrophihabitantaceae bacterium
GATGCGGTTAGCGATATGTAGCACCAAAGGTGGTGTCGGCAAGACGGCGACGGCGGCTAACCTCGCGGCCGTTCTGGGTCAGCGCGGCCGCACGCTGGCCGTTGACGCTGACCCACAGGACAGTCTCGGCCGCGCGTTCGGTGTAGTCGCGGGGCACGAGGACTCGCTGGCCGGCGTGCTCGGCGACGCCGGCATTGA
Source organism: Jatrophihabitantaceae bacterium (assembly GCA_036833255.1). GTDB lineage: Bacteria > Actinomycetota > Actinomycetes > Mycobacteriales > Jatrophihabitantaceae > QHCC01. The sequence goes on from DAITQD010000089.1 coordinate 199, forward strand.
TGTCCGCACCGTCATCCGAGCCGACGTGGCCGCGGGCGTCGACCTGCTCCCGGCCCACCCGTCGCTCGAAGCGGTGGGCGTAGCCCTTGCCCAGCAGGGCGGGCTGGTGACGAGCATCAAGCGCGCTCTCCGCTCGGTCAGTTCGACCTATGACTTCGTCATCATCGACACCCACGGCGACGCCGGAAACCTCACCCTCGCGGCGATCGCGGCCGCCGAGTCGGTGCTCACCGTGTTCACGTCGGACCCCGGCAGTGCGCTCGGCGCCGTCCGCATCACGTCGTTCCTCAACACGCACCGCAACTTCGAGAACACGACCGCGAGGCTGCTCGGCGTCGTCTGCGCGAACTGGGACCGCGAGGGTGCCGCTGCCCGAGAAGTGGCCAGGGCGCTGGCGGGCACGAACCTGCCGATCTTCGACACCCGCATCCCGTTCTCGCGGCGAGTGGCCAGCGCTGCCCTGGCTAAGCGGCCCGTGGTGCTCAGCGCCCCCAAGAGCCCGGTCGCGAGCGCGTACATCAGCCTCGCCGACGAGGTTCTCGCTGCCTACGGAGAGGTTCTCGCAGCATGACGAAGACCAGCGCCTACGGAATGGACCTCGCGGCCGACCTGCTCGCCGACCTCACCCGGCCGCTCCCGGTCGATCGCCTCCCCGAGCCACCGGACCCGCTGACCGTCGTCGATTCGCTCAGATCGGCCGCTACCCGCGAGCCCCGCAGCCGCGGGCCAGCCCTCGATGGGTCCCTACGCATCAGCCCGCTCGAGTGGCGCAAGCCCGCCGTGTCCCTCGGTTTAGGGTTGGCCACGATCCGTTTCGGCCCGCTACGCGCTCAACTCGGGATCCGCGGCGGCTGACGCAGCCGGTAAGTGATCCGCGCCGCCCCGGCGCCCCGACCTGCCTCCGGCGCCCATACGGTGCAGGGCATGGACAAGAAGGCGTGGGAGCAGCCCGGCGCCCACGAAGAGGCGCCCGGCGTCTACCGCATCCCGCTGCCATTGCCCGGCGATCACCTCAAGGCCGTCAATGTCTACGCCATAGCTGACGGCGACGAGGTCGTCATGATCGACGGTGGCTGGGCACTCGCCGATTCGCAGGAGTTGCTCGCCGAGTCACTGGGCCAGATCGGCTACGGCCTCGGTGACGTGCGCGAGTTCCTCGTCACCCACATGCACCGCGACCATTACACGCAGGCGATTGCCGTGCGGCGCACCTTCGGCGCAGCGGTCGCGCTCGGCGAGGGCGAGCGGGCCTGCTTGGACGCGCTGCGCACCGTCACCGTGCATCCCGACATCGCCACGCTGTACGAAGCGGGGGCGATCGAGCTGTCAACGCTGCTCGCCGAGTGGGACGGCGGCGCGCGCGACCTCACCAACTGGGAAGATCCGGACCGCTGGCTGCCCGACGGCATCGACATCGTGCTGAAGACCCGCACGCTGAGGGTGATCGCGACACCCGGGCACACCCGCGGCCATGTCGTCTTCCACGACTCGCCGGCAAACGCCTTGTTCGCCGGCGATCACGTGCTGCCGCACATCACCCCGTCGATCGGCATCGAGCTGGCGCGCCCGAAGTCGCCGCTGCGCGACTACTTGTCCTCGCTGCGACTCGTCCGCGCCCTACCCGACGCCCGGCTGCTGCCTGCGCACGGTCCGGCGACGCCGTCGACCCACACCCGCGTCGAGGAACTGCTCGCCCACCACGAGGAACGGCTCAGCGCCACTGCCGAGGCTGTGGCGAACGGCGCGAGCACCGGCTTCGAGGTCGCCAACGTGATCGCCTGGACGCGCCGGCGACGCCGCTTCGACGAGCTCGACTTGTTCAACCAGGTGCTGGCCGTCCACGAGACGATGGCCCACCTGGAGGTGCTCGTCGAGCGCGGCTGGCTGGCTCGCTCGGTGCTCGACGCAATAGCGCACTTCGCCCGCGTCTGACCCTTCAAGTCGATCCTCCTGCGCGGTAGCGTCCGCGTATCCCACTCTCAGGAGGCCGCCGTGTCCGACCAGTACGACTACGTCATTGTCGGAGCCGGTTCGGCTGGGTGCGTCCTCGCCAACCGGCTCAGCGCCGACCCGGACGTCCGCGTCGCGTTGCTCGAGGCGGGTGGCCGCGACCGCAAGTTGGAGATCAAGATCCCGGCGGCGTTTCCGAAGCTGTTTCATACTGCCTACGACTGGGACCTGTTCACAGCGGAGCAGAAGGAGCTCGCCGGACGCGAGTTGTACTGGCCGCGTGGCAAGACACTCGGCGGTTCCTCGTCTATCAACGCGCAGATGTGGGTGCGTGGCGCACGGGCCGACTACGACACGTGGGGGGCGGGCTGGACCTACGACGAGGTACTGCCGTACTTCCATCGCGCCGAGCACCGCAACGGCAGCAACGCCGAGCACACCTACGGCATCGACGGCCCGCTCTGGATCGAGGAGCTCCGTTCGCCGAACCCGCTGCGGACCGCCTTCTTCGAAGCGTGCGCCGAGGCGGGTATGCGGCGCCTGCCCGAGCTGAACGTCCCCGACATCGACGGCTACGCGCCGACGCCGGTGAACCAGCACCGCGGCCGGCGCTGGAGCGCCGCGGACGGCTACCTCAAGCAGGCGCGCAAACGGCGCAACCTCACCGTGCTCACTGGCGCGACGGCTCACCGCGTCCGGCTCGACGGCAGGCGCGCGAGCGGTGTCGAGTACCGCAGCGGCAGCGGCGCGATTCTCACGGCCCACGCGGCCCGCGAGGTGATCGTCAGCGCCGGTGCCGTGCACTCACCGCATCTGCTGCAACTGTCGGGCATCGGCGACCCCGAGGTGCTTCGCGAGGCCGGCATCGAGCCGCTCGTCGAGCTCGCGGCGGTCGGTCAGAACCTGCAGGACCATCTCTCGACCGTGGTGATCATGCACTGCCCCGAGCCGATCACTCTGGTCAACGCCGAAAAGCCGGCCGAGCTGGTCAAGTTCTTGACCCGGCGCCGCGGCATGCTCACGTCCAATGTCGGCGAGGGCGTCGCCTTCGGCCGCTCGGACCCCTCGATCACGGTGCCAGACCTCGAGTTCGTCTTCGCGCCCGTGCCGTTCATCGACCACGGGCAGGTCGAACCCCCCGGCCACGGCATCACCGTCGGCGTTATCCTGCTGCAGCCCGAGAGTCGCGGCAGGGTGACGGCGCGCTCAAGCGACCAGTCAGTCGCACCGCACATCGACCCCGGCTACCTGAGCGCGCCGAACGATCTCACTCGCCTGGTCGAGGGAGTGCGCCAGTGCCAGGCCCTGTTCGCGACCGCCGCCATGCGCGGGCACGTCAGCGCGCCGATGGAGCCGGGCCCCGGCGAGACCGATCTCGAGGAGTTCGTGCGCACCCAGTCCGAAACGCTGTACCACCCGGTGGGCACATGCCGGATGGGCGCCGACGACGACTCGGTGGTCGACCCCGATCTGCGCCTACGAGGCGTCGACGGCCTACGGGTGGTCGACGCGTCGGTCATGCCGACGATCATCCGCGGCCACACGCACGCGCCGACGGTCATGATCGCCGAGAAGGGCGCCGACCTGATCCGGAACTCCCGCTAGCCAACGCGTACGCCAGGGGCCGAGCTAGTCGCGGCGGCTACGACGGCGACGACCCGCTGGGCGATCGCGTCGGCCTGCTGTTGCGTCGGTGCCTCGACCATGACGCGGACGAGCTGCTCGGTGCCGGACGGGCGGAGCAGGATGCGGCCGTCGTCGCCCAACTCCGCCTCGGCCTCGACGACCGCAGCCTTGACGGCCGTCGACGACGCGATCCGCGTCCGGTCGGCGACATGCACGTTGACCAGCACCTGTGGAAGCCGCTGCACCACTGAGGCCAGCTCGGCGAGCGGGCGGCCCGTCGCGGCCATCCGGGCCATCACGTGTAACGCGGTCAGCAGGCCGTCGCCCGTCGTGGCCGCGCCGGTGAAGACGACGTGCCCGCTCTGCTCACCGCCGAGGCTCAAGTCCCTCTCGCGCAAGGCCTCCAGGACGTACCGGTCGCCCACCGCAGTGGTGACGACATCGATGCCGGCATCGCGCATCGCGTGGTGGAAGCCGAGATTGCTCATCACTGTGGCGACGACGGTGTCGGCGCGCAGCGTGCCCGCCTCTCGCAGCGCGATCGCGCACAGGGCCAGGATCTGGTCGCCGTCGACGAGCTCCCCCGATGCATCGACAGCCAGGCAGCGGTCGGCGTCGCCGTCGTGGGCGATGCCAAGGTCCGCGCCGGCGTCGATCACCGCCTTGGCCAGCAGGGACGGGTGCGTGGAACCGACCCCGAGGTTGATGTTGAGCCCGTCGGGCGCGGCCGCCAGCGCGGTGACGCGGGCGCCAGCGCGCCGGTACAGCTCAGGCGCGACAACGGAGGCCGCGCCGTGCGCGCAGTCGACGACGACGTGCAGGCCGCTCAGCGAGCCGGTGACAGCGCCCGCCAGGTGCTCGAGGTAGCGCGCAACCGCATCGGGGGCCGAGCGGACCCGGCCGATGTGCGGCCCGATCGGCCGCGACCAGGCCGGCCCGGCGGCAACGACGGCCTCGATCTCGGCCTCGATGTCGTCGGGCAATTTGTGGCCCCCGCGTGCGAACAGCTTGATGCCGTTGTCGGGCATCTCGTTGTGCGAGGCGGACAGCATCACGCCGATGTCGGCGCCGTAATCCCCGGTCAGAAAGGCCACCGCCGGAGTGGGGAGCACACCGACCAGCACGACGTCGGCGCCGGCGGAGGTGAGCCCCGCGACGACGGCGGCCTCGAGCATCTCGCCGCTCGCCCGCGGGTCGCGTCCGACGACCGCGACGGGACGATGCGTCTCGTCGTGTGCCGACAGGACCCGGGCCGCCGCACTCGCCACCGACAACACCAGTTCCGGCGTCAGGTCGGCGTTCGCCAGCCCGCGAACGCCGTCGGTGCCGAACAACCCGCCCATCACATCGCTCCTCGGGCCGCAGGCGGCCCTGCGATGCTCACGACCTGTTCAGCGCTTCGAGTACTGCGGAGCCTTGCGGGCCTTCTTCAGTCCGTACTTCTTACGCTCCTTGGCGCGGGGGTCACGCGTCAGGAAGCCGGCGGCCTTCAGGGCCGGACGGTCGTCGGGCACCAAGGCGATCAGTGCACGCGAGATCCCGAGACGCAGCGCGCCGGCCTGGCCGGTGATGCCGCCGCCGATGAGGGTGGCGAGGACGTCGAACTGACCGTCCTTCTCCAGCAGCACGAACGGCTCACGGATGAGCTGCTGGTGCACCTTGTTCGGGAAGTAGTTCTCGATGGTGCGGCCGTTCAGCGTGAAAACACCGGTACCCGGCACGAGCCGGACACGGCAGATGGCCTGCTTGCGGCGGCCGACGACGGGGGCATTGGGGTGGGTGGTCACTGGGCTACCTGCTTGATCTCGAACGGCTGGGGTTTCTGCGCGGCGTGCGGGTGCTCCGGGCCGGCGTAGACCTTGAGCTTCTTGAGCTGGGCGCGGCCGAGCGTCGTCTTGGGCAGCATGCCCTTGACGGCCAGCTCGACGACGCGCTGCGGCTTGGACTCGAGCAGCTCACCGACGGTGCGCTTGGACAGACCACCCGGGTAGCCGGAGTGGCGGTAGCGGAACTCGTCACGCTTGGCGCCGGAGACGGCGACCTTCGCGGCGTTGATGATGACGACAAAATCGCCGGTGTCGACGTGCAGGGCAAAGTGCGCCTTGTGCTTGCCGCGGAGCAGCTTCGCGGCCTGGCTGGCGAGGCGGCCGAGAACGACGTCGTTCGCGTCGATGACGTGCCAGCTGCGCTCGATCTCGCCGGGCTTGGGGTTGTAAGTACCCACTTGTCAACTTTCTGATCGGTCTTCACGCCGCTGAGCGGCGCCCCCGCGGTCACGATTGATAGTCGTTTCGCCCATCAGTGACCCCGAGGCATGGCCTGCGCGCGCAGGGCTCCTGCGCACCAACGGGCAACCTTACCGGGGTGGCAGACGTCCGGCCAAATCCGTCCGAACGGGCAGGTCACAGAATCAGATCGGCGACTGATTCGTTACTTTCTAGAGACGCCACTCCAGCCCGGACTAAGGACGACACGATGAGTGACAAGCCGACGAAGGGCGCGAAGGCGTCGAAGTCCGCCGGCTGGGTGCCCTTCCTGTGCGTGCTCGTCGCGATCCTTGCGCTGGCCGGCTCCGCGCTCACCTGGGTGATTTCGCCGAATTGGGGCGGCGGCCAGCACGTCACGACGGCCAAGGCCCGCAATGTCGGCAGAGTCCCGACTGCGCGCGGCGCGCTGGCCGCGTTCATCTCCCCGAACATGATCGAGATTCCCAGGCTCGACGCCAAGGCCCCGATCGTGACCGTGAGCACGTTGCCCGACGGGTCGCTCGACGTGCCGCTCAACCCGAAGACCGTCGGCTGGTGGAACGGCGGGGCCAAGCCCGGCGCGGCGAAAGGCACCGCGATCCTCGACGGGCACGTCAACTACAACGGTGTCGACGGGGTGCTCAGCCGCATCGGCGCGCTGGACCCGGGCGACGCCGTCTACATCGACGGGCTGCACAACGGCAAGAAGACACGGGTGAAGTTCAGGATCACCGGCGTACGCACGTACCACAAGACGGCGTTGCCCTACAAGCAGATCTTCGACCAGAAGAGCGTCGGCCGGATCGCGATCGTCACCTGCGGCGGCCCGTTCAACGCGCAGACCGGCAACTACCTCGACAACATCGTCGCGTTCGCCGTCCCCGCCTGATCGT
>DAITQD010000089.1:7013-11505 GCA_036833255.1 Jatrophihabitantaceae bacterium
TGCTCAGCGGGGGCGGACGACACGCGTCTCGTCGAACACCGCGTCGCCCGACTCATAGACTCCGCCGTCGGCACCGAACACCAGGAACCGGTCGAACGAGCGCGCGAACCACCGGTCGTGCGTCGCCGCCAGCACCGTGCCGTCGAAGACCTCCAGCGCCTCCTCAAGCGCCTCGGCGCTGAGCACGTCGAGGTTGTCGGTCGGCTCGTCGAGCAGCAGCAGGGTGGCGCCGGAGAGTTCGAGCAGCAGGATCTGCAAGCGCGCCTGCTGGCCGCCCGACAGCGAGGCGAAGGTCTGGTCGCCCTGCTGTTCCAGGCCGTAGCGGCGCAGCACGGACATCGCCCGCCCCCGGTTGATGCCGGACCGGTCCTCGTCACCGGCCCAGAGCAGGTCGACGAGCGTGCGCGCGGGCCATTCGGGATGGGCGTGCGTCTGGGCGAACAGGCCGGGCACGACCCGCGCGCCGAGGCGCCACTCCCCCCGGTGGGCGACCCGCTCGCCGCCGAGCAGTCGCAGGAAATGCGACTTGCCCGCGCCGTTGGCACCCAGTACGCCCACCCGCTCGCCGTAGTAGATCTCGGCGTCGAACGGGCGCATCAGCCCGTCGAGTTCCAGCCCTTCGCAGATGACCGCGCGGACCCCGGTGCGCCCGCCGCGCAGCCGCATCGTCACCCGCTGGTCCGCGGGCTTGTCCGGAGGCGCGCCGGCCGCCTCGAACTTCTCCAGCCGGGTGCACATCGCCCGGTACCTCGAGGCCATGTCCGGACTGATCTTGGCCTGTTGCTGCAGCGTGCGGACGAGTTCCCGCAGCCGGGCATGCTCCTCGTCCCAGCGCCGCCGCAGCTCGGCCATCCGGTCATGTTTGGCCGCCCGGGCCTCGTGGTAGGACACGAAACCGCCGCCGTGCACCCACGCCGTGCCACCCTCGACAGTCACGATCCGGTCGGCGACGGTGGCCAGCAGTTCGCGGTCGTGGCTGACGAACAGCACGGTCTTCGACGTCTCGCGCAGCCGGCCCTCCAGCCAGCGCTTGCCCGGGACGTCGAGGTAGTTGTCCGGTTCGTCGAGCAGCAGCACCTCGTCCGGGCCACGCAGCAGCATTTCGAGGGCGAGGCGCTTCTGCTCGCCGCCGGACAGCGTCGTCAGTTCGCGGTACTTGCATGCGTCGAAGGGCAGGCCGAGGGCCGCCACCGTCACGGTGTCCCAGAGGACCTCGACGTCATAGCCGCCCACGTCGCCCCAGTGCGTCAGTGCATGTGCGTAGTCGAGTTGCGCCCGCTCCTCGTCGCGCTCCATCAGCATCAGTTCGGCGGCCTCCAGGCCGTTCCAGGCATCCTTGACAGGCGGCGCGGCGAGCCCGACCAGGAACTCCTGCACTGTGGTCGCGTCTCGCACCGAGCCGATGAACTGCCGCATCACCCCGAGCCCGCCCGCGCGGCCTACGGCCCCCTGCTGCGCCGCCAGGTCGCCGGCGATGATGCGGAGCAGCGTGGTCTTGCCGGCGCCGTTAGCCCCCACCAGCGCAGCCTTGCTGCCCTCGCCGACCCGGAAGCTGACGCTGTCGAGCAGCAGCCGACCGTCGGGCAGGGCATGGCTGACACCCGCTACGTCGATGTACCCCATGGCCGGTCAGTCTGCGCCATCGCGTCGCCGGATGCAGCCGGGTTTCCCGGACGGGCACAATCGGCACCATGACGCTCGATGTGGCGGCGCTCATTGCCGCGCTGCCGGACGGCGCCGTCCTGACCGACCGTGACCTGGTGGCGTCCTATCGGCAGGACTGGGCCCGCGACCCGGCCGCGGGCTGGCCGGCGGCGGTCGTGCGGGCGACGTGCACAGCGGACGTCCAGGCCGTGGTGCGCTGGGCCGCCGCGCGGCGCGTGCCGGTGGTGCCGCGCGGTGCCGGATCGGGGCTCTCCGGCGGCGCCACGGCGGTGGAGGGCGGGATCGTGCTCTCGCTGGAGCGGATGCGGGCGATCACGATCGACTCGGTCTCGCGGGTAGCGATCACCGAACCCGGCCTGCTCAACGTCGAGGTGAAGAGGGCCGCGGCCGAGCACGGGATGTGGTATCCGCCGGACCCGTCGTCGTTCGAGATCTGCTCGATCGGCGGCAACGCGGCGACGAACGCGGGCGGGCTGTGCTGCGTGAAGTACGGCGTGACCACCGACTACGTGCTGGGCATGCAGGTCGTGCTGGCCGACGGCACCGCCGTGCGGCTCGGCGGCCCGCGACTGAAGGATGTAGCAGGACTCTCCCTGACGAAGCTGTTCGTCGGTTCGGAGGGGACGCTCGGCGTGATCACCGAACTGACGCTGCGGCTCGTGCCGTCGCAACCGCCGGCCTCGACCCTGGTGGCGACATTCGGCTCGATCGAGGCGGCCGCGGATGCCGTCCTCGCCATCACCTCGCAATTGCGGCCCTCGATGCTGGAGTTGATGGACCGCACGGCGATCAACGCGGTCGAGGACTACGTGGCGATGGGGCTCGACCGCACCGCCGAGGCGCTGCTGATCGCCCGCTCCGACGCTCCGGGCGGCGCCGCGGCGCAGGAGATCGAACTGATGCGAGCCGCCTGCGAAGCGAACGGTGCGAGCGAATCGCTGTGCACCGACGATCCGGCCGAGGGCGAGGCATTCACGGCCGCACGCCGGGCGGCATTCCCGGCGCTGGAGCGCCTGGGCAACGTGCTGCTCGAAGACGTCGGCGTCGCGCTGCCCAACCTGCCGGTGCTCGTGCGCGGCGTCGAACAGATCGCCGACAAGCACCAGATCACGATCGCGGTCGTCGCGCACGCCGGAGACGGCAACACCCACCCGCTGGTCGTGTACGACGCAGCCGACCCGGACTCGACTGCGCGTGCCCACGCCGCGTTCGGCGCCGTGATGGACCTGGCTCTCGCGCTCGGCGGGACGATCACCGGCGAGCACGGCGTCGGCCGGTTGAAGAAGGATTGGCTGCCGGCCTACCTCGGTCCTGATGTGATGGCCCTGACCCGGCGTATCAAGGACGCCCTCGACCCGGACGGCATCCTCAACCCCGGTGCCGTCCTATAGCGGCGCGTAGCAGCGCCGCTGTCCCGCCGCCCGGCATACTGAGGGCCCATGACGGTCGGCTTTCTCATACTGGCCGGCGCGGTGGCCGTCAGCGACTGGTTCGCGGTCAGCCGCCGCCTGTACCGCATCGAATACCTCGCGAAGCCGTTGACGCTGGTCCTGCTGATCGTCGCGGCCTGCTTCGCCGACCTCGGCGCGACAAAACCGTGGGTGCTCGCGGCGCTCGGGCTCGGCCTGCTCGGCGACATCGCACTGCTGTTCACCGACGAGAACCGGCCCGCCGACGCAGCGCAACCGGACGTGCCCTTCCTGGTCGGGCTGGGCTGCTTCCTGCTCGGCCACATCGCCTACGTGATCGCGTTCACCCGGCACGGACTGCACCCGATCCAGCTGCTCGCGGGGGGCCTGGTCGTGGTGGGTGCGGCGGCCCTGGCGCTGCCGAAGATCCTGCGCGGCGCCCGCCGGCAGGGCGGCCGGGAGCTGGCCGTGCCCGTCGGCGGTTACGCCGCGCTTCTCAGCGCGATGACCGTGCTGGGTTTCGGCACGGCCGCCGTCGTTACCGCGATCGGTGCGCTGTTGTTCCTGCTCTCGGACCTGACGCTCGCGTGGGGACGGTTCGTCCAGCCGTTGCTGCGCGGCCCCGTGATCGTCGCCGTCACCTACCACCTCGCACAGCTGCTCATCGTCATCGGCCTCATCCGCTGACGCCGTCGGTCTCGCCACTCGTCGCGCCTGAGAGCACGACCCATAGGCTGCGCCAATGCCGCGCCGCCCAACCCGGACCGTCCCAACCGTGATCCTGCCCGGCTGGCACGGCTCCGGACGTGACCATTGGCAGAGCTGGCTCGCCGGGCAGCTACGCGCGGCCGACCGCGAGGTCCGCTACCCCGCCCTGCCCGATCCGGACTCCCCGTCTCTCGAGTGCTGGCTCGCGGCGCTGCGCACGACTCTCGACGGCCTGCCCGCTGACGGCTTCGACGTCGTCGCACATTCGCTCGGTGCGGTGCTTTGGCTGCACCACGTCGCGACATCCGATGCCTGCCCGCGCCCCGCCCGTGTCGCGCTCGTCGCGCCGCCGTCACCGCACACCGCGATTCCCGAGATCGCCGCGTTCTTCCCGCCGCCACTGGACATCGACACCGTCCGGCGCGCGGCCGACGGCACGGTGCTGGTCGGCGGCGACGATGACCCGCTTACGCCAGAAGGCATCGCGGTGGCGTACGGGCGGCCGCTGAAGATGTCGACGACGATCATCGCGGGCGGCGGGCACCTGAACCCGGAGTCCGGCTACGGCGAATGGCCCGCCGTGCTCGACTGGTGCGGTCGCGACAACCTCGCCTTTATCGCGTGACCGATGCTGCCACCGGCTCGGCGTCGGCAGGTGCGGGCGTAGCCGCCGCGGGCCGCCAACCGGGCGGTGCGAAGACGTAGCCCAG
>DAITQD010000090.1:0-6920 GCA_036833255.1 Jatrophihabitantaceae bacterium
GCTCGGGCTGGGCCGGAAGTCGCCGGTTTGGGTGGCGCGTGCGATCGCGGCCCAGATCGCCTTGAGGGTGCGCTCGAAGCGCTCGAGTTCGTCGGCGTCGGGCGCGTAGCTCAGTGTGTCGGTGTCGGCCAGATACATCAGCCGCAGCTGGCGGGGAACCACGCCGCGCGTACGCCACAGCACGAGCGCGTAGAACTTCATCTGGAACAGCGCCTTGCCCTCGAACGCCTCCCGCGGCGTAGCGCCGGTCTTGTAGTCGACCACCCGCATGTCGCCGGCGGGTGACACGTCGAGCCGATCGACATAGCCGCGAAGCCGCAGGCCGTCGATCACGACCTCCACCAGCTGCTCGCGTGCCTCGGGCTCGAGGCGCGAGGGATCCTCGAGCGCGAAGTAGTTGGCGAGCAGGCCCGCGGCGCCGTCGAGCCAGTCGGCGAGCTCGTTGCCGTCGGTGTCCGCGGCGAACAGGGACCCGGCCTCGGGCGATTCGGCGAGCACGCGCTGCCAGGCGCCCGGAAGCAGGCCACGCGCGGCGACGAGGGTACGGCCGGCGGCGGGCAGGTCGAAGAGCTCTTCGAGCACTGCGTGTACAAGGGTGCCGCGGGTGGCCACCTTGGAAGGTGCCTGGGGAAGGCGGTCGATGCAGCGCAAGCGGTACAGCAGCGGACACGTCTTGAAATCGGCGGCGCGCGAGGGCGACAGCGACCCGAGAACGGGTGTGGGCAGTTCGACGGTCTCGCTCATGGCGCAAGACTAGATCTAGGCACCGACAGTTCCGGGCAGCTACAGCCAGTGGATGCGGCCCAGCGGCCAGATGATCACGGAGGCCCGTCCGACCACTGCCGAATCGGGGATCGCGCCGAAGCGTCTGCTGTCGGACGAATCGCACCGGTTGTCGCCCATGACGAAGGCCTGGCCGACGGGAACTGTCACCGACTGGACCGGGAAGTTCGTGGTGCCGCCCTTGCACGCCGAGTTGAGGTAGGGCTCCTCGAGTGCCAGCCCGTTGACGTAGACGGTGCCATTGCGATTGGTGAGCGTGTCGCCCGGCACGCCGATGACCCGCTTGATGAGCACCTTGTCGGAGACCGACCACGACTTGGGGCGGTGGAACACGACGACGTCGCCGCGACGGATGTCGTGCATCCGGTAGGACAGCTTGTCGACGAGCACGTGATCGTTGTTGCAGCCCCTACAGCCGTGCAGCGTCGGCTCCATCGACGCCGACGGAATGTAGTAGGACTGCGCGACGTAGGTGCGCAGGAGCACGGCGGCCACCGCCGCGATCGCGATCACGACGACCACGCGTGTGAGCGTGCGCACCGTGCGGTGCCGTCGCTTGGGTGCTTTCGGCATGGGACCCAGCTCATCGGCAATCGTCTCGGCCGGCGCGACCTCGACGGCCTCGGACGGTGGCTGCTCGGCGTCGTCGGGCCCGTCCGGCTTGCTCTTGCGTTCCCGCCTGGGTGGGGTGGCATCCGCACGGCGCGACGCGACTTGCGCCTCGATGCGCGCGCGAAGCTCGTCCTCGTCACCCACCGGGGTACGGTAACTCGTCGCGAAAACTACGGAGCCGTAGCATGGCCGTAGTGACGAGCCGGCCACCCGTGAGACCTCCAGTGCGCATGTTGCCCGTGGGACGCTTCTTCGGCGTCCCGATCTACCTCGCGCCGTCCTGGCTGCTCATTGCGGCGCTGCTCACCGTCTATTACGCGCCGATCGTGGGCGACGTGGTTCCCCATGTCAGCGCGAGCACGTCCTACCTGTTGGCGGCCGCATTCGCGGTGCTGTTCGCGCTCTGCGTCCTCGCGCACGAACTCGGGCACACCGCGGTCAGCCTCATCCTGGGCAATCCCGTGCGCCGGGTGGTGATCTTCCTGCTCGGCGGGGTGTCGGAGATCGAGCGCGATCCCCAGCGGCCCCGCGACGAGTTCCTGGTGGCCGCCGCCGGTCCGCTGGTGTCGCTGCTGATCGCCGGCGCCGCGGCCGGTGGGTACCAGCTCGTCGACGGCGCGACGCTGCCAGGCGTGCTGTTTGGGTTGCTGTTCTGGAGCAATCTCACCGTCGCCGTCTTCAACTTGATGCCCGGCCTGCCGCTCGACGGCGGGCGCCTACTGCGAGCGGCGGTGTGGGCCGTCGGGGCGTCCAGGCTGACCGCGACGCGCGCCGCGGCCTGGACGGGTCGGGGCGTGGCCGTGCTCGTCGCGGTGTCGGGTCTGCTCATCGACCGCTCGTCCTGGGGTTTCACGGCCGGGCTGCTCAGCATCGCTCTGGCCGCCTACCTGTGGTTCGGCGCCTCGCAGTCACTCAAGGTGGGCGAACTGATGGAGCGGCTGCCCAGTGTCAACCTCGAAGCGCTGCTGCGTCCCGGCCTGCTCGTGCCGTCGGACGTGTCGGTCGCCGAGGCGTTGCGCCGCGCCTGGTCCGGCAACGCCCGGGGCCTGGTACTGGTCGACACCGCCGACGAGCCGCGCGCGATCGTGGATGAGTTGCTGATCGGTGCGGTGCCACCCGACCGCCGTCCCTGGACACAACTCGCCGACGTCGCACGCCCGCTCGAGCCCGGCCTGATCCTGCGGATCGGCCTGGCCGGTGAGGATCTCCTGTCGGCGGTGCGCACGACGCCGGCGCACGAGTATCTGGTCGTGCACGACGACGGCTCACCCGCTGGCATCCTGGCCATCGCCGATCTCGCCGCATCCCTGCAGGGGACTACATGAGCGCTGCGAGGTCGGGGCCGCTCCGGGTGGGGGAACGGGTGCAGCTCACCGATCCGAAGGGACGGCTGCACACGGTCACCCTGAACGAGGGCAAGCAGTTCCACACCCACCGCGGTGCGATCGAGCACGACGGGCTCATCGGTGCCCCTGAAGGCAGCGTCGTCACGTCGACGGCGGGCACGCAGTACCTCGCGCTACGCCCGCTGCTCACCGACTTCGTGCTGTCGATGCCCCGAGGTGCGGCAGTGATCTACCCGAAGGACGCCGCACAGATCGTCGCGATGGGTGACATCTTCCCGGGCGCCACGGTGCTCGAGGCGGGCGCCGGCTCGGGCTCGCTCACCTGCTCGCTGCTGCGGGCCGTCGGGCCGACCGGACAGGTGATCTCCTACGAGGTGCGTGACGACCATGCCGAGGTCGCCGTAGGCAATGTGGAGACGTTCTTCGGTGAGCGACCGTCGAACTGGATGTTGCGCCTCGGCGACGCAGTCGAGCACCCGGTCAGCGAGCCTGTCGACCGGGTCATCCTCGACATGCTGAGCCCGTGGGAAGTGCTGCCGACTGTTGCCGACGCGCTGCAGCCGGGCGGCGTCTTGATCGGCTACGTCGCGGCGACCACGCAGCTGTCGCGCTTGGTGGAGGCGCTACGCATGCACGGCGGCTTCACCGAGCCGTCCGCGTGGGAGTCGTTCATCCGGGGCTGGCACGTCGTTGGGCTTGCGGTGCGGCCCGAGCATCGGATGATCGGCCACACCGCATTCCTCGTCACCGCTCGCCGACTCGCGCCCGGCGTGACAGCGCCCGCGCGGCAACGGCGCTCCGCGAAGTCCCCGGCCCTCGAGGCCGAGCCACGAAACCCCGACGAGCCCTTCCGCCCTAGCCTGCCGTAGCCGCCCGGATCAAACGGCGTCCGGTCCGGCGACCTCGACGTCGTCATTCGCCCGCACCACATGGATGCAGTCGCCGGGGCATTCCTGGGCCGAGTTGATCACGTCCAGTCGCAGCGTGGCGGGCACCTCGACACGTGCGCCCGGAGTTGCGAGCAGTTCGCCCGAACCGTCCTTCACGTAGGCCAGCCCGTCGACGTCGAACTCGAAGACCTCTGGAGCGTACTGGACGCACAATCCGTCGCCGGTGCACAGATCTTGCTCGATCCAGACGCGCAGTGGCTCGCTCACTTCTTCGCCAGCTCCTCAGCTTTCGACGGCGGTTTGTCGGCTCCGTCATGAGCGTAGTTCCCTCGTTCGAGTGGCCCTCTTGTGTAGGGTGAGATTTCGCGAACTCGCCGCGACATCGGGAGGTGCCCGCATGGCCCACGAGCCCCGCGATCCGCACAGTGGTCCTCGCTCGCACGACTCCGCGAACGACCCGGACACCCGCCGCCGTACCGCTTTCCTGGAGCAGGAACTCGAACTGCTGCAGGCCAAGGTCGCTGAGTCTCCCCGGCACATGCGCCTGCTCGAGGACCGCCTCGCCGAAGCCCAGACCCGCGTAGCCGCGCTCAATGATCGCAACGACCGCCTTGCCGAGACGCTGCGCGAGGCGCGCGACCAGATGGTCTCACTCAAGGAGGAGATCGACCGGCTCGCCCAGCCGCCGAGTGGTTACGGCGTGTTCCTCGAGGCCTTCGAGGACGGCACTGTCGACATCTTCACCTCCGGCCGCAAGCTGCGCGTTGCGGTCTCGCCCGAGGTCGCTGCCGAAGAGCTGACGCACGGCCAGGAGGTCATGCTCAACGAGGCGATGAACGTCGTCGCGGCGCGCGGCAACGAGCGGGTCGGCGACGTCGTGATGCTCAAGGAGATTCTCGAGGGCGGCGACCGGGCGCTCGTCATCGGCCACACCGACGAGGAGCGCGTTGTCCACCTCGCGGACGTCTTGCGCAACAACCCGCTGCGCATCGGCGATTCGCTGCTGCTGGAGACGCGTTCGTCCTATGCCTACGAACGCATCCCCAAGAGTGAGGTCGAGGAGCTGATCCTCGAGGAGGTCCCCGACCTCGACTACAGCGACATCGGCGGTCTGACCAAGCAGATCGAAGCCATCCGCGACGCCGTCGAGTTGCCGTTCCTGCACGCCGAGCTGTTCAAGGAGCACCAACTTCGACCGCCGAAGGGCATCCTGCTCTACGGCCCGCCCGGCTGCGGCAAGACGTTGATCGCGAAGGCGGTCGCCAATTCACTGGCCAAGCAGGTCCAGCGGCTGAACGGCGGTGACGAGCGGGGGACGTCGTTCTTCCTCAACATCAAGGGCCCGGAGCTGCTGAACAAGTACGTCGGTGAGACCGAGCGGCACATCCGGCTGGTGTTCCAGCGGGCCCGCGAGAAGGCCAGCGAGGGCGCTCCGGTCATCGTCTTCTTCGACGAGATGGACTCGATCTTCCGCACCCGCGGGTCCGGCGTGTCCTCCGACGTCGAGAACACGATCGTGCCGCAACTGCTGAGCGAGATCGACGGCGTCGAGGGCCTGGAGAACGTCATCGTCATTGGCGCGTCCAACCGCGAAGACATGATCGACCCGGCGATCCTGCGCCCCGGCCGTCTCGACGTGAAGATCAAGATCGAGCGACCGGACGCCGAGGCTGCCCAAGACATCTTCTCCAAGTACATCCTCACCGGCCTGCCGATCCACAAGGACGACCTGGCCGAGCACGGCGGGGACGTTCAGGCCACCGTCACGGCGATGATCCAGCACACCGTCGAGCGGATGTACTCCGAGTCCGAGGAGAACCGCTTCCTGGAGGTTACCTACGCCAACGGCGACAAGGAGATCTTGTATTTCAAGGACTTCAACTCCGGCGCGATGATTCAGAACATCGTCGACCGCGGCAAGAAGATGGCGATCAAGGACCTGCTGACGACGGGCCAACGCGGCCTGCGTATGCAGCACCTGCTCGCCGCGTGCGTCGACGAGTTCCGCGAGAACGAGGACCTGCCCAACACCACCAATCCCGACGACTGGGCGCGGATCTCCGGCAAGAAGGGCGAGCGGATCGTCTACATCCGCACCCTCGTCTCAGGCAAGGGCAGCGACGCCGGCCGCGCGATCGACACCGTCGGCAACACGGGCCAGTACCTCTGAGCACCCTGCAGGCACTGCTCGTCTTCGCGGCGGGCATCGCGGCCGGCACGATCAACACCGTCGTCGGCTCGGGAACGCTGATCACATTTCCGGTGCTGCTCGGCATCGGTCTGCCCCCGGTGACGGCGAACGTCTCGAACACGATCGGACTCTTCCCCGGCTCCTTCGTCGGCGCGTACGGCTACCGCCGCGAGCTCGAGGGCCAGCGCGAGCGGGCGATCCAACTCGGCATCGCCTCGATGCTCGGTGGCGTGCTCGGCGCAGTCCTGCTGCTCATGCTGCCCGCGGGCGCGTTCAAGGCGATCGTGCCCGTGCTGATCGTGCTGGCGCTCGTTCTCGTGGTGCTCGGCCCGCGTCTGTCGGGTTGGCTCGCAAATTCTCCGCATACCGCGAGCAGCCGGGTGACGCCGTTGCTGTGGCTGGTCACGCTGGGCACGGGCATCTACGGCGGCTACTTCGGCGGGGCACAAAGCGTGCTGCTGATGGGCTTCCTCGGAGTGCTGCTCGCCGAGACCCTGCAGCGCCAGAACGCACTCAAGAACGTCCTCGCCGGCCTGGTCAACGCGGTCGCCGCGATCGTCTTCGTCATCGCCGCAACAACCCACGTCGACTGGGCCGCCGCAGGCCTGATCGCTGCGGGCGCGATCCTCGGCAGTCTGATCGGTGCGCGCGTGGGCCGGCGCCTGTCGCCGAACGTGCTGCGCGGCGTGATCGTCGTCGTCGGCGTGCTCGCCATCGTCAAACTCCTGGCCTGAAATCCGACCGCTAGGCTCTGCCGCTACATCACCGCCAAGGAAGGTAATGAGACGTGCGCATCGTCATCCCCATAATTGTCGCAGTCATCGTGTTCTTGCTCGTGTTCTGGCTGATCGGTGGCTACAACGGCCTGGTCCGCGCCCGCAACGCGTTCCAAAACGCCTTCGCCCAGATCGACGTGCAGCTACAGCGCAGGTTCGATCTCATCCCGAACCTGGTCGAGACGGCCAAGGCCTACATGGCGCACGAGCGGGAAACCCTTGAGGCGGTCACCCAGGCGCGGACCGCCGCAATGGCCGGCCTGAGCGCCGCGAAGACCTCGCCGGGCGACCCGGCGGCGATGCAGCAGCTCGCACAGGGGCA
>DAITQD010000090.1:7020-11474 GCA_036833255.1 Jatrophihabitantaceae bacterium
CGCGATGCGCCGAAGGTCCAGTTCTAACCGGGCCGGTCGACAGGTAGCGCGATGAATTTCTTCGAACGGCAACACGCTGCCCGCTCGACGTCGCTGCGTCTGGTGCTGTTGTTCGCCGCCGCGGTGATCAGCATCGTCGTCCTGATCGACCTGGTCGTGCTGCTGTTGGCGCGCGGCCAGCCAACGGGCGCGATCGTCGAGTTGCTCGTCGTCTCGACGGTCCTGATCCTGCTCGTCATCGCCGGCGGGACGATCAGCAAGACGATCGCGCTGCGCGCGGGCGGTTCGGCCGTCGCACTGTCGGTCGGCGCGGTGCCGGTCGATCCCACCACCACCGACCCGCAACTGCGGCGCTTTGCCAACGTCGTCGAGGAGATGGCGCTGGCATCAGGGGTTCCGATGCCCAGGCTGTTCGTGCTGGAGAAGGAGCCGGGCATCAACGCTTTCGCGGCGGGCTACACGCCGGCGGACGCGGCCATCACCGTCACCGGTGGCGCGCTCAAGCAGCTCAACCGTGACGAGCTACAGGGCGTGATCGGGCACGAATTCAGCCACATCCTCAACGGCGACATGCGGCTCAACGTCAAGCTCATCGGCCTGCTCAGCGGCATCCTGCTGCTTGGGCTCATCGGATTGCGCTTCCTCGTCTTCGGCGGCGGTGGCAGGGATTCCAGGAAGGGCAATCCGCTGCTGGTGGTCGCGTTGGCGCTGATCGTCCTTGGTTTCGTCGGCCAGTTCTTCGCCGGCTTGATCAAGGCGGCGGTGGGGCGGCAGCGGGAGTGGTTGGCCGACGCTTCCTCGGTGCAGTTCACCCGCCAGACCACCGGACTCGAGGGTGCGCTGAAGAAGATCGCGGGCCTGCCGACGGGGTCCGCGCTGAGCGACGCGCACGGAGAAAAGCAGGTCAGCCACATGCTCTTCGGCGAGGGACGCAAGTCCTTCAGCCAGCTATACGCCACGCACCCGCCGCTGATGCAGCGCATCGCCGCGCTCGACCCGGCGTTCCGGCCGGACGAGGTCGAGCAGCTTAGCCAACGGTGGCGCGCGGACCCACCGAACGGCCTGGCCGAGGACGCTGCGCTGGGTCTCACCGGGCACGTCCAGCCAACGCCGCCCGCACCCGTATCGGCGTCTGCCGCGCTGCCGTCGGTCCGCGTCACGCCGGCAGGGGTCAGCTCGCGGGTGGGCACGCTCACCCCCGAGGATCTCCAACGCGGGGCCCATCTGAGCGCCCAGATCCCGCCCACGCTCCGGCAACTGGCGACACAGGGCAGTACCGCGATCCCGCTCGTCCTGGCGATGGTGCTCGATTCCGGGCCGGACGTTCGCGCCACCCAACTGCGGCTCATCACC
Source organism: Jatrophihabitantaceae bacterium (assembly GCA_036833255.1). GTDB lineage: Bacteria > Actinomycetota > Actinomycetes > Mycobacteriales > Jatrophihabitantaceae > QHCC01. Next base: position 8,374 of record DAITQD010000090.1, read on the forward strand.
GACCGGATCGGCGCCGCCGAGGCCGCCGCTGCGACGCAACTCGCCGATCAACTCGCAGCGCTGCCGCCGCAGCTTCGCTTACCTCTCGTGAGCATCGCAGCGCCCCTCGTCACGGCTCACCCGCGGGTCACGCTGGACTCGTTGGTCACCACGCTGGACGACCTCGCTCGCGCCGACGGGTCGATCTCGGTCTTCGAGTACTGCACCACCCGGCTGATCTCCGGATACATCCGCGACGCCAACGACCCGCGCGGCCGTTCCAAGCCGGGGCAGGCCGACGTGCGGCAGGTAGAGAGCGCGGCGTTCACCCTCCTCGCCGCTGTCGCCGCGACGGGCAACGCCGACCGGGTCGCCGCGCAGCGGGCATTCGCTGCAGCGATCGCGGCACTAGTACCCGGCGCATCGGTTCCCTACCAGCCGCCGACGGACACCTGGCGTTCTCTCGACGGCGTGTGGGCACCGCTGGACTCCCTCGACCCGAGGTACAAGCAACGCTTCATCGAAGCGCTGGTGGTCGCGATCCGCGACGACGGCGACCTCACCCTCAACGAGGCGGAACTGCTGCGGACGACGTGCGCGCTGCTGCACTGCCCGTTACCGGCATTCGTCGCCTAGCATCGCGTCATTCCTCCGTCTCGCGCTGCTGGCATGCCTTGAGACGCGGACACCGTAGCCTGAGCTCGTGAGCGTGAGACGCGTGATGGGCACCGAGGTCGAGTACGGCGTCAGCCTGCCCGGCCAGCCCACGGCCAACGCAATGTTGCTGTCGGCGCAGGTCGTCAACGCCTACGCGAGCACGCTGCCGGCCGGGCGGGCACGTCGCGCCAGCTGGGACTTCGAGGAGGAGTCGCCGCTGCGCGACGCCCGCGGCTTCGACCTCGGCGGCAACAGCGGCAACGTCGCCGGGGAGTTCACCGAGGCCGAAGAGGACGCCGGGATGGCCAACGTCATCCTGCCCAACGGCGCCCGCCTCTATGTCGACCACGCCCACCCCGAGTACTCCAGCCCCGAAGTCACCAACCCCCTCGACGTCGTGCGCTGGGACAAGGCCGGCGAGCTGGTGATGCTCGCGGCCGCGCGCCACGTCGCCTCGATGCCCGGCGTCAACCCGTCGATCAACCTCTACAAGAACAACACCGACAACAAGGGCGCGTCCTACGGCGCGCACGAGAACTACCTGTGCAGCCGCGACACCCCGTTCGCGGCTCTCGTGCGTCACCTCGTGCCGTTCTTCGTGACGCGGCAGGTGATATGCGGCGCCGGCCGGGTGGGGCTTGGTCAGGACGGCAAGACGGCTGGCTTCCAGATCTCCCAGCGCGCCGACTTCTTCGAGGTCGAGGTGGGCCTGGAAACGACGCTGAAGCGGCCGATCGTGAACACCCGCGACGAGCCGCACGCCGACGCCGAGCGCTACCGGCGCCTGCACGTGATCGTCGGCGACGCGAACCTCGCCGAGATCTCGACCTATCTCAAGCTCGGCACCGCGGCGCTCGTGCTGGCCATGATCGAGGAGAACTTCCTCGCCGACGATCTCGCGATCGCCCAACCGGTGCGCGAGCTACACGACGTGTCGCACGACCCGGCGCTGCGGCATCAGATCCAGCTCGCCGACGGGCGCACGATCACGGCGCTGCAACTACAGGGGGAGTACCTCGAGCGCGCGCGCAAGTTCGTCGACGACCGTTACGGCGACGACGCAGACGAACAGACCACCGACGTGCTTGCCCGCTGGGAATCGGTGCTGCAGCGCCTTGGCACGGATCCCATGCAGCTCGCCCACGAGCTGGACTGGGTCGCCAAGCTGCGCCTGCTCGAGGGTTACCGCGACCGCGACGGCCTGGATTGGGACTCGCCGCGCCTGCAGCTCGTCGACCTGCAGTACGCCGACATCCGGCCCGAGAAGGGTCTGTACAACCGGCTCGTCGCGCGTGGCGCGATGCAGACGCTGCTGCCGAACGGTGCTGCCGAGACGGCGATGAACACCCCGCCCGAGGACACCCGCGCCTACTTCCGCGGCGAGTGCCTGCGCCGCTACGGACCGTCGGTCGCCGCGGCGTCCTGGGACTCGGTCATCTTCGACGTCGGCCGCGAGTCGCTGGTCCGGGTGCCCATGCTCGAACCGTTGCGCGGCACGCGTGCCCACGTCGGTGACCTCTTCGATCGTTGCCCGACGGCGTCCTCGCTCATCGACGCCCTGGTCGGCCCGCGGTAGTCACGATGCCGCGACTGTCGAAGAAGGATGTCGTCGTTTCGGCGGATGAGAGGGCCGAACCGCAGCAGCGGGTCCTTTCCGAACGCCTCGCGAAGCTGATCCACAACAGCCCGGCGGTGCGCGACGTCGCCGTCGAGGTCGGGGTCATCGACCGGCAGTGGCTCGATGAGCCTTCGCTGCGCCAGCCGTCGATCGCCCCGCCGCTCGAGGTGCTGCGCCGGCTCGTGGAGCGCACCGTCGAGCGCTACCCGTCCGCACTTGCGAGTGTCGGCCTGAACGCCCTTCAGTTGTTGTCGTGGGATCTGTTCTGGGACCGCGGCCTTACGCGCGGCGGCAAGGACACGGTCAGCCAGGCGACCGTGGTCTTCACCGACCTGGAAGGGTTCACCCGCTACACGTCGACGCACGGTGACGACGCGGCGTTGACCCTGCTGGCCGAACACCACCGGCTCACCTCGCCGATCGTGCGGCAGTGGGGTGGCCGGATCGTCAAGCACCTCGGCGACGGGCTCATGCTGGTCTTCCCGTCGGCGCAGGCCGCGATCCACGCGGCAGTGGAACTCCTCCGAACCGCGCCACCACCACTTCGACTGCGTGCGGGGATGCACACCGGCGGGGTCGTCGTCACCGCCGACGACCTGATCGGACACGTGGTCAACGTCGCCGCGCGCGTCACCGCCGTCGCCAAGGGCGGGCAGGTATTGGTCACCGCCGACACCCTCGCCGCAGCCGGCGAGCTGTCGGGCGTCCGCGTCCTGCGATCGCGACGGCGCTCTCTCAAGGGCGTCGCGGATCGGGTTGCCGTATCGCGCGTCGAGGGCATCGCAAGCAAGGCGGGCGTCGAAGCCTCCGCGGTCTGATATCCCAAGGCGTCGGGCAGCTCCTCAGA
>DAITQD010000091.1:0-11252 GCA_036833255.1 Jatrophihabitantaceae bacterium
ACCTGGCCCGCCTCGGCCACGAGGTCGAGATCCGGGACGCTGGCGCCGAGCCCGGCGGAATGATGCGCTACGGCATACCGGCTTATCGGTTGCCGCGAGACGTCCTGGCCGGCGAGCTGGACCGGATCTCAGCGCTCGGCGTGCGGATGACCTGCGAGCACCGCGTCGAGGACCTCGCCGCCGAGCAGGAGGAGGGCGGCTTCGACGCGGTCTTTGCGGCGGTGGGCGCCCACCTGTCCAAGCGCGTCGAGATCCCCGCCCGCGATGCCGGGCCGATCGTGGATGCAGTGTCGTTCTTGCGCAGCGTCGCATCGGGCGAGCGGCCGGTGATCGGGCGCCGGGTGGCGATTTACGGCGGCGGCAACACCGCGATGGATGCCGCCCGGGTGGCCCGCCGCCTCGGCGCCGACGAGGCGGTCATCGTCTACCGCCGCACCCGAGCGCAGATGCCGGCCCATGCAGAGGAAGCCGAGGACGCCGAGCGCGAGGGCGTGCGAATCAACTGGTTGCGGACGATCACGGCCTTCGAGGGGCCGGACTTGCAGGTGGAGCTGATGGAGCTAGACGAGTCTGGCTATCCACAGCCCACCGGCCGCTTCGAGACGCTCGCCGCCGACACCGTGATCCTGGCATTGGGCCAGGAGACCGACACCGCATTCCTGCGGGCGGTGCCGGGAGTGGAGTTCGAGCGCGACGGGACGGTGACCGTGTCGGCGTCGATGATGACCGGCTCCCCCGGCGTGTTCGCGGGCGGGGACATGGTGCCGAACGAGCGCACCGTGACCGTCGGCGTGGGGCACGGCAAGAAAGCTGCCAAGAACATTGACGCCTGGCTGCGGGGCTCGGCGGCCTCCAGCGGTCCGAAGCACCCCACGGCGACGTTCGACCTGCTGAACCCGTGGTTCTTCGGCGATGCCGCACGCCGTCAGCAGCCCGAGCTCGCACCCGAGGATCGCATCGAGGGATTCGGCGAGATCCTCGGCGGACTGTCCGAACCGGAAGCGACCTATGAGGCGCGCCGGTGCCTGTCGTGTGGCAACTGCTGCGAATGCGATGGCTGCCTGGGTGCGTGTCCGGAGGACGCAGTGATCAAGCTCGGCGTCGGGCACCGCTACCGGTTCGACTACAACAGCTGCACCGGCTGCGGGGCGTGCTACGAGCAGTGTCCGGTGCACGCGATCGAGATGTTCCCGGAGCCGCGCTGATGCGCGCGACGATCGACGGCAACGAGGCTGCCGTGTCGGTTGCCTACCGGCTCAACGAGGTCTGCTGCATCTACCCGATCACGCCGTCGTCGACGATGGCTGAACTTGCCGACCAATGGTCCTCCGAGCGGCGACCGAACGTGTGGGGCACGGTGCCCACCGTGGTGGAGATGCAAAGCGAGGGTGGGGCGGCGGGGGCGCTGCACGGCGCCCTGCAGGGCGGGGCGCTGTCGACGACGTTCACCGCGTCACAGGGCCTGCTGCTCATGATCCCGAACATGTACAAGATCGCCGGTGAGCTGACCGCCGCCGTCATGCACGTGGCGGCCCGGTCGCTGGCTACCCAGGGACTGTCGATCTTCGGCGATCACTCGGACGTGATGGCGGTGCGACAGACGGGCTACGCGATGCTGGCCGCGGCGTCGGTCCAGGAGGCCCACGACCTGGCGCTGGTGGCGCAGGCCGCCACGTTGGCGACACGGGTGCCGTTCGTGCACTTCTTCGACGGGTTTCGCACGTCGCACGAGCTGAACACGATCGAGATGCTCTCCGACGACGACTTGCGAGCGCTGGTGCCCGAGGAACTGGTCCGCAAGCACCGTGGCCGGGCACTGTCCCCGGAACGGCCGTTCATCCGTGGCACGGCGCAGAACCCCGACGTCTTCTTTCAGGCTCGTGAGACGGTCAACCCGTTCTACGCCCGCGTGCCGGAGGTCGTCGAGGACACGATGGCCCGCCTTGGCGCGCGCACCGGCCGCCCCCTCCACATCGTCGAATACAGCGGGCACCCCGACGCCGAACGGGTGCTGGTCGTGATGGGCTCTGGCGGGGAGACCGTCCGGGAGACCGTCGCCGTGCTCAATGAGCGGGGTGAGCGGGTCGGAGTGGCCCAGGTGCGGCTGTACCGGCCGTTCCCAGCCCGGGCGCTGGTCGACGCACTGCCCGCGAGCGTGCGCCGGGTCGCGGTGCTGGACCGGACCAAGGAGCCTGGTTCGATCGGCGAGCCGCTTTTCCTCGATGTGGTTGCCGCACTGACCGAGGCGGCGCAGGACGGTGAGCGGGTCATGCCGCGGGTGTCGGGCGGCCGCTACGGGCTGTCGTCGAAGGAGTTCACCCCGGGCATGGTCGCGGGGGTGTTCGAGGAACTGGCCGGCGAGCGACCGCGGCGCCAGTTCACCGTCGGCATCATCGACGACGTCTCGGGGACGAGCCTGACCTACGATCCGGCGCTGGACATCGAGCCGCCTGAGACGATCCGCGCGGTCTTCTTCGGGCTGGGGTCGGACGGGACGGTGGGCGCCAACAAGAACACGATCAAGATCTTGGGTTCAGAGGAGCACCTGCACGCCCAGGGCTACTTCGTCTACGACTCGAAGAAGTCGGGCTCGCAGACCGTGTCGCACCTGCGATTCGGGCCACAGCCGATCCGGGCGCCGTACCTCGTGCAGAACGCGAACTTCGTCGGCTGCCACCACTTCGCGCTGCTCGAGCAGGTCGACGTGGTCGGCCGGGCGGCACCAGGCGCGACATTGCTGCTGAACTGCCGGCACTCGCCAGACCAGGTCTGGGATGCGCTGCCGCAACCCGTCCAGGAGCAGATCATCGACAAGCACCTCGACGTCTACGCGATCGATGCAGGCCAGATTGCCCGCAAGGTCGGCCTCGCCGGTCGGATCAACATCGTCCTGCAGACCTGCTTCTTCGCCATCTCCGGCGTGCTGCCGCGCGAGGAGTCGATCGCCAAGATCAAAGAGGCGATCGCGAAGACCTATGGCCGGCGCGGCGCCGAAGTGGTCGAACGCAACCAGGCTGCGGTCGACCAGACTCTGGAGGGACTACACCGGATCGAGGTACCCGACCGGGTGACGGCCACGCGCGAGCTGCCGCCGCCGGTGCCCGCACACGCGCCGCCGTTCGTCCGCGCCGTCACCGCGGAAATGATGGCCGGCCGCGGCGACCTCCTGCCGGTCAGTGCCCTGCCGGTGGACGGCACCTACCCGAGCGGCACGACCCAGTACGAGAAGCGCAACGTCTCCGAGCTGGTGGCGGTCTGGGACCCCGACTCGTGCATCCAGTGCGGCAACTGCAGCTTCGTGTGCCCACACAGCGTGATCCGCTCCAAGTACTACGACCCGCCCCGCTTGGAGGGCGCACCGGAGGGGTTCCGGTCCGCTCCACTGGAGGCCCCCGGGCTCCCGGACAGCCGTTACACGCTGCAGGTCTATGTCGAGGACTGCACCGGATGCGGGCTGTGCGTCGAGGCCTGCCCGGTCGTGTCGCCCGGCGACCCGGTCCGCAAGGCGATCAATCTCGGCCAAGGAGCGCCGCTGCTCGCCGCCGAACGCGACAGCATCGCTTTCTTCGAGACGTTGCCGACGAGTGACCGGTCCCGCGTGGACTTCGGCACGGTTCGCGGCACCCAGTTCCTGGAGCCACTGTTCGAGTTCTCCGGTGCCTGCGCGGGCTGCGGCGAGACGCCTTACGTCAAGCTGCTCTCACAGCTGTTCGGCGACCGGCTGATGGTCGCCAACGCGACCGGGTGCTCGTCGATCTACGGCGGGAACCTGCCCACCACACCATGGGCGACCGACGCGAACGGCCGCGGCCCGGCATGGTCGAACTCCCTCTTCGAGGACAACGCCGAGTTCGGACTCGGCTTCCGGCTTGCCGCCGACGGGCACACCGACCTGGCGCGCAGGCGGCTTACCGAGCTGCGCGACGAGGTGGGTGCCGAGCTGGTGGACGCCATTCTGGAGGCTCCGCAGCTGCGAGAGTCGGAGCTGCGCGACCAGCGCGAACGGGTGGCGGAGCTGATGCGGCGCCTCGACGGGCTGGATGGCCCTGCGGTGATCGACCTGCTCAGCGTCGTGGATCACCTGGTCCGGCGCAGCGTGTGGATCGTCGGCGGCGACGGCTGGGCCTACGACATCGGCTCCGGCGGACTCGACCACGTGCTGGCCAGCGGGCGAAACGTGAACGTGCTGGTGCTCGACACCGAGGTCTACTCCAACACCGGCGGACAGGCGTCCAAAGCCACGCCGCTCGGCGCGGTCGCGAAGTTCGCCGCCGCCGGCAAGACCACGCAGAAGAAGGACCTCGCCCTGCAGGCGATCGCCTATGGCAACGTGTACGTCGCCCGGGTCGCCATGGGTTCCGATCCCCAGCAGACGCTGGGGGCATTCCGTGAGGCAGAGGCCTACGACGGGCCCTCGCTGGTGATCGCCTACAGCCACTGCATCGCCCACGGCATCGAGATGCGAAACGGGCTCGATCAGCAGTCCCGCGCCGTCGCCAGCGGATATTGGCCACTGATCCGCTACGACCCGATGGCGCGCGCGGCCGGCGGCAACCCGTTTCTGCTCGACTCGCCGCGGCCACGCATCCCGCTGGCCGAGTACACCAACCGCGAGCTGCGCTACCGCACGCTCTCGAACACCGACCCGGCCGAAGCTGAGCGCTTGCACGGCCTGGCCGAGCAGGCCGTCGCCCAGCGCTGGGAGGTCTATGAGGACATGGCCTCCCGCGGCGCGCATCGCTTCCCGCCGGACGCTCGCAAGGATCGCTGATGGAGCTCACCACTACGTACATGGGGCTTGCCCTGCGCAACCCGCTCGTGGCGTCAGCGTCCCCGCTGTCGAACACCGTGGACGGCGTACGGCGCCTTGCCGACGCCGGCGTCAGCGCGGTGGTGCTCTACTCGCTCTTTGAGGAGCAGCTCCTCAGGGAGGCGGCGCAGAACTCGCGACTGGTCGACGCCGGCGCAGAGAGCTTCGCCGAGGCGCTGTCCTACTTCCCGGCCGTCGCTGAAGAGGAGCCCGGCCCGCGCCGCTACCTGAACCTGCTCGAGCGCGCCGCGGCGGCCGTCGACGTCCCGGTGATCGCAAGCCTAAACGGCGTCACGCCCGGCGGCTGGGCCGACCACGCCGAAGCAGTGCAGGCCGCCGGTGCCGCCGCGATCGAGCTGAACATCTACTACCTTCCCGGCGACGCACACATCTCCGGACGCGACGTGGAGCAGCGATATATCGACGTCCTGGCTCGGGTCAAGGACGTGGTGAACGTCCCGGTCGCCGTCAAGCTGAGCCCATACTTCAGCTCGACGGGCGAGATGGCGCTGCGCCTGGACGAGGCCGGCGCGGACGGGTTGGTGCTCTTCAACCGATTCATGCAGCCCGACATCGACCCGGAGACCCTCGCCGTCGTGTCCGCCGTGGGCCTGTCAAGCCCAGCGGAGGCCCGGCTGCCGCGGACGTGGATCGCGCTCCTATCCGGACGAGTGCGCGCCTCGCTCGCCGCGACGACCGGCGTCGAGGACCCCGCCGACGTGGTCAAATACCTGCTGGCCGGAGCGGACGTCGTCATGACCGCGTCGGCCCTGCTGCGGCACGGCCCCGCGCATGCCGGCGTGCTGCTCGACGGGCTGACCGGATGGATGCGCCGCAAGGGATTTGCAACGGTCGACGAAGTGCGCGGGATGCTCTCGGTGCCGTCCGGCGCGAACCCCACCGCGCACGAGCGCGGGGGCTACGTCAGCGCGCTGCGAGAAGCCAACAGCCGGGCCTCCGGACCCTGGTGAGGCGACGCGCGGGGTCGCAGCGCGCGAACGGTGGAGACCGAGCGCCGGATCCTGGGCCGGGTTTGACGAGGACAGGTCACGCTGGGCGGCACGCGCCAAGACACCGCGGCGGGTGCTCACGCTGCGTGCGTCGTCGGCGCTCAGACAGGCCCGCTTTCGTCACCCGGACGCGGCGCGTCGCGGGTGTAGCGGAGGACCTCGTCGTCGAGGTAGGTCGTGAGTTCGCCCTCGACGAGGCCGATGCCGCTGGCGGCGCGGCGCGATGCGACGTTGTCCGGGTGGATGAAGGAGACGACCCGCGCTGCGATCGGAACTCAGGCCTCGCCCATCATCGCCTGCACGTTGCGCATCAGCACCTCGTCGGTGAGCTTCAGTTCCTCGGCGGGGCTGAACATCAGGAGCTCGCTGCCGGCCTCGATGATCGGGACGTGCCCGGGCGACAGGTAATACGCGTCGCCTGCTTCGACGACCTCCTCACGGTCGGCGTACTGAACTGTCAGCCGTCCTGTGAACAGATATCCCCAGTGCGGGCACTGACAGCGGTCATCCGGCAGGCCCTTGAGCAGCGGCGCATGGTCGACCTCCTCGCGGAACGTCGTGAACCCGACCGCGTAGCCGTCGAGCTCGTCGCTCCGGTCTTCCACGATGCCGACGTCGGTGACCTTGGCCGCGCTCTCGCGTGATGTTCTGGGCATGACCTTCTCCTTTGGGTTGAGTTGTTTCCTGGACTTCAGTCCTTGCTGACCTCGGCGACGCCGACGACCAGCGGCCGCACGATCGGCGGCGCCTTTGGCAACATGCGGTGCTCGACGTGACGCACCGTGAAGCCGGCTGCAAAGATTTCATCGAGGGTCGGCCGGTTGCAGTTGCAGCCGTGAGCGAGTAGCCGGTTGAGGCCGTTGAGCCGATCCTGCCAGCGCGCGAGGCGGGGCTGCTGGGCGCGCACGTGTTCGATGAAGAGCAGTGCGCCACCGGGTCGCAGCACGCGGCGTAACTCGCGCAATGCCCGCGGCTGGTCGTCGACCGTGCAGAGCACGAGGGTCGAGACGGCGACGTCGAAGACGTCGTCCGCGAACGGAAGGTCCTCGGCGGGCGCGCGCAGTATTAGGGCGTCGGGGGCGTGCTGACGGACTCGTCGCTCGAGGCGGTGGATCATTGCCGAGTCGGGCTCGGTCACCGTCAGCTCATCGACTGCGTCGACGTAGTGCGCGATGTTGACCCCGGTGCCGGCGCCGATCTCCAGGACGCTGCCCTTGGCGTCGGCGAGCAGGTTGCGCCGTTGCTCGCCCAACCCGCCCGCCTCGGTGGCGGACATCATCGCGTCGTAGACGCTCGCGAAGAGCCGTCCGCCGAGGCTCATCGAGCGCCCCTGAGACGGGTCTTCCGGACGGGGCTGGGCATGGACCCGACGTTAGGGAAGTCGGCTCCTCACCACATGAGGCGATCGCCTCATCTTCGCCGAGCATCGTCAGCCGACCTCGCTGGTGACGACGTATTCCTCGGGCAGCAGGCCGTACTGCATCGCGAACAGCGCGGCGGCCGCACGGGTGCTCGCCTGGATCTTCGCGTAGATGTGCTCCACGTGGTTTCCCGCGGTCTTCGGCGTGATGACGAGCCGGGCTGCGATCTGCTTGTTCGATAGCCCGCGCGCGAGCAGCCGCAGTACCTCCACCTCGCGGGCCGTCAGACCGGCGGGCCCCTCAGGGCGACGCGCCACCCGGTGCCCGGCCGCCTTCAGCACCGAGTCGACCGCGGCCGCGTCCAAGCGTCCGGCGCGCACTTCGGCCCGCAGGTCGGTGGCCGCCTCGTCGGCCGTGCGAGCTGGTCGATGGGGACGCGGTTCGCGTTTGCACTGATAGGCCTCGGCTGCGCCGAGGACGCGGGCGAGCGGTGAGATGGCGTTGCCGGACAGTCCGCGCGGGTAGCCACTTCCGTCGAGACGTTCGCGGTGGGCGACGGCAACCGCTCCCAGCGGTGCGAGCGCACCGGACTGCCGCAGCATGCGTTCGGTGAGGTACGGGTACATCCGCACCCGTTCCCACTCCCCGGCACTCAACCGGCCAGGGCGGTCCCAGATCGAGTTCGAGACCCCGAGCCGGCCGAGTCCGTGCACGAGCCCGGCCCGCCGCAGCAGGCGCTGGTCGTCCGGGCCGAAGCCGAAATGCCGCCCAGATTCCACCGCGAGGTCCGCGACGCCGCAGGCGTGGCCCAGGGTGTACGGCGACTTGAGGTCGACGAAGTTCGCGATCGCCAGCAAGGCCTGGTCGAATTCCTCGGCGGACAGCAGCACGGCGAGCGCGGGTTCGGCCTCGATCACGGAGTCCCAGGTGCGGACCGCGTCCAGGCCGCCGAGGATGTCCTCCGCTGCGGTGGCCAGCAGCGCGGCCAGGTCGGGGTCGAACTGCTTACCCGCCCGCTTGCGCGCCAGCGCGGTGGCTGCGGCCACACCCCCTACTCGGTGCGCGACCTCCACGTATTCGGCCAGCTGCGCGATCCTGGCGGCGATCGGCACCGCATCGGCACTCAGGTTGCCGGGCCATCCGCGGCCGTCCCACTGCTCGTAGGCCGCGCCGATCGCCGCGGCGACCGTCTCGGGCAGTTCGAGTTGCTCGGCGAGTGTGCGTGCGAGCCGCGCGTGCTGGGCGATCATGCCGCTCAGCTCGCGGTGTCCGGACAGCGCGAACTCGAGTCCCACCCGGAACCGGTGCAGTGGCGGGTTGCCGGACCCGATCAGCCGAACGGCCGCTGCCGCCGCCCGCAGGCCGCTGTCGTATTTGCCGGACTTCAATGCGATGTCGTCGCCGAACCATTTCGCCTGCTCATGCGCGTCCGAGTGGCAACCGACGTTGACGAGCAGTGCCGTGTAGTAGACGACGGCTCGCTCGTCCTGGCCCAGACCGAGACGCTCGGCCAGCCGCAACGCGATGAGGCACTGGCGCAGTACGTGCTCCATGGGCTGACCGAAACCGAGATCGATACCGAGGGACAGCGCGGCGATGAGCTCGGCCAAGCGGATCGGCTCAACGGGTGGTTCGGCCCCCATGGTCGCAGGCTAGGCCCATCCGGCGCTGCGCGCAGACACACAGTCATCGACATCATCCACATCGACGATCGCCGAGGCGTGTACGGCTGAACGATCTCCGACCGAGTTGCCGGGTCCCGAGCCCGATCAGACGTCCATCACCTGATGCTGACCGGTGAGGTACTCGGTCAGGTTCGGCGGTGCATACCCGGGCTTGTTCTCGTGTCTCTTGATCGCGCTCGACGACATCCACTCACACTTCGCCGCCTCGCGATCGATCGGCCGGATGAACGGCCGGAGGACTCGGTAGAAGCCAGCCCGCGATTCGTGCTGCTCACCGAGGGGATTTGGCGTCGGCGCGCCGGTATCGGACTCATGTTGCCCGGCGAAGGGACCGGCCATGAGGACGTCCCCGTCGAGGTCGAGGCCATATGCGGCGGCCTTGTCGATCATCCACAGAAGAGGAACATCTGCGAGGGAATGGTCGGCGTAGCCGCCACCGACATCGCAGTGCACGCCGGCGAACCAGACCTGCTCTACCTGCTGCGGGGTGTCGGCGTGCTGCTGTGTCCACACGGTCGGACGGAAGGGCTGCCGCTTCTCATCGATCGCGAGCGCGTGGAAGGCCGCATCGACTGTCGTACTCAGATCGGTGTCGTGAAACTGCGTTCCGCGGTTCACGAAGTTGAGGAAGCGCAGGCCGCTCAGTGGGATGCCGAGCGCACCTACAGTGTCCCACACACCGATGAACCGGATCCGGGTCTCGTGGGAGTACGAGCGCCGGAACAGCCGTGCCTCGATGCCACGCGGATGCGCCTCGCGGCTCCGGTACAACGCGTACGCCTCGTCGACACGGTCGGAATGCTCGTGGCGAAGGATTCCGGAATTGCGCACGAATCCAGCGGTGCTTCGTGCCGTGAATGCGCCGCGGCTGAAGCCGAAGAAGAATAACTCGTCACCCGGCTCGAAATTCGCGACGAGAAACCTATAGGCGTCGCGGACATCGCGGGACAGGCCGAAGCCAAACGCGCCGCCGCGCAAGCGCTCGCTACGTCTGGTGCCCACGCCAGGGTGGTAGAACATCCGCTGCTCGACACCGGCCGCGTCGCGCGACGACACTGCCAGCGCGAGCTTCGTGACGTTGGTCGGCGCCGGCTGCCCGTTGTTCAACCCGTCCGGCGTGTTCCAGGTTCCATCACAACACACGACGAGACGCTTGGGCATCGAACCCCCACATGAGAGCTGGCATTGTCATACTGCCATCCCGAGCGGTCCGATCAGCGCTGCGCATCCTCGAGTCGCCATTGATCCTCAGCGTGACATAACGAGTGCCACTCGACGATCAACTGCCTCGGATGTTGCTCGCTTCCATAGACGCCGGAGAGGTCGTGCCCGCTTGTGAGTTCCAAGCGATGACCCGTCAGATCCACGACCGCCTGGCGCAACTGTTTCGCCATGAACAGGCGCATCGCGCACTTGCTCCGGTGGGCTACGTAGTAAGCGGAACTCTCCGCTGAACGGAAGACCAGCAGCGCCCGGCCCATATACGTGGCGATATAGTTTGCCGCGAGCCTTCCGGCCCGCCCATTACCGTCGATGAACGGATGGATCGCCTCGAACGACTGGAAGAAATCCCCGAGAAGGCGCGCGTAGACGGCGACATCAGCAAGGGGGCCCGCCTGCGCGAGCTCGACGTTCAGGCCATTCACCCAAGCGGACATCCTCGAGGAAACCTCGGCGTGCGGAGTGCCGACATGACGACCGACCCAAACGTCGTAGGGAGCCAGCGGCCCGCGGAGCACACCGATGCCCTCCGGTTTCATCCCGTGCCCGAAGCGGACTTGCTCTTCGGTTATGAGCCGCTGCCATTCGCAGATCATTTCTATGCTGAGTGGCTGCTTGGCATAGGCCGCCGTCTGAGATAGCAGGAACGCGCCTGGGTGACCACCGTTGGAGAGGGCTGTGGCCTCGTATCGGATGTTGGTGATTCCTTCAATAGCGTTGCTTTCGTGAAGGAACGCGAGTGCGTACCCGCTCAGCATCGTGGAGGCGGCGCGGGCCTCGGCAGCCCGCCGGTACCAGCCGGCAGCTTCCTCCTGCCGTCCCCAGCTGTGAAGGAACGAACCGAGGAGGTTCATCGCGTCGATGTCACCGCCATCGGCTACCTTGCGCAGCTCGTGTTCAAGCACCGCCGACCCCGATCTCGCGCATCCCGTAGCCCCAATGATGCGCACTCAACCTCACCGTTCGGATCGTCCACTCCCCAGAGTTTCGCTCTTCTGGGGCCTCAGCGCCTTCCGACTCTGGATTTCGGAAGCTGATGTTCTGCCATTGAACTACACCCGCGAGCGCACGCCATCGCTATCGCGGTGCCGTACGTTGCGGCTCATGCAGACCCTGCGCACGCCGGAGGATCGCTTCGCCGGCCTACCCGATTTCGGCTACGCCG
>DAITQD010000092.1:0-11145 GCA_036833255.1 Jatrophihabitantaceae bacterium
CTAGCCAGTGTCGACCCAGAAGCGCAGCTTGCCGCCCCGCTCGTCCTCGAAGCGCCCGCCATTGGTCTCGATGACCTTGCGGGAGCCGATGTTCGCAGCGTCGCAGGTGACAAGTGCTTGCTCGATCCCGAGCTCTCGTGCGATGGGCAGCATGTGCCGCAGCATCGCCGTGGCGTGTCCTTGTCGGCGGGCTGACGGGCGGACGTCGTAGCCGATGTGCCCGGCGTACTCGAGCAGGTAGTCGGTGAGGCGATGACGGACCGCGATCCGGGCCAGATAGGCGTTGTCCTGGACCCACCACAGCGTCGTTGCGGGAACGTAACCGTCCGGACGGGGCGTGTCTTCCAGAGCATCGGCCCGCAGCGCCTGGGTATAGGTCTGGAACCCTGAAGCGGTGTCCCACGTGGGACCGAACTTGCGGATTTCCCCTCCGACCATCGAGTCGTCGTCGTCCGCGCCCCGCCCCTCGGCGCGGAACTCAGCCATCGCAGCGAGGAACGATGTCCGGGCTTCGACGTTTGGTCCCACCAAGACAGGCATGCCAACAAGTCAAGCAGGCTCCACAACGCCAATTCCGGGTGTGCGGGAGGATCGCAGCCAAGGGAGGTACCAATGGCGCTGGATGCCGATGTGATCGTGGTCGGGGCCGGTCTCGCGGGCCTGGTCGCGACCGCCGAACTTGCCGACGCGGGGCGCCGGGTGATTCTGGTCGACCAGGAGCCTGAGCAGAATCTCGGCGGCCAAGCCTTCTGGTCCTTCGGCGGGCTGTTCTTCGTCGACTCGCCCGAGCAGCGGCGGATGCGGATCAAGGACTCGCTCGAGCTGGCGTGGCAGGACTGGCTGGGAACCGCCGGCTTCGACCGCCTCGACGACGAGGACGTCTGGCCGCGGCAGTGGGCCGAGGCGTACGTCAACTTCGCGGCCGGCGAGAAGCGTGCCTGGCTGCACGAGCGTGGGGTGCGCTGGTTCCCGATCGTCGGCTGGGCAGAGCGCGGCGGCTACACCGCCAACGGCCACGGCAATTCGGTTCCGCGCTTCCACATCACATGGGGGACCGGCCCGGGTCTGCTCGCTCCGTTCGAGACGCGGGTCAAGGCGGCCGCCGACCGCGGCTTGGTGCGCCTCGCGTTCCGCCACCGCGTCGACGAACTGACGGTGACGGGCGGGGTGGTCGACGGAGTGCGGGGCCAGGTCCTCGAAGCGTCCTCGGTGCCGCGGGCCGCGCCGAGTTCTCGCGTCGAGGTGGCCGACTTCGAACTGCACGCGCAGGCGGTGATCGTCACCTCGGGCGGTATCGGCGCCAACTTCGACCTTGTGCGCGCGAACTGGCCGAAGCGAATGGGTCACCCACCCAAGCGCATGATCGCGGGCGTCCCGGACTTCGTCGACGGACGGATGCTGGCCATCACCGAGTCGGCCGGCGCGCGCATCGTCAACTCCGACCGGATGTGGCACTACGTGGAGGGCATCCACAACTACGACCCGGTCTGGACGAACCACGGCATCCGAATCCTGCCCGGGCCGTCGTCGGTGTGGCTGGACGCGGTGGGCAATCGGCTCCCGGTGCCGCTGTTCCCGGGCTTCGACACACTGGGCACGCTCGAACACATCATGACCACCGGTCACGACCACACCTGGTTCGTGCTGACGAAGAAGATCATCGGTAAGGAGTTCGGGCTCTCGGGCTCGGAGCAGAACCCCGACCTGACCGCAAAGAGCGTGCGTCAGGTGATCGACCGGGTGCGGGCCGGCATGCCGCCGCCGGTGCGCGCCTTCCTCGATAAGGGCGTCGACTTCGTACAGGCCGACACCCTCGACGAGCTCATCGCGCGGATGAACAAGGTGACCGACACCCCACTGCTCGATCCGGAGACGGTGCGCCGCGAGATCATCGGCCGGGACCGCGAGATGGACAACCACTACACGAAGGACCTCCAGATCGCAGCGCTGCGCCAGGCCCGCTCCTACCTGCCGGACAAGATCAGCCGGGTCGCGTCGCCGCACAAGCTCACCGACCCCAAGGCCGGCCCGCTCATCGCGGTACGCCTGTCCATCCTGACCCGCAAGACGCTCGGCGGCCTGAACACCGACCTCTCCTCGCGGGTGCTGCAGGCCTCCGGCGAGCCGCTGCCCGGCGTGTATGCGGCCGGGGAGGTCGCCGGCTTCGGTGGCGGTGGCATGCACGGCTACCGGTCGCTGGAGGGCACGTTCCTGGGCGGCTGCATCTTCGGCGGCCGCACCGCCGGCCGCGCCGCCGCCGAAGCGACCCGCTGACTGGCCGCGGCCAAGTAACCCGCCACGGGTGCGTGATCTAGGAGTTCTGGTCGTATATCGCCGCAGCGACTAGATGATCACGGGAACTCAGCCGGTAAGGCCCGGCTAGTCGGCCGACGGGTGCTTGGCGAAGTAGCTCTTGGAACTGCGTGCCATCCGGCCGAACGCCAGCCGGTTGATCGGGCTGCCGATGGTGAGGAGCCCCCGTGTCTTGGGCAATGGCTCGATCGCGAACGTCCAGGTGAAGCGGCAACCGGACGGACTCGGCTCGATGAGGTAGTCCTCGGCCATTCGACGCAGGAAGCCTCGATTGGCCTCGCGAAGGAAGAATGCGTGCCGCTTGCCCTCGTCCCACACGAAGTACTGCTCGTGCGCGGTCATTGAGTGCAGCGGCAGTGTGACGGTGCGAGTCGTGCCGATTCCGAACGGGCGTGGCGAGCTCCATTCGACTGTCTGCACGCCCGGACCCCACGCGGAGACGCTGCGCTCGGAGGTGAGCGATTCCCACACCCGCTCGGGCGGGACGGGCAGGTCGATGGGAAAGCGGTAGACGTAGGGCGCGGTCGCGAAGAATGTCTCGTCGCAGGGCTGCATCGGGTGCCACTTGGTCATGCCGTTCAGCATGCCGTACTCACCGGTAACTTCGCGCGGCGGACGGTCAGGCCTGGCGCAGGCCGGTGAACGCGATCTTGCAGATGGCGTCGGCGAGCTCGGCTCGGTCGGCCCCGGTGCGCGACGGTCGGTACCACTCGACCAGCGAGTTCACCATGCCGAACAGCAGCCGTGCGGTGAGGGCGGGGTCGACGTCCGGGCGCACGTCGCCCGCTGCCTCGGCTTGCGCGACCAGTGCGCTGATCGCGTGGTCGATCTCACGCCGGCGGGTGATCGCGCGCCGCTCGACCGGGGTGTTGCCGCGCACCCGCAGCAACAGCGTGACGAACGGTAACTCGTCGAGCAGGACGTCGACGCTGCGCCGCACGACGTGCTCGAGGCGGTCGATCGCGCGGCCCTCGACCGCGGCAGCCTCGTCGACGACCGCAGTTAGCCCGTCCAGCGCGCGGTCCGTGGCCAGTCGCAGCAACTCGTCCTTGCCGCTGACGTGGTGGTAGATCGCGGACTTGCTAATGCCCAGCTTGCGGGCCAGATCCTCCATCGACGTGCCGTCGTAGCCGCGCTCGGTGAACGTCACGGCTGCCACCCGGAGGAGGGAGTCCAAGTCATAACCTGGCCTGCCCCGTTTGACCGTCGTCACCGTGACTCGCGGTGATCTATGACGCGCTGCAGTTTGCCCATCGAGCGTTCGAGGGTGTCCGGGTCGAGCACCTCGACGAGCACCGTGACCCCGACGCCGTTCTTGACGGCGCCGGCCACCTCTGCCGCGGCGGTGCCGCGACGATCCGGCGGGCAGTCCGGCCGAGCCTCGACGCGGACCGTCAAGGCGTCCAGACGTCCGTCGCGGGTGAGCACCACCTGGAAGTGCGGCGCGAGGCCATCGGTGCGCAGCACGATCTCTTCCAATTGGGTGGGAAAGACACTCACACCGCGCAGGATGATCATGTCGTCAGTGCGTCCGGCGATCCTCGCCATGCGTCGGAACGCGGGCCGCGCCGTGCCGGGCAGCAGTCGGGTGAGATCGCGCGTGCGGTACCGGATGATCGGCAGCGCTTGCTTGCTGAGCGAGGTGAGCACCAGCTCGCCGGGCTCGCCGTCGGGCAGCACGTCGCCGGTGGTCGGGTCGATCACCTCCGGAAAGAAGTGGTCCTCCCAGATGTGCAAGCCGTCCTTCGTCTCGACGCACTCCTGCGCGACGCCCGGGCCCATCACCTCGGACAGGCCGTAGATGTCGACGGCGTGCATGTCGAGACGGTCCTCGATCTCGGCGCGCATTTCCTCGGTCCACGGTTCGGCGCCGAAGATACCTACTTTCAAGGGCGATGCCTGCGGATCGAAACCTTGCCGCTCGAACTCGTCGAGCATCGCAAGCATGTACGAAGGCGTGACCATGATGATCGACGGCTCGAAGTCGTGGATGAGCTGCACCTGACGCGGCGTCATGCCGCCCGACATCGGGACGACGGTGCAGCCGAGGCGTTCAGCACCGTAGTGCGCGCCCAGGCCGCCGGTGAACAGGCCGTAGCCATAGGCGACGTGCACGATGTCGCCAGGGCGCCCGCCCGCCGCGCGGATCGAGCGGGCCATCAGCTCAGCCCAGGTGTCCAGGTCACGCTGGGTGTAGCCGACCACGGTGGGCCGGCCGGTCGTCCCGCTGGAAGCGTGGATGCGGCGGACGTCCGTGCGCGGCACGGCGAACATGCCGAAGGGGTAGTTGTCGCGCAGATCGAGCTTGGTCGTGAACGGGAAGCGGACGAGGTCGCCGAGTGATCGGCAGTCGGCGGGTGTGACCCCAGCCGCATCGAACGCGGCGCGGTAGTGGGCCACTTTCTCGTAGCTGCGTGCCAGCGTCTCCTGCAGCCGTTCCAGCTGCATTGCGAGCAGTTCGGCGCGGGTCATCCGTTCGCCGGCGTCGAGCTCCTCGGGTCGCGGCGCAGTACCCAGCCGGGTCATGCGCTCGGCCGCTCGATGGTGCGGCTCGTGCCGCGGAACTCGGCGATCACGTCCGTGCCCCGGCGCACGGTGACGTCGTAGATGCCGCTACGGCCGAAGCGGGTACGTTCCTCGGCGCGAGCTTCGAGCAGGTCGCCGGCGCGGGCGGGCGCCACGAAGGTGATGTCGACGGCAGCCGCGACGGTGACCGGGCCGTGGCTGTTGCAGGCGCAGGCGAACGCGGTGTCGGCGACCGCGAAGACGAACGCGCCGTGGACGATGCCGTGCCCGTTGACCATGTCCTCGCGCACCCGCATGCGAGCGGTGGCGATGCCGTCGGCGGCGTCGACCACTTCGATCGCCAACGCCCGCGAGGCAGCGTCGTCTTCGAGCATCCGCGCCACCGAATCCATGCCATACCCCTTGAAACTGACCAAACGGTCGGTTAATAATGGACTTTACCCGCCAGGTGCTGTCAAGAGGAGTCGTTGAATGCCGCTGCTGCGCAGCTACGTCGAGGGATCATGGTTCACGGCTACCGACGAAGGGGTGCCGCTGCACGATGCGGTCACCGGCGACGAGGTCGCGCTGGTGTCCTCGACCGGCCTTGACTTCGCGGCAGCGCTCGACCACGGCCGGCGCGTCGGCGGCCCGGCGCTGCGTGAGCTGACCTTCCACCATCGGGCCGCCCTGCTCAAGGCCGTCGGCTCGCTGCTGCGCGAGAACCGCGAGGAGCTCTACGCTCTGTCGTCCCGAACCGGGGCCACGCTCGGCGACTCCAAGTTCGACATCGACGGCGGCTTCGGCGTGCTGCTCGCCTATGCCAGCAAGGCCAAGCGCGAACTGCCCAACGAATCGGTCTACCTCGAGGGCGACGTCGAAGCGCTGAGTAAGGGCGGCACGTTCGTGGGGCAGCACATCCTGACGCCCAAGCGCGGCGTTGCAGTGCAGATCGATGCCTTCAACTTCCCGGTATGGGGGCCGCTGGAGAAGTTCGCCCCCGCCTTCCTCGCGGGCGTGCCGTCCCTGGTCAAGCCGGCCAGCCAGACCGCGTACCTCACCGCGCGGATGGTCGAGATGATCGTCGAGTCCGGGCTGCTGCCCGAAGGCACGCTGCAGTTCGTCGCGGGCAGCGCGGGAGACCTGCTCGACCACCTGACAGAGCAGGACCTGGTCTCGTTCACCGGCTCCGCGTCGACGGCGGCGAAGTTGCGCACGCACCCGACGGTCGTGTCGCGGGCGGTGCGATTCAACGCCGAGGCCGACTCGCTGAACTGCTCGATCCTCGGCCCGGACGCGGTGCCCGGCACGCCCGAGTTCGACCTGTACGTCAAGGCGCTCGTCGGGGAGATGACCGTCAAGGCCGGGCAGAAATGCACCGCCATTCGCCGGGCGTTCGTCCCCGCCGCGGTGGCCGACGCCGTCGCTGATGCTGTCAGCGCCCGGCTCGCCGGAGTGGTGATCGGTAATCCCGCCAACCCCGCTGTGCGGATGGGGGCGCTCGCCAGCCTCGAGCAGCGCGAGGAGGTGCGCCGATCGCTCAAGGCGCTGCGCGACGCGGGCCAGATCGTGTTCGGCGACCCCGAACACGTCGACGTGCTCGACGCGGACGCCGAACGTGGCGCGTTCCTCTCGCCGATCCTGCTGCGCTGCGACGAGCCACACCGCGACGAGGTCCACAGTGTCGAGGCGTTCGGTCCGGTGTCGACGCTGCTGCCCTACACGTCGACCGAGCAGGTCATCGAGCTCGCGGCGCGCGGCCAGGGAAGCCTCGTCGGCTCCGTCGTCACCGCCGACGCCGACTTCGCGCGCGAGGTCGTGCTGGGCGCCGCGCCGTGGCACGGGCGCCTACTCGTGCTCGACCGCGACGACGCCGCCGAGTCGACCGGGCACGGCTCGCCGCTGCCCGCGCTCGTGCACGGCGGCCCGGGTCGCGCCGGAGGTGGCGAGGAGATGGGGGGCATGCGCGGCGTGTTGCACCACATGCAGCGCACTGCGGTGCAGGCTGGTCCGGCGACCCTCACTAAGATCACCGGGCGATGGGTGCCTGGAACGCAGCGCCAAAGCGATGGCACGCATCCGTTCCGCAAGCACCTCTCCGAGCTGCGGGTCGGCGACAGCGTCGTCGCTGGCCCGCGTCAGGTCACGTTGGCCGACATCGAGCACTTCGCCGAGTTCACCGGCGACACGTTCTACGCCCACATGGACGACGTGGCCGCTGCCGCGAACCCATTCTTCGACGGCCGGGTGGCGCACGGATACCTGATCGTCTCCTTCGCCGCCGGCCTGTTCGTGGATCCCGCGCCCGGACCGGTTCTGGCCAACTACGGGCTGGAGAACCTGCGTTTCCTCACGCCCGTCTACCCGGACGACGAGCTGACGGTGACGTTGACCTGCAAGCGGATCAATCCACGCGACGGCGAGTACGGCGAGGTGCGCTGGGACGCAGACGTCACCAAGCAGGACGGCTCGTCGGTTGCGAAGTACGACGTCCTGACGCTGGTCGAGAAATGAGTACGGCCGCGCTTGAGATGGAGAGCGAGTTCGAGCAGGTCATCGCCCACGACCGGCGCATCGAGCCGCGGGACTGGATGCCCGAGGCGTACCGAAAGACGATGGTGCGTCAGATCGCACAACACGCCCATTCCGAGATCATCGGCATGCAGCCCGAGGGGGTCTGGATCTCGAGCGCGCCGTCCCTGCGCCGCAAGGCGATCCTGCTCGCGAAGGTGCAGGACGAGGCCGGCCACGGGCTGTACCTGTATTCGGCCGCCGAGACGCTCGGCGTCGACCGCGGCGACCTGACGCAGCGGCTGATCAGCGGTGCGCAGAAATACTCGTCGATCTTCAACTACCCCACGCTGACGTTCGCCGATGTGGGCGTCATCGGCTGGCTCGTCGACGGCGCGGCGATCTGCAACCAGGTGCCGCTGTGCCGATCGTCCTACGGGCCCTACGCGCGGGCGATGGTACGTATCTGCAAGGAGGAGTCGTTCCACCAGCGGCAGGGTTACGAGCTGTTGCTGACGATGATGCGCGGCTCGGAGGCACAGCGCGAGATGGTGCGCGACGCCACGAACCGGTGGTGGTGGCCGTCGCTGATGATGTTCGGGCCACCCGACGCGGATTCGCCGAACACCGCGCAATCGATGCGCTGGCGCATCAAGCGGCACACCAATGACGAACTGCGCCAGCGCTTCGTCGACATGTCGGTGCCCCAGGCCGAGGCGCTCGGCGTGACGCTGCCCGACCCGGCGCTGCGCTGGAACGCCGACCGTGGCGCGCATGATTTCGGCCAGCCCGACTGGGCGGAGTTCAAGCGGGTCGTCGGCGGTGACGGCCCGTGCAACGCCGCACGCATCACGCACCGCCGCGCGGCACAGGAAAACGGTGCCTGGGTCCGCGACGCCGCCATGGCCCACGCCGCCAAACACTCGCCTTTGACCCCGCCAGCGTCGCAAGACCGGCCCGCCAGCGACGCTGGCGGGGTCAAAGCGGGGGAGGGGGACCGAGATCGATGAGCGATCTGCAGAAGACTTGGCCGCTGTTCGAAGTGTTCGTGCGCGGCAAGCGCGGCCTCAACCACGTGCACGTCGGCTCGCTGCACGCCGCCGACCCCGACATGGCGCTGCACCACGCCCGTGACCTGTACACGCGCCGCAACGAGGGCGTGAGCATCTGGGTCGTACGCGCCGACTCGATCACCGCATCCAGCCCCGACGAAAAGGACCCGTTCTTCGCACCGAGTGGCGACAAGGTCTATCGGCACCCGACCTTCTACGCCATCCCCGACGACGTGCCGCACATGTGATGACCGACGACACACACAGCGACGACAACGCCTACGAGTCGCTGACGGATGCCCACGGCGGCGAGGAACGCTGGGCCTTCGGCACCGGTTTCGACGACCCACTCGCCGGTGTCGACACGACCGTGCCCGCCGGCGTCGACGCGCAAGCCCTTGGCCTGCAGTGCCTTGCGCTCGGCGACGACGCGCTCGTCATGTCGCAGCGCCTCGCGGGCTGGTGCAGCAACGCGCCGGAGCTCGAAGACGACGTGGCACTGGCCAACATCGCACTCGACCTGCTGGGGCAGGCCCGGTTGCTGCTGAGCCGGGCCGCGCAGGCCGACGCATCGCTGCGCCCCGCCGGCGCCCCGGCGCACATCCCGGACGAGGACGCCCTGGCCTACTTCCGCGACCCGTCCGGGTTTCGCAACGTCCAGCTCGCCGAGGCGGCCGACGACGGCGACTTCGCCCTCGCCATCGCCCGGTTGTTCGTCTTCGCCACCTGGCGTCTCGCTCAGCTGACCCGGCTCGCCGGCTCGCCGGACCCGGTGCTCGCGGCCATTGCGACCAAGGGAGCCACCGAGCTGACCTACCACCGCGAGTACGCGGCCGGCTGGGTCGTCCGCCTCGGCGACGGCACTGAGCTCTCCCACCTGCGAATGCAGGATGCCGTGCGATGGGTCTGGGGCTACCTACCCGAGCTGTTCGCCGGGGACGAGTTGCCGGTCGTGCTCGACGCGCTGCGAATCGAGGTGCATGGCGTCATGAGCCAGGTGCTCGCGACGGCGACCCTCGCCGAGCCCGGGCAATCCGGCGGGGTGACGGGTGCCGTCGGGCGCGAGGGCAATCACACCGAAGCCCTCACCGAGCTGCTCGCCGACCTGCAGGCCGTGGCCCGGGCGCACCCCACGGCGACATGGTGAACAACCCCATGAAATCGCTCCGTTCCTCCACGATTTCGCGGGGGCCCCGGTGACGGCCATCCTTGCCGACGCGCGGGCGGTAGCGGAAACCGTGACCGACCCCGAGTTACCGATGCTCACGCTGCACGACCTCGGTGTGCTGCGCGCCGTGCGCGTCGAGGGCGCGCGGGTCGTCGTCGAGCTCACCCCGACCTACTCGGGCTGTCCCGCGATGGCCGAGATGCGGACCGACCTCGCCGCCCGGCTGCGCGCGGCCGGTTACCGCGACGTCGACGTGCGCACCGTTCTCAGCCCGCCGTGGACGACCGACGACATCACCGAGCGCGGGCGGCGCGTCCTGGCCGAGCACGGCATCGCGCCACCGGGTCCCGCGCCGCGCCGCGCACCCGGACCGGTTCCGCTGACGCTCGGTGCGCCCCCGCCACTCGTCGCCTGCCCGCTGTGCGGGTCGGCCGACACCGAGCTGCTATCGCAGTTCGGTGCCACCTCCTGCAAGTCGCTGCACCGCTGCCGTGCCTGCCGCGAACCGTTCGAACACGTGAAGGCGCACTGATGGCCACCGCATTCGCGCAGCTGCGCGTCACCGACGTCGACCGGCTCTGCGACGACGCGGTCGCCGTCACCTTCGACATTCCACCTGAGTTGAGCGCCGAGTTCACCTTCCGTCCGGGCCAATCGCTGACCGTGCGCCGTGCGGTCGACGGCCGCGACGAGCGCCGTTCGTACTCGATCTGCGCGCCCGCCGGAGCCCGTCCCCGTATCGGGGTCCGCGAGGTCGCCGGCGGTCACGTCTCGCAGTGGCTGGTGCGCCAGGTGCGTGCTGGCGACACCGTCGAGGTGCTGCCGCCCACCGGCACGTTCACACCGACGCTCGGCACCGCCGCCCGGCACGTCCTGGTCGCGGCCGGCTCGGGCATCACGCCGCTGCTGTCGATCGCGGCGTCGGTCCTCGCCGACCCGGACAGCACAGTCACACTCATCTACGGCAACCGGCGCAGCGACACCGTCATGTTCGCCGACGAGCTGGCCGACCTGAAGGATCGCTACCCGGCGCGCTTCGAGTTGGTGCACGTGCTTTCCCGCGAGCCGCGCGAGTCCGACGTGCTCAGCGGCCGCCTCGACGAGGAACGGCTGGCCGCCCTGGTCGACGCGCTGATCCCGGTCGACGCCGTTGATCACTGGTGGCTGTGCGGACCGTTCGAGATGGTCCAGACGGCTCGCGCGTTGCTGCTCGAGCGCGGCGTCGATGCCACCCGGGTGCACCGGGAACTGTTCTACGTCGAAGACATCGCACCGCCGCCGGCGGTACACAGCGACGCAGGACCGACGGGACCGACGGCGGTGGTCACCGTCGTCATGGACGGCCGGGCGACTCCGCTGACGCTGTCGCGCGACGTGCCGATCCTCGACGCGGCGCAGCACGTGCGTACGGACCTGCCGTTCGCATGCAAGGGCGGCGTTTGCGGCACCTGCCGGGCGAAGGTCACCCACGGCGAGGTGCACATGCGTCGTAACTTCGCCCTCGAGCAGGAGGAGCTCGATGCGGGGTTCGTGCTGACGTGTCAGTCGTTACCGGTTACCGATGAGGTGACCGTCGACTACGACGAGTGAGGTCGT
>DAITQD010000093.1:0-10937 GCA_036833255.1 Jatrophihabitantaceae bacterium
ACGGCGGTGTCGGTGAACCGGTCGTGCAGGCCGCGCCCGTCGCGATCCCAGATGACGGCCGGCAGGAACAGCAGCAGTAGTGCCGTGCGGGCTACGGCCCGGAACGGATCGACTGCGGCGACGCGGTCGACGCGCACGAGGCGCAGGCCGAACAGGTACATGCCCAGCGTGCGGCCGGCGACCAGCGTGCCGACGATGTAGTCGATCGCGAACGGGATGAGGCTCCACGAACCGGGCAGGTGCCCGCCGGCGCCCCGCCCAGCTGCGGACTGCACGAACAGCGCAGCCACCAGGCTCGAGGCCAGCGCGTCGACGACGAAGGCTCCGAGGCGCTGGCCGGTGGTGGCGAGCGAACTTGTGCCCTGCTCCGGGAGCCCCAGGCGTTCGCCCCGGAAGGACTGCGGCGCGCTCACCGAACTCACGACTTGCGGCGCACGGCGCGCTGCATGTTGCGCATCTTCGCTCCCGGCGGCAGCGGTCCCTGCGGCAGCGGGCTGCGGGCGCCGCCGAGTGCGGCCAGGCGTTTGTCGAGCGCGTTGACCTCCTGCTTGGACAGGTTCGTCGGTAGCTTGACCAGGTAGCGGCTGAGCTTGCCCAGACGCAGCTCGCCCTCGCCGGTGCCCACGATGACGTCATAGATCGGGGTGGCGCCGCTGATCCGCGAGACCTTCTTCTTCTCCTGCGCCATCAGGCCACGCACCCGATGCTGGGCGCCCTCGCCGACCAGCACGATGCCCGGACGGCCGACCATTCGGTGCACCGCGTCGAGCTGGGTGGTCCCCGCCACCGCCTGGGTCAGCCGCCAGTCGCCGCGCAGTTGCTGTTGCAACATCCAGCCGGCCGCGCCGGGCTGCCCCTCGGCCTGGGTGAACATCGAGCGCTGGGCGCGGCGGCTGAAGACGAACATCGCCGCAACCAGTGCGGCGAGGACGGCGAACGGGATCGGCAGGACCGTCGAGCCGATCAGCAACAAGCCCAGCAGATAGACAAGCGCGCCCGCGAGCACACCGAATATCACCAGGTAAGGCAAGAATTTGGGGTCGTTTTTCCGCGTCAGGCTGAACGCCTGACGCATGTTGCGCCACGTCTCGCGTCGCGACTGGCGCTTGGCGGTGCGAACTACCTTCTTGTCGGCTCGAGTCAGTTTCACGGGCTTACTCGGCCCACCGGATTTCGCCATGCGGCAAGGATAGATGGCCGGGCACCGCGGCCGACGTGGCGTCGGACGCTGCGCCGTTACCGGGCTGCGATTTGGCAGATTCCGATTTGTTCCGCATACTCCCGAAGAGACATCTTGTTAGATAACTGTTAAGAAGGAACCTCTATGGCTGTGCCCGGACCGTGCCGAGCAATGCGCGCCCTGCTCGTTCTGGTGAGTGCAGCCGTCGCGGCGGCGCTGTTGCCCGTGGCTCCGGCGACGGCGGCCACAGCGCACCTGATCGGCTACGTCGAGGCGGCCCATCAGTCCAGCGCGACGCACGTGATCGCGATCGCGGGCTGGGCGGCGGACACCGACCGGCGGTCGGTCTCGGTGCACGTCAGCGTGTGGGTCGACGGTCGGCGGATCCTCGTCACACTCGCCGACGTCAGCCGACCCGACATCAACGCCGCGCACCATCTGACCGGCAAACACGGCTTCCACGTGACTTTCACCGCCAGTGCCGGTGCGAAGTCCGTCATGATCCGGCCGTACAACGCCACCGGCCCGAACGTGGCGTCGCGGAATGTGACGCAGATGATCGTGGCCACAGCGGGCGCACGGATCATCACCGAGGCCAAGAAGTACGTCGGCAAGACTCCCTACGTCTCCGGCGGCACGTCGCCGGTCACCGGGTTCGACTGCTCGGGCTACACGCAGTACGTCTACCGGGTGACGAATGTCGCCAGCCTGCCGCGAACGGCGGAGCAGCAGCGCCACGCGGTCCGGCTCATTCCCGTGACGCAGGCCAGGGCCGGTGATCTCGTCTTCTACCTATCCGGTGCAAGCGCGTACCACATCGCGATCTACGCCGGAAACGGGATGCAGTACGCGGCGGCCACCCCGCAGGACGGGATCAGGTACCAGGGCGTCTGGTCCTCCGACGTCCAGTACGGGACGACCTGGCACTGACGCCACGCTCAGACGCGCGCGGCGGTGGCCTGTTGGTAGAGGCGTCCGGCGCGGTAGGACGAGCGAACGAGCGGTCCACTCATCACGCCGACGAAGCCGATCTCCTCGGCCTCCTCGCGCATCTCGACGAACTCATCCGGTTTGACCCAGCGGATGACCGGATGGTGGCGCGGTGAGGGCCGCAGGTACTGGGTGATCGTGATCAGCTCACAACCCGCACCATAGAGATCGCGCAGAGCGGTCGTGACTTCGTCGCGCTCTTCGCCCATGCCGAGGATGAGGTTGGACTTGGTGACCAGGCCGTCGGCGCGTGCCATTCGGATGACGTCGAGCGAGCGCTCGTAGCGGAAGCCCGGGCGGATCGACTTGAAGATCCGCGGCACCGTCTCGATGTTGTGCGCGAACACCTCTGGCCGGCTGGCGAAGACCTCGGCGAGCAGTTCGGGCACGGCGTTGAAGTCGGGCGCGAGCAGTTCCACGCCGGTGCCCGGGTTGACCTGATGGATCTGGCGCACGGTCTCGGCATAGAGCCACGCGCCGCCGTCGGGCAGGTCGTCGCGGGCGACTCCGGTGATCGTCGCGTAGCGCAGGCCCATCGCTTGAACGCTCTCGGCGACCCGGCGCGGCTCGTCGCGATCGAGCGCCTCGGGCTTGCCGGTGTCGATCTGGCAGAAGTCGCAACGCCGGGTGCACTGATCGCCACCGATGAGGAAGGTCGCCTCGCGGTCTTCCCAGCATTCGTAGATGTTCGGGCAGGCCGCTTCCTGGCAGACGGTGTGCAGGCCCTCGCGCTTCACCAACGCCTGGAGGGCGGTGTATTCGGGACCCATCTTGGCCCGGGTCTTGATCCACTCCGGCTTGCGTTCAATGGGGGTCGCGGCGTTGCGCGCCTCGATGCGCAGCAGCCGGCGGCCGTCGGGTGCGGTGGTGTCGGTTCGGACTGCAGTCACCGAACGAGCCTACGCCGAGCAATGCGCCGACCCGACCGACCGGTCAGGCGGTGTCGAGCAGGGCGTGCGCGCCCAGGTAGCAGGCCACGAGCGCAGTGACCCCGAGCACGCCGCATGCCGTGAGCCGGCGCGGCCCGCAGTCGTGAGTGAGCACCGTCGCGGCGGTGACGGTCGCGATGACGCCGAGCACGATCGTGGCGCCGACGGCCGTCCCGGCGGGTCGGCAGGCCAGGCCGTGCGCGCTCGCGCCGCAGCTGGTGTAGCGCGTTGCCATGCTGAGCAACGCGAAGAATCCGGCAGCCAGACCACCGGCCCAGATGAGCACGAGCGCGCTGGCGCGGGCGAGGCGCGATCGGCCGTCGACGGCCTTGGCGTGTCTTCCCACCGAAGGATCAGACCGCCGCCGCGACATGCAGCAGAGCCGGCAGCCGTCGCTCGACGATAGGCAGCACTTCGTCAACGGGCACGTCGCGGTCGAGCTCAACCGCCAGTGACGTCACGCCCGCGTCGGCGATCCCGCATGGCACGATGCGGTCGAACCAGGTCAGGTCGGGGTCACAGTTGATCGCGAAGCCGTGCAGGGTGACCCCCCGCACGACGCGGATGCCGATCGCGGCGATCTTGCGTTCGGGGCGGGTTTCGTCGGCGGGCAGCCACACCCCGCTGCGGCCGTCGACCTGACCGGTCGGCACACCCAGGTCGGCGCAGACGTCGATGAGTACGCCCTCCACGCGACGGACGTAGGCAACGACGTCCATTGGGTGCGGGAGCCGCACGATCGGATACCCCACCAGCTGCCCCGGGCCGTGCCAGGTGATCTTGCCGCCGCGGTCGACGTCGATCACGGGCGTCCCGTCGGACGGCCGCTCGAATGCCTCGGTGCGGCGTCCCGCCGTGTACACAGGCGGATGCTCGAGCAGCAGCACGGTGTCGGGTGCGGTGCCCGCGACGACGGCGGCATGCAACTCGCGCTGACGCTGCCACGCCTGCTCGTAGGGCACCAGCCCGGCCCGGATCATGCGCAGCTCGTCCACGAGACCCAGATTACGCGAGTGAATGCTGGCGCACGTCAGGGTGACCTGCCTATACGGTGGCGGGTGCCAGGCGGATCACGGGGGTGTGTGCAGTGAGTCGGACGGAACTGACCACTGACGAGTCGGGCGTCGCACCGCCCAGCGTGCCACGGCGGTCACGCGGGGTTTACGTCATCGCAGCGCTCGCGGTGTTCTGGTTCCTGTTCGGCGCCGCCGGCGGGTCATTCCAGGGCAAGTTGGCGCAGGTGCAGAAGAACGACCAGGCCGCCTACCTGCCCAACTCCGCCGAGTCGACGAAGGTCAACACCGAGGCGCAGAAGTTCGAGCCGGTACAGACCATTCCGGGCTTCATGGTCTACCAGCGCACGACCGGACTCACCGCGGCCGACAAGGCGAAGATCGCCGCCGACGCGGAGGCTATGCGCGGCATTGACGGCGTCGCTGGCGACCAGGTGCGCCCGCCGGCGTTCGCCGACGGCGGCAAGGTCGCCAACATCGCGGTGCCGTTGATCGGCAAGAACGGCGACGTCAGCGTCGACGGCGCCGATCTGTCCAAGGTCGAGAAGAAAGTCATCGACACCGCGCGTGCCAACGCCCCGAGCGGCCTTGTCATCCACAGTGCGGGCCCGGGCGGACTGCTCGTCGCCTTCGTCGATTCCTTCAATGGCATCGACGGCACGCTGCTGATCGCCGCGGGCATCGTGGTCATCCTGATCCTGCTCGTCGTGTATCGCAGCCCCGTGCTGTGGTTCTTCCCGCTGTTCAGCGCCACCCTCGCGCTCGGCGCGGCGGCGCTGATCATCTACCCGCTCGCCAAGCACGACGTGCTGACCCTGAACGGGCAGAGCCAGGGCATCCTGTCGGTGCTGGTCATCGGTGCGGGCACCGACTACGCCTTGCTTCTGATCAGCCGCTACCGCGAGGAACTGCACAACTTCGACAGCCGGGTCGCGGCGATGGCGAAGGCCTGGCGCGGGGCGGCGCCGGCCATCGGTGCGTCGGCGACAACCGTCATCATCGGCCTGCTGTGTCTCACCTTGGGTGAGCTCAACTCCGACCGCAGTCTCGGACCGGTGTGCGCGATCGGCATCGCCTGCACGGTCGGGGTGATGCTCACCTTCCTGCCTGCGTTCCTGGTCCTGTTCGGTCGGTGGGTGTTCTGGCCCCGGTTGCCGCACGTCGATCACCAGGCCGACATCGCGACCCATGGCATGTGGGGGCGCTTCGCCGCTTCGCTCGGCCGGCATCCGCGACGCCACTGGGCGATCGGCACGGCCCTGTTGCTGGTCTGCATCGGCGGGATCGGCGGGCTGAAGACCGGTGGTCTGACGGTCACCGACAGCTTCACCAGCCACCCCGACGCGCTGCAGGGCCAGAAAATCTTCGACCGCAATTTCGACCAGGGTGCCGGAGCGCCGGCAAACATCACGGCTGCCGTCGGGAAGACCGACGCGGTGCTCACCGCCGTGGCGAAGGTGCGTGGTGTCGACACCCCGCCCGGCTCGGTGTGCGTGGCCACGGACTTCGCCAAGATCGCGCAACTCGTCAAGTCGGGGCAGGTTCCGAACCTGACGTCTGGCTGCGCTCCGCTGGCACTGCGGGTGTCGCCGGTGAGCGGGCGCATCCTCATCGACGCCATTCTCACGGACCGCTACGACACGGCACCGGCAACCGACACCGTCAAGAGGATCCGCGCCGCGGTCGATGCGATCCCGGTGGCGCATGCGCTGGTGGGTGGCCAGACGGCGGTCATCTATGACACTCAGCAAGCCTCCCGGCATGACCGAAACCTGATCATCCCCATCGTGCTGGTCGTGATCCTGCTCGTGCTGGGGCTGGTCCTGCGGGCTGTCGTCGCGCCGCTGCTGCTCATCGCTTCCGTCGTGATCTCGTTCGCTGCCGCGCTCGGGGTGAGCGCGCTGGTGTTCAACCATGTGTTCCACTTCGTGAACGCCGATCCGTCCTTCCCACTGTTCGTGTTCGTGTTCCTCGTCGCGCTGGGTATCGACTACAACATCTTCTTGATGACGCGGGTGCGCGAGGAGGCGCTGCGGCACGGGACGAGATCGGGCATCCTGCGCGGGCTGGCGGTCACCGGTGGCGTGATCACCTCAGCCGGAGTGGTGCTGGCGGCGACGTTCACCGTGCTCGGCGTGCTGCCGCTCGTGTTCCTGGCCGAGCTCGGCTTCGCCGTCGCCTTCGGCGTTCTGCTCGACACGATCCTGGTGCGCTCGATCGTGGTGCCCGCGCTCAGCCACGACATCGGCCGGCGTATCTGGTGGCCGTCGAAGCTGGCGAGCGGCGCCGAATAGCAGCTCGGAGGACTGCCGACCTTCTTGATCATCTGAGACTTGCGGGCGTATCTCGTCGCAACTCCTCACCCCACGTGATCAACAGCCCGTCAGCATGGCTGTGGGGATGTTGAAAGCGTGTTGATCGACGGCGGGGGTTAGAGGCGGCGCGGATCGAGGCGGGTCTCGACCGCCTGCCCGTCCGGGCCACGCTCAACGAAGTAGGCGCCCTTGCCGTCGACCTCGGTCACCGCCTCGACCAGGTCGGTGCCGCGGTAGAGAAGCCCGACGCCGTCGTCGGTGGCATAGCCCGCCGGCAGCGTGCCGTCGGCGATCAGCGATTGGAACAGCGGTCGCCGGCGCTCCTCGGAGTCGTAGTGCACGCCGTTGGAGTAGGGCAGCAGACCGAGGCCGTTCGTGATCGCCCGCAGGTCGGGGCCGAAGGAGTCCGTGGTGCCCCCGGCGTGCCAGCAGATCGAGCCGGCCGAGACACCGGTGAGGACGACGCCGGCCTGCCATGCCTCCCGCATCGCCGCGCCGACGCCGTGCAGGTCCCACATCGCGAGCAGCCCGGCGACGCTGCCGCCGAAGACCCAGATGACGTCCTGTGCCAGCAGATGCCCGCGGATGTCATCGACGTTGGGCATCGGGAAGAGCGCGAGGTGCGACGCGGCAAGGCCGCGCTGCTGGGTGGCGTCGTAGAAGCAGCTGAGGACGAACGGGTTGTCGCCCAAGGCGGTCGCGAGGAAGCACACGCGCGGCGGCCGTCCGGTCACGCCGGTGAGCTCGATCGCGTACTCGGTGAGCGGGCCGAGCTCCCAGCGGATGCGGTTGCCGGGGACGATCCCACCCGAGGTGGCCAGAACTGTGGGTGCGTCGGCAGTCATGATCGCAAAACTATCGCGGCTCCTGGCTGTCCGCCGGCGGTCAGGATCCACCGGTTCCGCAGTTGTGGATAACTCAGTTCGGTCGGTCCGGCTCGCCTAGTGTCGGGAGCCATGAGCGGCTGGAAACTGCCGGGCTATGTGGTCGAGGCCCTGCTCGGATTCGGTGGGTCGGGCGAGGTCTGGCGGGCCCGAGTCGCGTCGACGGGCGAGCCGGTGGCACTCAAGCGCATCGCGATCGACGACGTCGCGCAGGTGCGGGCTGCCCAGGCCGAGGCGGCCCTGCTCGCCACACTCGATCATCCCCACCTGATCCGTTTGCACGAGCTGGTGCCCAGCCGGGATGCCCTGGTCCTCGTCCTCGACTTCGCGGCCGGCGGGACGCTCGCCGAGTTGGTCGACGCCCGCGGCCGGATCACGCCGGGCGAGGCGATCACGGCTCTCGCCCCAGTGGGTGCCGCGCTCGCCTACGCCCACAACGCCGGCGTCGTGCACGGTGACGTGACGCCGTCGAATGTGCTCTTCACCGAGGCTGGGATGCCCATGCTTGCCGATCTCGGAGTGGCGCGACTGCTGGGCGACGGCGCACCGGTACACAGCACTCCCGCCTTCATCGATCCGGCTGTGGCCGCGGGCTGTGTGCCGGGGCCGCAGAGCGACGTCTTCATGCTCGGCGCTGTGACGCTGTACGCGCTGACGGGCCGGCCGTTGTGGCGCGGCGACACGCCGGCCGAGGTGCTGGCGTCGGCGGCGGCCGGCGAGACCGGCGACATCGACGCGCTGCTCGCCGCCGTGGATGTCCCGGAGGCGATGCGTGCGGTCCTGTCGCGCGCGCTGTCGGTCGAGCCATCGCTGCGCGGGTCGGCCGCGGAGTTCGCGCTGGATCTGCGCCACGCGGGGACCCCGCTCGCCGTCGAGCTGTCTGCCGGGCGGCAGCGGGTCGCGCCGGCCCTCCCGATGCCGGGCCGCCCGACTGGGGCGCATCGCCGTGGTGCCGGTGCCGACCCGGCATCCGCCGGTCCAGACGCGGTTTGCGCTGATCCGGCCCGGCCCGGCTTCGATCGTCCGACCGGGGCTGCGCCGACGACCGTGACGCCGCTACTGACCCACGCCGTCCGGCCGCGGCCGCGCCCGTTGCCCGCTCGCCGGGCCCGTCGCGGGCCGCTGGGCAAGGTAACGCCCCGGTGGGCGGCGGCGGCTGCGGGCGCGCTGACACTCGCGGCCGCGGCCGGGGTCGCGTCGAGCGCCCTCGGCGGCGGGGGGCTGAACAGAGGCGCTGTGTCCCCGCCGGCCTCGGCGGCACCGGCCTCGGCGTCACCGGCTGCCAGGAGCGCTGCTCCGTTGGACGCGAGCGGGGTCAGCACGGTACTGGCCCGGCTCGATGAGCGGCGCCAGCAGGCGTTCGCCGGCCGCAACACCGCTCTCCTCGGCCAGGTCTACCTCCCTGGGCCGCTGCTCAGTCAGGACACCGCGCTGCTCGAGCGGCTCGTCCCTGCGGGCTGCCGGCTGGTGGGGGTGTACACGAACTATGACCACGTCCGGGTGACCGCACGCAGCGGCAACCGGGTGCAGGCGGCTGTCAGCGCCACGCTGGCCGAGTCATCGCTGATGTGCGCCGGCACCGCGAAGGCTCGGGCTCCAGGCGCCGGCCCGGCGACGCTGCACATCATGCTGGCGCGGCACGGGTCGGGCTATCTCATTGCCGCTATCGGGCGGTGATCAGCGACCGAGTGCCCACCGCAATGCGGATTCAACGTCGGCGTGCTGATGGATGAAACCGGCGTCGAGGAGCTTCGTGGGCACGGCGCGCTGCCCGGTGAGGATGTCCCGCGCGAACTCGCCGAGCACGATCCGCAAGGCGAACCCGGGTGTCGGGACGATCGCGGGCCGATGCAGCAACCGCGCGAGCGTCGCGATCAGCTCGGCATTGCGGACCGGGTCAGGTCCGGTCAGGTTCACCGGCCCGCTCACCTCGCGTTCAAGCACGAAGCGGATGGCACCGATCTCGTCGGCCAGTGAGATCCACGGCATGAATTGCCGCCCGCCGCCTAGGCGCCCCGCGACACCCAGTTGCACGATCGGCTTCAGCCGTTTCAGCAACCCCCCGTCGGCCGACAGGACGAGCCCGGTGCGCAGGTGCGCGACGCGGATTCCGGCGTCCTCGGCCGGTCGCGTCGCGGCCTCCCAGTCCTGGCACAGTTCGGCGAGAAAGCCCGCACCGCGCGGCGCCGTCTCGTCGGCCTCGCGCTCGCCGGT
This sequence comes from Jatrophihabitantaceae bacterium, assembly GCA_036833255.1. Classification (GTDB taxonomy): domain Bacteria; phylum Actinomycetota; class Actinomycetes; order Mycobacteriales; family Jatrophihabitantaceae; genus QHCC01. The sequence continues at coordinate 9,526 of DAITQD010000093.1, forward strand.
GTCGCCGTAGTAGCCGACCGCAGACGCGGCGATCAGCACCCGCGGCCCGTCAATCGCGGTCAACGTCCGAGCGATCGTGGCGACGCTGTCGACGCGGCTGGAGACGATCTGCTTCTTGTACTCCTCGGTCCAGCGGTGATCGCCGAGGCCCACGCCAGAAAGGCAGACCACCGCGTCGACACCGTCGAGGAAGTTCGGATCGAGCAGACCGCGCGACGGTTCCCAGCGGTCCTCGTCAGGCCCCGACGGGTCACGCCGGACGAGCGTGGCGACGGCGTGGCCGTCAGCGTTCAGCGACTTGCGCAGCGAAGTGCCGATCAGCCCGGACGCCCCGGCGAGGACGACCCGCATCAGCCCAGGCCGAGTGCCCGTTCGAACGCACCCGTCTCGAGGCGTTCCTTCATCGTGGCGAGGAAGCGCGCCGCGTCGGCACCGTCGACGATGCGGTGGTCGTAGGACAGTGCGAGGTAGACCATCGAGCGCACCGCTATCGTCTCGCCGAGGTTCTGGTCCGCGACCACGACCGCGCGTTTGACGACTGCACCTGTGCCGAGGATCGCGACCTGCGGCTGGTTGATGATCGGCGTGTCGAACAGCGCGCCCCGACTGCCGGTGTTCGTGAGGGTGAATGTGCCGCCCCCGAGCTCGTCGGGGCTGATCTTGTTCGCGCGCATCCGATCGGCCAGGTCGGCGATCTTGCGCGCCAGCCCGCTCAGGTTGAGGTCGCCGGCATTGTGGATGACGGGCACGGCGAGGCCGCGCTCGGTGTCCACGGCGATGCCGAGGTGCTCGGCGTCGTGGTAGGTGATCGTCTTTGCTGCCACGTCGATGGAGGCGTTCACGACCGGATGGGCCTTGAGCGCCTCGATTGCGGCGACGGCGAAGAACGGCAGGAAGCTGAGCTTGACGCCTTCGCGGGCCTCGAAGTCGCCTTTGGCCCGCGCACGCAGCCGGGCGATCTTGGTGACGTCGACCTCGACGACCGTCGTGAGCTGGGCCGAGGTCTGCAGCGACTCGACCATGCGTGCGGCGATGACCTGACGCATTCGCGACATCGGCTCGACTCGGCCGCGCTGTGCCGCTGTGGCGGCTGGTGCGGTGCCCGCAGCAGTGGCAGGTGCGGCGGCCGCGGCGGCCGCCGGAGTGGATGCCGGCGCGGCGTGGGCCGGTGCCCTCGCCGGTGCCCTCGCCGGTGCCGGTGCCGGTGCCGGTGCGGGCGGGGGTGCCTGGGCCTCCTGCCTGCCTTGCTCAGCGGCCGTGAGCACGTCGGACTTGCGGATCCGCCCGCCGACTCCGGTGCCGTGGATGGCGCCTAAGTCGATCCCGTGCTCGCTCGCCAGTCGGCGCACGAGCGGGGTCACATACGTTCCGGCGACTTCGTCGTCCTCGTCGTCGGCGCTCGTCCGGGCAGC
>DAITQD010000094.1:0-10830 GCA_036833255.1 Jatrophihabitantaceae bacterium
CGGCCTACGGCGCCCCAGCCGCGTACGGCGAGCAGCAGGCCTACGGCCAGCCCCAACAGCCGGCCTACGGCGCCCCGGCCTACGGCCAGCAGCCCTACGGCGCCCCGGACTACGGCCCGGGCCCGGTTCAGCCGGGCGGGCCGGCCAGGAAGAAGGGCAAGGGCCTGCTCTACACCGTTATCGGCCTGCTCGTCCTGATCGCCGTCCTCGTTGTGGTCAGCTTCGTGGCCAAGATTCCGACATCCCTGTACCCCAAGAAACTGAGCCACTCTGCGGTCGAAAAGTACGTCGGCACCAACTTCAGCGCGTCGGGCGTCACGTGCAATGGCGGCAAGGACTACACGATCAAGAAGGGCAAGACGTTCACCTGTACGGCCGACCAGAGTTCGACGTTCACCGTCACGTTGACGAACAACGACGGCAAGTACGTGGTTTCGAAGAACTAGGCCGCGAGCGCTGTGGCAATCGCGGCCTGCACGCGCTTGACCGAACTGGCGATACCGAGGATGCCGACCAGCTCAGCGAGTTGGTCGGCGTCCTTGGCCTGGGTTGGCAGCACATCGTCGAGGACGGGAATCGGCACGTCGGTGCGGCCGCGCACGGCAGCCGGCGCCACGGCCAGGTAGTCGCGCGCCGCGAGCACCTTGCCGGCCGCCCCGGCCGGAAACCCGTCGTCACCGGTCTCGGCCGCCGCGACGATCGACTCGATGGGGCCGAACCGAGCGACCAGCGCCGCAGCCGTCTTCTCTCCGACGCCAGGGACCCCGGGCAGGCCGTCGCTCGGGTCGCCGCGCAGCACCGCGAAGTCGGGGTAGAACTCGGCCGACACGCCGTAGCGCGCCTGCACCTCGGCCGGCCCCATCTCTTCGAGTTTCGCGATGCCCTTGGCGGTATAGAGGACCGTGATGCGGTCGCTCGCAAGCGCGAGCAGGTCACGGTCGCCGCTGACGATCGCGACCGGATCCGAGTCGCGCACCGCGAGCGTGGCCATCACGTCGTCGGCCTCGAAACCCGCGGCGCCGGCCGTGGCCAGGCCGAGCGCGCCCAGCACCTCGAGCAGCAGGGGCACCTGCGGGGCGAGGGTGCCAGGCACCTCCTCGCTGCCGTCGACCGCGACCCGGTGTGCCTTGTAGGACGGGACGAGTGCGACCCGGAACGCCGGCCGCCAGTCCACATCCAGGCAGGCGACGTAGCGGCTCGGCCGACGGCGTTCGATCAGCGCCGCCGTCATGTCCAGGTAGCCGCGGATGGCGTTGACCGGGCGTCCGTCGGGCGCAGTGATCGATTCGGGCAGCCCGTAAAAGGCCCGGAAGTACAGGTTGGCCGCGTCGACCAGCATCAGCTCGCTCACGGGCCCTGACGCTAGCGTGCCGACGCAGTCAGTAGACCGATCGCGCCGTCTCGGTGCTGCCGCGGACGACCAGTTCGGTCGGCAGCACGACGGTCGCACAATCCGCGTCGCCGTTGACGATCGCCGCGAGCAGTCGGACGGTGATGTCAAGGGCCTGCTCGGCGACGGGCTGGTGCACGGTCGAGAGGTCCATCAACTCGGCGTTGGCCTGGTCGTCGAAGCCGATGACGGCGACGTCCTCCGGCACCCGCAGCTTGGCGCGCCGGATCGTCCGTAGCACCCCGTACGCCATCTCGTCGCTCTCGGCAAAGATCGCGGTGGGCCGGTCGGGGAGTGCCAGCAGTGCTTCGGTAGCCTCGCTGCCTCCGTCGACGGTGAAGTAACCAAGCACCTCCAACTCCGGATCGAGATCAATGCCGGCGTCGCGCAGCGCGTCGCGGTAGCCGTCGCGCCGGTGCAGCGGCGGGGTGAAACGCATCGGGTCGTCGGTGTCGCCACCGATCAGGCCGATCCGCCGGTGCCCGAGCGCGAGCAGGTGCTCGACGGCCTGGCGCGCACCCCGGACGTCGTCGATACGGGAACACAGGAAGCCGGGCCGCTCGAGCCCGAGCAGCCCGACCGGCGAGCGGAGGCCACCGAGCGCATCGAACTCCTCGTCGGACAGCACCAGGCTGACCAGGAGGATCGCGTCCACCCGCTTGCGCATCGGCATGACGGCAAAGAAGCGGTCCCGGCCGGCCTCGTCGCCGAGGTTGTAGAGCAGGAGGTCGTAGCCGTCCTTGCGTAACGCGGTCTCGACGGTGTCGATCACCTCGGCAAAGAACCAGGTGTTGATGTATGGCACGACGACGCCGACCGTCGCGGTTCGCCCGCTGGCCAGCCGGGCGGCGAACGGGGAGGCGATGTAATTCAGCTCGGAGGCCGCGGCGAGCACCCGGTTGCGGGTGGCTGTGGCGACGTCCGGCAGACCCCGCAGGGCGCGCGAGACGGTCGCGTTCGACACGCCCGCCAGCCGGGCGACGTCCTCGATACTCGCGACCATGTGCGCCCCAACAGTGGGTGGACTGTAAACGCTACCGCCACCGCTGACCACAACGGAACAGCCGTCGCACGAGGGAGCGAGCGCTGCACTGGCAGACTCGTCGACGTGCGCACCCTGTACCGCAACGGCCGCATCTACAGCCCTGCCGCCCGGGATGCGAGCGCGATGCTCGTCGAGGACGCCACGGTGAGCTGGATAGGGCAGCAGGACGGCATCGGTCAGCACGCAGGGGCCACCGTCGTCGACCTCGCCGGCGCGTTCGTCACGCCCGCCTTCGTGGATTCGCACGTGCACGCCACCTCGACCGGGCTAGCGCTGAGCGGGCTGGACCTCAGCGGGTGCGGCACGTTACGGGCGGCCCTGGATGCCGTCGAGCGGACCGCCCGGACCGGCGGTGGCCGGCCGATCCTCGGCGGTGGCTGGGACGAGACGCGCTGGCCCGAGCATCGCCCGCCGACCGCGGCCGAACTGGACCGCGCCGCGTACGGCGGCTCGGTCTACCTCGCCCGGGTCGATGTGCATTCCGCCGTCGTTTCCTCCGTGCTCGCGGCGGCCGTGTCCGGGCTCGCGGCGCTGGCCGGCTACCGCACCGACGGCTGGCTGACCCGCGACGCGCACGACGCCGCGCGTACGGCCGCGCACGCCGCCCTGCGTCCCGCCCAGATCCGCGACGCGCAGCGGGCCGCGCTGGGCCACGCCGCGTCGCTCGGAATCGGCTGCGTGCACGAGATGGCCGGCCCGTCCATCTCAAGCGCCGACGACCTTGCCGGGCTGCTGGCGCTGGCCGGCGAGGAACCGCTGCCCGAGGTCGTGGGTTACTGGGGCGAGCTGTTCGGCGTCGAGACGGCCCGGGAGCTGGGTGCCCTCGGCGCGGGCGGTGACCTGTTTTGCGACGGCTCTCTCGGCTCGCACACGGCCGCGCTGCACGAGCCGTACACCGACCGCCCGGAGACCTGCGGCGCGCTGCGTTTCGACACTGCGGATCTCGCCGAGCACATCGTCCGGTGCACCGAGGCGGGCCTCCAGGCAGGGTTTCACGCCATCGGCGACGCGGCGGTCGACCAAGTTCTCGACGCCGTCGACCTGGTAACGGCGCGACTCGGCCGCACCGGGGGCGCCGGCCATCGCATCGAGCACGCGGAACTGGTGCGCGACCCCGACCGGTTGGCCCGGTCCGGGCTCCTCGCCTCGATGCAGCCGGCATTCGACGCGACCTGGGGCGGTCCAGCGGGGATGTACGCCGACCGGCTAGGAGCTACCCGCGCACTCGAGATGAATCGCTTCGCCGAACTGAGCGCGGCGGGCGCACCGTTCGCATTCGGCTCCGATTCGCCGGTCACGCCGCTCGCGCCGTGGGCCGCGGTCCGTGCCGCCGCGCACCCGTCCGACCCGGGCGCGGCGATCAGTCCGCGCTCGGCGTTCGCCGCACACACCCAGGCCGGGTGGCGGGCCGCCGGCCGCGACGGCGAGGGCGTACTCACGCCGGGCAGTCCGGCAACGTTCGCGGCGTGGCGGGCGGGGGAGCTGAGCTCGGCGTCTGGCCTGCCCGACGTGTCGCCCGGCCTCGAGCTACCCGATTGTGTGCACGCGGTCGTACGCGGCCGCACGAACTTCGACGCCGGTCTCCGCCGTGGCTGAGAAACACCCCCGTCGTCCGCGCCTGCCCCGCGATACTGAGCCAATGCTGCCGCGACGCGCCCACCGCGACCCCGCCGGCACCGCTGACGGGGCACCCGCGCCATTGCGCACCCGGTGGGCGGCACTGCTCGCCGTCGGCGCCGGACTCGTCGGCGTCCTGGCGTTTCCGCGTTTCGGTTTCTGGCCCTTGGCCGGCGTCAGCGTGGGCGCCTTCTCGCTGGCCGTGCACGGCCGCCGCAGCCGGACCGGCGCATGGCTCGGGCTGCTCTACGGCGTGGCCTTCTTCGCGCCACTGCTGCACTGGACCGGCGTGTACGTCGGCCCTGTCCCGTGGCTGATTCTCGCACTGGCCGAGGCCGTATTCCTGGCGGGACTGGGTGCAGTGCTGCCGCTCGTGCAACGACTGCCTGGTGCGCCCGCATGGATCGCGACGGCCTGGGTGCTGCAGGAGGCGGTGCGAGACCGGCTGCCCTTCGGCGGCTTCCCGTGGGGCCGGCTGGCCTTCAGCCAGGCCCAGTCCCCGCTGCGCTGGTTCGCCGCACTCGGCGGTGCACCGCTGGTGAGCTTCGCGGTGGCCCTCGCCGGAGGCGCTCTCGCCGCCGCCGTCGCGCACGCCGTCGCCGCACGCTGGAATCCCGTCGCGCTCGCAACGGCACTGCTGGTCGCGGTGCCGGTGATCGGCGCTGTACTCGCCTGGCCGCTCGGCCCGGCGCCGGATCGAGACGGCAGTACGACAACCGTCGCGCTCATCCAGGGCAGCGTGCCGGAGGTGGGTCTGGCCTTCGAGGAACGCGCGCGCCAGGTGCTCGACAACCACATAGCGCAGACGAGGAAGCTGACCGCCCAGATCAAGGCAGGCAGCGTGCCTCGGCCCAGCCTGGTCGTCTGGCCCGAGGATGCCTCCGACGTCGACCCGTTCCAGGACGCCACCGCGTACCGCGCCATCGACGCCACCGTGAAGGCGATCGGCGTGCCCGTCCTGGTCGGTGCGATCCTGCAGGGACCGGGCCCGACGCACCGCCGCAACGCCGGCATCCTCTGGTCGCCGACCACCGGACCCGGTGCCACCTACATCAAACGGCACCCGGTGCCTTTCGGTGAGTACATCCCACTGCGCAGCCTGGCGAACTTCGTGAGTTCCGACGCCAAGCTGGTCAGCCAGGACATGGTCGGCGGCAATGGCAACGGTGTCGTCAGGGGCGGACCGTACCCGATCGGTGACGTCATCTGTTTCGAGGTGGGCTACGACGGTCTGGTGCGCTCGTCGGTCGCCGCGGGCGCGAAGCTCGTCGTCGTCCAGACCAACAACGCCACGTTCGGGCACACCGCCGAGACCTACCAGCAGCTCGCGATGAGCCAGCTACGGGCCGTCGAGAACGGTCGGACGGTGCTGCAGGTCGCCACCACGGGCCTGTCGGCGGTCATCGGTCCGGACGGCGGGATCCGGGAGCGCTCCGGCGCCCTGTACAGCCCGGCCATTCTCCTCGCGCGCGTGCCGCTGCGCACCGACATGACGCCGGCAACCCGGCTCGGCGCGATACCGGAGTATGTCCTCGCCGCGCTCGCGCTCGCCGTGCTCGCGTGGTCCATCTCGCCCATCCGCCGCAGCGCCGAACCGGTCGCCGCGCCCAACCCCGAGGAGATGGTTCACACGTGACGCCACCCGAGCCCGCTGCGGCGCCACGCGTACTCGTGATCATCCCGACCTACGACGAGCGCCCCAACATCGAAGCGATCACCGCGCGCGTCCTGGCCGCAGTGCCCGCCGCCAGCGTGCTCGTCGTCGACGACGGCAGTCCGGACGGCACGGGCAAGATCGCGGACGCGATGGCCGACGACGACGGCAGGGTGCAGGTTCTGCACCGAAGCTCCAAATGCGGCCTCGGCGCGGCCTACATCGCCGGCTTCGACTGGGGGCTGGACGCCGGGTACGACGTGCTCGTCGAGATGGATGCCGACGGATCGCACGCACCCGAGCAGCTACCGCGCCTGCTCGCAGCCCTCGAGCACGCCGATCTGGTGATCGGCTCGCGTTGGGTTCCGGGCGGGGCGGTCGTGAACTGGCCGCGCCGCCGCGAGTTCCTGTCCCGCGGCGGCAACTTCTACACGCGAATCGCCCTGGGCATCGACCTGCGGGACTCGACCGCCGGGTACCGCGCCTACCGCCGGGAGGTGCTCGAGGGCATCGACTACGCCGCGGTCGCGTCCGAGGGGTACTGCTTCCAGGTCGATCTGGCCTGGCGCGCGTTGCGCGGCGGCTACCGGGTGAGCGAAGTGCCGATCACCTTTGCCGAGCGCGAGCGCGGCGAGAGCAAGATGAGCGGTTCGATCGTGCGCGAGGCGTTGTGGCGGGTGACCAAGTGGGGCGTCGACCACCGCGGTCGGCAGGTGCGCATGGCGCTGCGCCGAGCGTCGCGGCGTTAGAGCGGTTACGCGCTCTTTTGCCCGCGCCGCGCGCGCAGGACGTCGAGGCGCTCGGCGAGTACCACTTCGAGGTCGGCGATCGTGCGCCGCTCCATGAGCATGTCCCAGTGCGTGCGGACGGCCTTGACCTTCTTCGCCTCGGGCGCCGGGCCGTCGACCAGTTCGCCGGTGGTGCCGTCGAGGCGGCAGTCCCAGGTCGTTGGAATGTCGGCCTCTTCCGAGAACGGCACGCTGTATACGTGCCCGCGCTGGCAGCGGTAGGCCTTGATGTTGCGGGGGGCAGGCTCGGTGCCGTATTCGGTCTCGTAGCTGACCGCGCCCAGCCGGCTGCCCCGCAGTGTCCGATCTGCCATGGTGGGCACCTCCTGGACGAAAGATTTGCCGAAATGCTTACTCCCTATTAACGACCAGGGCTATGTGATGATTCCCTGATCGTCCACCCGGTAAACCAAGCCCGCCACGGCCGACTCAGTTCGATGCCAGCTCGAGCCCGTCCCGACAACCGCCAGGAGCCCGATTCGTGCCACGACCACGTCGCCGCCGCGTACAGCGCGCACTGCCTACATTCGTGCCCTCGGCACGCACGATCGGGCTCTCGGTGGGCGCGGGGCGCCTGGCCATCGGCGCGGTCTTCCTGGCCGCGCCGGTGGCGTCGGTGCGCCTGCTCGGGCTCGACACGGCCACGGCCAGGCGAACCACCTGGCTGGCCCGCATGACGGCGGCGCGGGACGGGGTCCTCGGCGCCGGAACGCTGGTCTCTTGCGCGCGCGAGGACGGCGCCGTCGCGTGGCTGCTCGCCGGATCGGTGTCGGACGCCGTGGACGCGGCGGTGCTCGTCGCCGCGCTGCGCGAGGGCAAGGTTCGTGGCTGGGCGGCGCAGGCCGCCACCGCTGGAGCGATCGCGGGAGCTCTTGCCGGTGCGGCGGCAACGCTCGACGTGGTGCGCCACCGCTGAGTCACAGGGACAGGGCTCAGACCTCCAGTCGCAGCTGCTGCCTATCGGAATCCGGGCCCAGGTCGCCGTGGCGGTGATGCGTTCGGCAGAGCACCTGATAGTGCACCTGAATGGACGGAGCGTCGGGCCGGACAGCGGTGTCGGCGACCACGACTGTGTCGCCCTCGCGCACGACCCGCCCGTCGACGACACGCGCGTTGAGTTGCCCCGGCCGGCCACACCAGCAGAGCACCTCGACATGTACCGGGTTTATCTCGTCGGCGAGTTCGAACAGCCGCTTCGCGCCGGGCAGCAGCAGCGTGCGGAAGTCGGTAGCCAGTCCGAAGCAGTAGACGTCGACGTGCCAGTCATCGACGAGTTCGGCGAGCTGGTCGACGTGCGCCGCAGCGAGGAAGCCCGCCTCATCGACGATGAGGTAGTCCAGCGCTCGGCCCGCCGCCCATTCGCTGCGGACCAGCAGGCGGATGTCGGTGCCGTCGGCGACCTCGATCGCCGCGCGCGCCAACCCGACCCGGGTCGTGATCATCTCCTCGCCCGAGCGGTCGTGCGTGGTGAGCAGCAGGCCGTGGCGGCCCTGTCGGGCGTGGTTGTGATCTATCTGCAGCGCCAACGTCGACTTGCCGCAGTCCATCGGGCCGTAGAAGAACTTCAGGTGCGCGGGCATGGGCACAGCCCGGCGGGTGCCCGCCGCTGGCACTGCCGCCAGCGCCCCGGATCGTGCATCGACGTCGGCCACGAGCGCCGACCTTAGACCTTCGCCGGAACGACGTTGCCCGCTGCTTCGATCGCGCGACGTACCGGGACGAACGCGAGCGCGACGAAACCGACGACGAAGAACACGACCAGCGAACCGAGTGCGCTGCGGTAGTTGCCGGTGTTCTGGTAGGCCAGGCCGAAGACGAGCGGCCCGAGCCAGCTCGTCCCCGAATCGCTGATCTCATAGAACCCGAAGTACTGCGCTTCAGAACCGGGCGGGATCATCCGCGAGAACATGGCGCGCGACAGCGCCTGGCTGCCGCCGAGGACGATCGCGATCAGCGTGGCGAGCGCGAAGAACTGCCACGCCACGCCGACGGCAAGCCGATAGCCGATGCCGACCGCGACGAGCCAGGCCACCAGCGTGCCGAGGACAACCCGTTTCGCGCCGAAGTACCCGGCCAGCCGGCCCAGCCACAGCGCGCCGAGATAGGCCACGAACTGCACCAGCAGGATCGCCAGCAGCAAGACCGTGTCGGACAGCTGGAGCTGCTTGTCGCCGTACTGCGCGGCGACGGTCGTGACGGTCTGGATGCCGTCGTTGTAGATCAGGAATGCACCGAGGAACGCCAGCGTGAGCGGGTAGCCACGCATGTGTCGGATGGTGCGGGCAAGCTGACGGAACCCCTCGGAGATCGCCTTGTCGCGTCGGGACGCGTCGACACCGGCGCCGATCACAGCTGGCAGCCGGCGCAGCACGGGCAGGCTGAACAGGATCCACCAGATACCCGCCGTGCACAGCGCCACCCGCGCCAGTAGCTCCTTGCCGATGAACAGGCTCAGCACGAAGTCGGCAGCGAGCAGCAGCCCACCGCCGATGTAGGAAATGGCCCAGCCGACCGACGACGCCCGGTCGCGGTCGTCGTGGCTCGACAAGTCGACGAGCAGTGAGTAGCTGACGACGATCGAGCAGCTGTAACCGAGGAACGCGAGCGCGTAAAGGACGGCGCCGAGCTGCCAGTTGCTGCCGGTGACCGCGAACATCGCGATGCACGCGGCCGCGCCGAACCAGCCGCAGCCGAGCATGATGTCGCGCTTGCGACCGGTGCGGTCGGCGATCGCGCCCACCACTGGCATGAGCCCGACGAGCAGCACCGTCGATGCTGTGACGGTGTAGGCGAACAGGCTGCCCGGCGCGATCGGGATGCCGGCCACGTGTACGCGGCCGTGCTTGCCGACCGCGTTCTCGGCCACCGAAGTGAGGTAGCGCGACATGAAAACCGTCGTAACGATCGTCGGGAAGGTGTGGCTCGCCCAGCCGTAGAGGTACCAGCCGCGCCGCTGCCGATCGGCCGAGGCGGCCGCGGCCGCGGTCGCCGCCACTCAGGTCCCCGCTTCCCGGGTCCGCCACTGTCCGCGTTCGACGAGCAGGTCACGCAGCACATCGGCGGCGTCGGTCATCAGCCCGTCGACGCCGAGGTCGAGCAGACGGATCATCTCGGCAGGGTCGTTGACCGTCCAGACGTGTACCTGCAGGCCGAGATCGTGGGCCGCGGCGAGATAGCGGCCGTCCACGAAGGGCAGCCTGCCGATGCGGGCCGGCACCTGGGCGCAGCGGCCGAGTCCGCGGTGCGACATCCGGCGCAGCGCCAGGGGGGCGCGCAGTGCGAGCGCCTCGCGGGGGCCGAGCGAGGTGCACAGGCGCGGGCCTAGCCCGCGGCGCATCGCCGCCACTCGCGAACCGGAGAACGCCCCGACGCAGACCCGGTCGATCGAGCGCGTGCGCCGGATGGCGTCGATCGTCGGGCCGACGCAGTGTTCGGCCTTGATGTCGATGTTGACTCGGGCGTGCGGCCACGCGTCCAGCAGCTCGGCGAGTACCGGGATGCGCTCGCTACCGCCGATGCGGGCGTGGCGCACCTGCGCCCATGGCAACTCGGAGATCCTGCCACGCTGGTCGGTCACCCGGCCCAGCGTCGTGTCGTGGAAGGCGAGAGCGACGCCGTCGGCGGTGACCCGTACGTCGGTCTCGAGATAGCGGTAGCCGAGTTCGATCGCCCGCTGGAAGGCCGCCATCGAATTCTCACCGCCGTCGGGCGCGAAGCCACGGTGCGCGAAGGCGATCGGCGTGGGCGCATCAAGGAACGGCACACCGCGATCATGCCGGACGGCTTGCCTTGATCAACTGAGACTTGCGGTCGATATACAGCCGCAAGTCTCAGTTGATCACGTGTTCTCCGGGCGAAGGACCTCGGTCAGTTTTTCTGCACGCCGGTGACCCAGAAGTGGCCGTCCGATTCCTTCGTCACCTGGATGGTGACGGTGCTGCTGCCGTCGATCGACTTGAACACGAACTTGCTCGCGCCCGAGTTACTCGTCAATGGCCTGTACAGCTTGCCGTTCAGGCTCGTGGTGACCGACAGCGGCACGCTGTTCTGGTACACGCAGGACTGGGCGTAGGCGGGCACACCGATCTCGGCGGCGCCGATATAGGCCTCCGCCGTTGACCCGGCGTCCGTGACGTTCGCGCAGATGTTCAGACTGGTACCCGAGGGCAGTCCGGTGGGGAAGCCGGTATCAGTGGGGATGCCGGTGTCAGTGGGGATGCCGGTGTCAGTGGGGAAGGCGGTATCAGTCGGCACCTGCGTCGGCCCGCTCGTCGGGAGCAGGGACAACTCCTTGCTGAAGCACACCTTCCAGGAGCCACCCTCCTTGACGACGGGC
>DAITQD010000095.1:0-10633 GCA_036833255.1 Jatrophihabitantaceae bacterium
CCGGAGACGTCGCGGGTGATCGACGGGTTCTCGGCCTTGCGGGCGATCTTGTCGACCTCGTCAATGTAGATGATGCCCGTCTCGGCACGCTTGACGTCGTAGTCGGCGGCCTGGATCAGCTTGAGCAGGATGTTCTCGACGTCCTCGCCGACGTAGCCGGCCTCGGTCAGCGCGGTGGCGTCGGCGATCGCGAACGGGACGTTGAGCATCCGCGCGAGAGTCTGGGCCAGCAGCGTCTTGCCCGAGCCCGTCGGACCGAGCAGCAGGATGTTGGACTTGGCCAGCTCGACCGCAGTCTCAGCATTGCGCGGCTTGGTGTCGCTCTCGGCCTGCACCCGCTTGTAATGGTTGTAGACCGCCACCGCGAGCGTCTTCTTCGTGTGGTCCTGGCCGATCACGTAGCCGTTGAGGAAGTCGCAGATCTCGCTGGGCTTGGGCAACTCGTCGAATGTGAAGTCGCTGGTCTCGGCCAGTTCCTCCTCGATGATCTCGTTGCAGAGGTCGATGCACTCGTCGCAGATGTACACGCCGGGTCCGGCGATCAGCTTCTTGACCTGCTTCTGGCTCTTTCCGCAGAAAGAACACTTGAGCAGATCACCGGTCTCGCCGACACGTGCCACGAGCGACTCGCTCCTCTCGACTAACTAACTCAGGCTCCGAACGCTACCTGGAAACGGTAGGGAAGTCCTCAGTAATCGACCGCCCCGGCGCGTCGCGCCGGCCTGTGGGCGCTGGCGTCCGGGGCCTGCGTGTCAGCTGTCGACGAGCTTGCGGTTGGAGATGACCTCGTCGACGATGCCGTACTCCTTGGCCTGCTCGGCCGTGAGAATCGTGTCGCGCTCGATGTCGGCACGCACCTTCTCCTCGGTCTGGCCGGTGTGCGTGGCCAGTATCGACTCGAGCAGAGCGCGCATGCGCAGGATCTCGTTGGCCTGGATTTCCAGGTCGGTTACCTGGCCCTGCCCCTCGCCCGAGGGCTGGTGGATCAGCACCCGCGAGTTCTGCAGGGCGTAGCGCTTGCCCTTCGTGCCGGCGGCGAGCAGCACGGCGGCGGCCGAGGCGGCCTGCCCCATGCAGTACGTCTGGATCTCCGGCCGGACGAACTGGAGCGTGTCGTAGATTGCTGTCAGCGCCGTAAACGAACCGCCCGGCGAGTTGATGTAGATCAGGATGTCGCGGTCGGGGTCGCTCGACTCCAGCACGATCAGCTGCGCGATGACGTCGTTGGCGACGATGTCGTCGATCGGCGCGCCGAGGAAGATGATGCGCTCCTCGAAGAGCTTGTTGTACGGGTTCGACTCCTTGATGCCGTAGTTGGTCCGCTCGACGAAGGACGGCAGCACGTAGCGCGACTGCGGCAGGCCGGTGACGCCCTGCGGGGTGTAGAGCTCGCTCATCTGTATCCCTCTCAGGCCGGGGCCGGGCCGGCGCCGTTGGCGAGCTGCGCCACCCGGCTGACCACGTGGTCGACGAAGCCGTACTCGAGCGCTTCCTTTGCGGTGAACCAGCGGTCACGCTCAGAGTCGGCCCTGACCTGCTCCACCGTCTGACCGGTGTGCTCGGCGACCAGCTCGGCCATCTCGACTTTGGTGAGCTTGAACTGCTCGGCCTGGATCTGGATGTCGGACGCGGTACCGCCGATGCCCGCGGATGGCTGGTGCATCAGGATGCGCGCGTGCGGCAGGGCGTAGCGCTTGCCACGCGCGCCGGCCGAGAGCAGGAACTGGCCCATCGATGCGGCCAGGCCGAGTGACCAGGTCGCGATGTCGCAGTCGACGAACTGCATCGTGTCGAAGATGGCCATCCCGGCTGTCACCGACCCGCCTGGCGAGTTGATGTAGAGGTTGATGTCGCGAGTGCTGTCCTCGGCCGCGAGCAGCAGCAGCTGGGCGCAGATCTGGTTGGCGATCGTGTCGTCGACGGGCTGCCCGAGGAAGATGATCCGCTCGCGCAGCAGGCGGTCATAGACCGAGTCGTTGAGCGTCATGCCGGCGCCCGCGCTCCGCATCTCGGCGACGCGCAGGGTTTGGGGATCGAAGCGACTCACTTCAGCGGACCTTCCTTCGTTTCAGTGGTGACATCGACCCTAACGAAGCGCGCCGCGCGAAGACTCCCGATTCGGCCCGCGTTCGCTCAGGGCTTGACCGGCAACTCGGCGTCGTCGGGCTCGATATCGACGCTCTCGTCGACTTCGTCGTCGATCCCGGCCGTCTCGTCCTCGCCATCCTCGGCTTCGAGCAGGTCGGCCATCGCTGCCGGAGAGAGCGCAGACAGGTCTACGGCGTTGCCCGACTCGTCGGTGATGACAGCCGTCTCGAGCACAGTCGCAAGGGCCTTGTTGCGCCGTACGCCGGCGATCAGGTCCGGCAGGTTACCGGCCTCGACGATCTGGTTGGCGAACTCCTGCGGCGGAATCTCGTAACGGGCGGCTTCCCGGACCAGGTACTCGGTCAGCTCGCTGTCGCCGATCTGGACCTCGTTCTTGTCGGCGATCGCGTCAAGGACGAATTGGACGCGCACCGACTTCTCGGCGCCCGCACGCAGCTCGGCGGTGAACTCCTCGCGCGTCTTGCCCCGCATCGTCAGATACCGATCGAAGACCTCGTCGTCATGGCCGAGCGAGTGGACGACCTCGTGCTCGCGGAACTCGACCTCGGCCTTGACCGCCGACTCGGGCAGCGGGAAGTCGACGGTCTCGAGCAGCTTCGCGAGCACCTTGTCGCGCGCCTGGGCGCCCTGCTCGAGCGCCTTGATGCGGCCGAGGCGGGTGAGCAGGTCGTCCTTGAGTTCGGCAACCGTGTCGAACTCGCTGGCGAGCTGGGCGAACTCGTCGTCGACCGCGGGCAGTTCCTTTTCCTTGACGGAGTTGATGGTCGCCGTGATCTCGGCGCCCGAGCCGGCGCTGTCGCCCTGCTGAAGCGTGCTGGTGAACGTCGCAGCCTCGCCCGCCGACTTGCCGACGATCGCGTCGTCGAGCCCGTTGATCAGATCGCCGGTGCCGACCTCGTAGGACAACCCCTTGGCCGAGCCGCCCTCGACCTCGACGCCGTCGGCGATGGCAACCAGGTCGAGCGACACATAATCGCCGGTCTGCGCGGGGCGCTCGACGCCCTTCAGGGTGCCGAAACGGTCGCGCAAGCCGTCGAGCTGCTCGTCGACCTCGTCGTCGCTGACCGTGACGTCGTCGACCGTGACGGTCAGGCCGGCCAGCTCGGGCAGGATGACCTCGGGACGCACGTCGACCTCGGCCGTGAAGCTGAGCATCTGGCCGTCCTCGAGGTGGGTCACGTCGATCTCGGGCTGGCCGAGCGGCCGGATCGCCGCATCGCGAGCGGCCTTGCCGTACACCTTGGGCAGGGCGTCGTTGATGGCCTCCTCGAGAACCGCGGCGCGGCCGACGCGCTGATCGATGACGCGGGCCGGCACCTTGCCCGGGCGGAAGCCGGGCACCTTCACCTGCGCGCCGATCTTCTTGTAGGCCGCGTCCAGGCTGGGCCTCAGCTCCTCGAACGGCACCTCGACAGCGAGCCGGACACGGGTCGGGCTCAGGGTTTCGACGGTGCTCTTCACAGTGCTGCTGCTCCTCGCGTGGCTCTGGGACGGGCGCGGGTATGCCCGGCTCGGTCGGGGTGGCGGGATTCGAACCCACGGCCCCTCGCTCCCAAAGCGAGTGCGCTACCAAGCTGCGCCACACCCCGGGCGCTGACGGGACACCAGTGTACGGGCGCGACCGCGGCGGGCCTCGGCCGGTAACCTGGGTGCGGCACGCTCGGCCGGCACGCCGGCGCGGGCATGCGGGCGTAGCTCAATGGCAGAGTCTCAGTTTTCCAAACTGATAACGCGGGTTCGATTCCCGTCGCCCGCTCCCCAGATTTTTCCTCAGTTTCCCCTTGTTTTTAAAGGGTTCTGCTGCACCCGCTGCAAGTCAGTGGTGGACACAACCGGACAGGAATACACTCACGGATAGCACGTGGATAGCACGGCGTGCGATCCGACGAGAGGGTCCGCTCATGCCCGGCAAGCAGGGTCACCGTGGCTTCGGCCACCTCCGCAAGCTGCCCAGCAAGCGCTACCAGGCCAGCTACCTCGGCCCGGACGGCCAGCGGCACACCGCGCCCGCCACGTTCGACACCCGCCTGGACGCCGAAGCGTGGCTGGCCGCCGAGCACCGCCTCACCGAGTCCGACGAGTGGGCGTCGCCCGCGGGACGTAAGGCGACCGCGGCGGCCGCCCGGATCACCCTCGCCGACTACGCCGACACCTGGCTACGGCAACGGGAACTGAAACCACGCACGGTGGCGCTGTACCGCGGCCTGCTGGACCGGCAGATCCTCCCGGCGCTCGGCGCGCACCGGGTGGACAAACTCACCCCCGCCCTTGTCCGTGACTGGTACTCACGCCTGGACGCCGGCAAGCCCCGCCAGCGGGCACACGCCTACGCGGTGCTACGCACCGTCTGCGCGACCGCCGTACACGACGACCTGCTGCCCGCGAACCCGTGCCGCATCCGCGGCGCCGGGCAGGCACCGAAGCGGACCACGAAGACCGAACCCGCGACCCGGGACGAGCTGGCCGTGATCGTCACGGCGATGCCCGAGCGGCTCCGCCTGATGGTACTGCTCGCCGCCTGGTGCGCCATGCGTTACGGCGAGATCGCCGCCCTGCGCCGCTGCGATATCGACATGCGTAGCGGCGTCGTGCGGATTCGTCACGCGGTCACCTGGCTAGGCGGTACCGCCGTGCTCGGCACCCCGAAGAGCGACGCCGGAACCCGGGACGTGGCGATACCGCCGCACGTGCTCCCCGCCGTGCGCGAGCACCTACGCAACATGCCCGTCACCGGCAAAGACGCGCTGCTGTTCCCCACCGCGAGCGACCCGCGCAAGCACATGCCCGCCGCGCGCATCTTCAAGCCGTTCTCCCGCGCCCGTGAGGCTGCTGGACGGCCCGATCTGCGGTTCCACGACCTGCGGCACACCGGCGCCGTCTACGCGACTATGAGCGGCGCGTCCCTCGCCGAAGTCATGGCGAGGCTCGGGCATTCCACTCCCGCAGCCGCCATGCGCTATCAGCACGCCGCGAGGGGTCGCGACGCACAGATAGCCGAGGCGCTATCACTGCTCGCGGGAGGTAACTGAGCATGAGCATCGTCCTCACAGGCAGATGCGAACGACGCCGGCACGTCATGTTCACCGTCAACGAGACCGACGGGGGCTACGTGCTCGAAGGTGTGCTCATGTCGATCGGACGCGAGAAGGAGCATTGGACGCCCGGCAGCCGTCTGCTCGACCCAGCACGCATGCAGCGCTTCGGGTGCGCGTGCGGGCGTACCGCGCTGCTGAGCGACCGACAGATGCTGGAGAACATACGGCGTGGCGAGACGGAATGGGTCATCTCTGGAAGTAGTATCTCGGCGAAGCGCCGGTCCGCAACGGGCAAATAGGCGTCCGGGTTAGGCACCGGGCGATAACTCTTCTGGAGTTGTCGTCATGGCACCCGAAACACCCCCGTCGCGTCGCCTCGTCAGCCTGAACAAGGCTGCGGACTATCTCGACACCTCGCCCCGCACGATCCGTCGCGCCATCGCTGAAGGCCGCCTGACTGGATACCGTTTCGGTCCCCGAACCCTTCGCGTGGACCTCAACGAGATCGATGCCGTACTGCGGCCGATCCCGACGACCGGGGGTGCAGCATGACCCCGGGCATGGGAAGTGGTCAGGGACAGACGACCAACGGCGCCGTCGTGACGCCACACAACGAAAGCCGCCCCGGTATCGGAACCGAGGCGGCCAATGAGGACCTGACGAGGGCGCTCCTCACCACGATACCGGAGCGGGACACCGGCGACGCCGTCGACACGGACGAGTTCACGGGTCCGGAGGACCCCCGCTGGCGTGCTGCCGAGCTCCTGGCCGACGCCTGGGGGCCGGCGCTGGAGCGCTCCTACCACTTGGGCTATGCCACCGGCTACGACGCCGGTCGCTGGAGCGTCGAGCACGAGATGGCCGAGGCCTGGGCCCAGATGGCGAGCAAGATTACGGCGACGTTGGCGCAGCCGACTCACGACGAGTTGCAGGCACGGCGTGGTGAGCACCCGTGATGCCCGCTATCGGTGCACAGGACGCCGGCGCCGACGTCGGCAGCATGGTGCACGGAGGCCAGGCGCGAATCGCCTACCGACTGGCCGAGTCCAACGCCAACAAGCTGATGTACGTCCATGGCATCGGCTGGTACGCCTGGGACGGACGACGCTGGGCCGGGAGCCAACGCGGCGAGCCCAAACGCGCCGTCCTTGCCGTCTTTAGGGACTGCCTCGCTGACAGCCTCATCGACAAGACCCTCCGCACAGACGTGGGCAAATGCGAGTCAGCCGCAGGCATCGCCGGCGTGCTCGACATCGCAGCCGCACTGGAGCCGTTCGCCCACACCGTCGCTGACCTAGACAGCGACCCGTACCTGCTCAACGTCCGCAACGGCACGCTAGACCTCCGCACGTGCGAGCTTCGCGCGCATGACCCGGCCGACCGGATCACCAAGGTGACACGGGCTGGCTTGTACGACTCGCACACCAGCGGTACCCAGTGGCAGCGCTTCCTCGAGCAGGCGTTGCCCGAGGTTGAGGTGCGGGCGTACTTCCAACGGGTCATCGGGCTGGCGCTGCTCGGCGAGGTCCGCGAGAACATCCTGCCCATCGCGACCGGCACCGGCGGCAACGGCAAGGGCGTCGCCTACGGCGCCATCTTGCACGCGCTGGGCGACTACGCCTACGCGGCCGAGAACGACTTGTTCACCTCCGCCAGGCGCAACGCGAATGCGGCCTCCCCCGCCTTGATGGGCCTGCGCGGGCGCCGTCTGGTGATCGTGGCCGAAACCGAACGCGAGCAGCCGCTGGCCGAAGCGTTGATGAAACTCATCACCGGCGGGGATCCGATCACCGCGCGCCCGCTATACGGCAACCCGGTGAGCTTCAATCCGTCGCATACGGCGCTGCTGGTCACCAACAATCTCCCGCGAGTCTCGGGCGACGATCCGGCCATCTGGCGCCGCGTGCGCCTGATCCAGTTCAACGTGTCCTTCCGGGACAACCCCGACACGCGGCTCGGCGAGCGGCTGCGGCATGACGCTGACGCCATCCTGGCCTGGGCGCTGGAGGGCTGGCGCCAGTATCAGGTCGGCGGTATGGGCGACCCGGCGCAGGTCACGCAGGCGACAACCGCGTACCAGCGAGCATCCGACGCGGTCACCCGGTTCCTCGACGAGGAGTGCCAGGTCGACAACCCGCAGGGCGCGGCAACGACCGAGGCCTTGCACACCCGCTGGACCGTGTGGGCACCGCGCGAGGGCGTCGAACCGATGAGCGCCCGCGCGCTCGGCCTCGCCCTGGACAAGCGCGGCTACCCAAGCACCAAAGGCGCGGGCGGTGTCCGGCGTCGCGCCGGGCTCGGTCTCAAGCCCGACCGGGACCCGGATGAGTGACTAAGTAGCGCGGGTGGCGCGAGAAAACACAACTTCTCCACCCGCGCGCGCGTGCGCAGTCATAGTTCGATCCGCCACTTGCGCCACTCCCCCGGGGGTTGCTGGCCTGCCTATCGCCGCGACCTTCGCCATGCCCCACGCGAGGAGTCGCACCCACACCTGTGCGCCCTTGATCGATCCTTGCCCCATCGGCTCAAGCCTGTACCTGCGCCGGCCCGAGTTTGGCTATGGCCTGCGCATCCCCAAAGACGATGAGGACAAACCCAACCCCAGTTGGCCGAGCTTGCATCCTGGCGTGGCCCGCGTGACGAGCGCTCCTGGCCGCGGCTACTGATGCGCCCACATACGGCTGGCCATGGGAACCGAGTGACTACGAAATGCGCCAGGCCGTCTCCTGAATCTCTATGAAAAATCGCCCACAAATCTCTATGAAAAATCGCCCAGTAAGAAAGGCACAAATGCGATGACAGACCTAGCCCACACCAAGGCACTGCTCAACGATGCGCGGCTCGAGTTCGCCATCATCGCACGCGATGGCATCTACGAGACCAACCGCCAGCGAGACCAAGGGCACAGGCCCGCCGCCGATCGCCGAGTGCTGATGCTCGTCTCCCCACAGGCACAGAGAGCGATCAAGCAGTACCGCATTGACCGGCTCGCTGCTGAGCTCGACCTGGACCTGATCGGTGCCAGACCGTCAGCAAACGCGCCGGCCATTGCCTCACCAGCGCTGCATCGGATCTAGTGTCCGATGCGGACGGCATCCACGCGCCGCGTCTCGCGAGCGTCCGTCTCGCCGGAGAACGAGACGCTCCCAGGGATTGAATCCGCGCGGATAGCCGCAAGCACCGCTGAACGGCATACGCCGACCCTGCCCCGTCGCGGTGCTGACATCACCCGTAAGAGGTCGGTGAGGGCGTAGCGGTGGTGACGACCGACCCGTCGCGTGGTTGGCAGCAGTTGTGCACGACGCCAGTTCGTCAACGTCTTGCTACAGACACCAGTCAGAGCGAGTGCCTCGCGGGATCTCAGCCACTCGCGCTGGTGAAGCGGCAGCTCGGGTGGTGGGGCCGGAGGTTGAGGGGGAGCGGGCACATCGACACCGACAGCGTGCCCGCCGTGACGCTTGCGAGCGACATGGATTCGGGCCCGGACTGCCGGAGCCTGAAGCCCTGCTGCGTCGGCCAGCTCACCGGGTCGCCATCCCGCGTTCGCCGCTGCGAGCAGCAATGCGGATGTACCGGCTATCGCGCGCCGTCGCTGGTCGTAACCATCGGCCGCCTTCTCCAGCCGCACAGCACGGCGTAGGGACCTCGCTCGGTCTGCGGGTACCTCGCGGCGTCGGTTCATGCCTCGATTCTCGTCTGGGCGGACTGTCTGGCGCGAAACGAGACGCAGATAGCGAGGACATCACGATGACCGCCGACCGCATCGAGTCGGTCGAGCGGGGCGGGTCGGCCGACGTCGAGGCGCCTCCCGCGGTGCCGGCGAGCTGGCCACGATGGCGATCGGAGTCGAGATCGGTGCGCCGCAAACCGACGTTGGTTCTGGCCGAGCGCGTCCGCCCTGCCGATCAGGGTTAGAGCCCCAACTCCGCCACCACATCGGAATCGGCGGCCCCTGCCCGCACTGCGACCAGCCCGCCGCACTATCTGACCTACTCGACCAGGAGGCGGGCGCCTGCCCGGACCCAACCTGCTCGGCCGCACTTCTTCGGGCTAGAGGGTCACGCGGTTGAGGAAGGCGCGGACGACGGCGACGTACTCCTCGGGCTGCTCGACGAATGTCATGTGGCCGCTTTGCTCGAAGACGTGCAGCTCTCCGTGCGGCGCGAGGGCGACGATCTGCTCGGAGGCGACCGGGACGCACGTGCGGTCGTGACGGCCGGCCAGGACGAGCACCGGCTGGGACACCGCGCCCAGACCTTCCTCCACCTCTATGTCGAGCCCCCCACCTTCGAGCGAGGCGGCGCGCAGGACAGCGGGGCTGAAGACCATGTCATCCCAGGTCGTCTCGGCGATCCGCGGGTCACGCGGATCGGCGAAGTGCCACGGCAGCTGGTCGACCATGAGCTGCCGGCACTCCTGCTCGCTCTGCACAGTGGCCTCACGTGCCCAGGACGCGGTGACCTGTTCACGGAGCTCCTCGGGCTCGAAGACGGCCAGGCCCTTCTCGACCTCATCCAGGAACCGCATCGAGGGCACACCGCTGCTGACGACCGTCGCAACCGCCGCGCCGGGCGCGTCAGCAGCGTGCTGCAAGGCGATGAACGCGCCGTAGCTGTGGCCGAGCACGGCATAACGCTCCACGCCCAAGGCAGTTGCGAGCGCCGCCACGTCACTGGCGTGTTGGTGGAGGTTCCAAGTGGCGGGGTCGGTTCCGCGGTCGCTGCGTCCCTGCTCGCGCTCGTCGACGAGCACGAGGCGGTACGTGTCGGTCAGCGGGTCGAGATGGTCACCGAACATCGTGTGGTCCAGGCCTGGGCCGCCGTGCAGGACGAGCAGCGGGAAGCCGTCCTCGGGCCCGCGGAGGTCAACATAGAGGTGCGTCTCGTGCACAGGGAGAAGAGGCATGCCCGCATCATGCGCCTGGATGAGTGATTCCAAGGGCTAGTGCACTCACCAACGCTGCGAAACACTCTCAGGCGTCGCTGGTGCACATCGACTTCGAAGTAGTAGATGCCGTCGTCCAACTCTCTATTCGCGACGACGGCGTCGGCGGAGCAGATCCCACCAAAGGTTCCGGACTGATCGGTCTCCGGGACAGGGTGGAAGCATTCGGGGGAACGATCGAGATCGCCAGCGCCGCCGCAACTGGAACGTGCCTGCACGTCACCCTCCCGATCGACCGTCGCTGAGATCCACACGAGAGCGAATCGCCGGAGAGGCCACCGCGGACGTTGGACACCGCCCCCAACGTCCTGAGCAATCCCTCGGATCGGCGAGCTGGCAAGGCAACCGTCATCTGGCACACGACCACACCGGCCAGCCGTCAAACGATCGCTAATCCCGTACGACCACTGACACCGCTTGGAATCACATGTCTAGAAGTCTAGGCGCGGCGGAGCCGCGTTTTTGAGTCAAGTTTGGTGTCGGTCATGCTTGTGGGGCTCAAGAACCTCAGCCGTGCTCTCGTCAAGCAGCGTGGTGGTATTCGT
>DAITQD010000096.1:0-7740 GCA_036833255.1 Jatrophihabitantaceae bacterium
GCGGCCGCGCACCGCTGCTCTGCAAGCGCCCGCAACCGCGAGTTGGCCGCCACCCCGCCGCCGATGATCAGGTGCCCGACGCCCCGCTCGCGCGCGGCCCGTACCGCCTTGGCAGTCAGGACATCCACGACGGCCTCCTGGAACGATGCGGCGACGTCGGCCGTGGGCACCAGCTCGCCGGTGCGTTGGCGCGCCTCGACCCAGCGCGCGACGGCCGTCTTCAGCCCGGAGAACGAGAACGCGAACGCCGGGTCGTGGGCGCCGGTGAGCCCGCGCGGGAACGCGATCGCGGCCGGATCCCCCTCGTGGGCGAGGTGGTCGATCGGCGGGCCGCCCGGAAACGGCAGGCCGAGCAGCCGCGCCACCTTGTCGAAGGCCTCTCCGGCCGCGTCGTCGAGTGTTGCACCCAGTTCGGTGACGTCCTCGCCACCGACGCGGGGCACCATCAGCAGCGACGAGTGCCCGCCCGAGACGAGCAGCGCCACGCACGGCTCGTCCAGCGGGCCGTGTTCGAGCAGGTCGACGGCGACGTGCGCCGAGAGATGGTTGACGCCGTAGAGCGGCTTGCCGAGCGCCAGCGAGTACGCCTTGGCCGCGGCAACACCGACGAGCAGGGCGCCGGCCAGCCCGGGTCCGGCGGTGACGGCGACGGCATCGACATCGCTCGCCGCGACGCCCGCCGTGCTGAGCGCGCGGGCGATCATCGGCACCATCGCCTGCAGATGCGCGCGGCTGGCCACCTCAGGCACGACACCGCCGAAGCGGGCATGCTCGTCGACACTGCTGGCGATGGCGTCCGCGAGCAGCGTCGTGCCGCGCACGATGCCCACGCCGGTCTCGTCGCAGGACGTCTCGAACCCGATGACCAGCGGCGTGTCAGAGCTCACGGCGCATCACGACCGCATCGACCCGTCCGCCGTCGTAGTAGCCCCGGCGCAGGCCGACCTGGGCAAACCCCGCACGGGCGTAGAGGGCCTGCGCCGCCTCGTTGTCGACGCGGACCTCGAGGAACGCCTCGACCGCACCGCGCCGGCGAGCCTCGCCGAGCAGGCCGTCGAGCACCTGGCGCGCGATGCCGCGCCGTCGGGCGGAGGGAATCACGCCGACGGTCAGGATCTCGGCGGAGTCGGCGATGACCATCACCCCGGCCCAGCCGAGCAGCTCGGCTTTGCTTGCCGAAGCGCCTGGACCTACGGTCGGCGCGTCGCCTTCGGCGACCAGGTAATACCGGCGTTCTGTGTCGGCCAGCTCGGTGCGGTAACCGCTCTCCGTCCACGCCTCGGTGCCGAACATCGCTCGCTCGTGGGGCATCAGCGCGTCGAGGTGCTCGGCCGTCATCGCGACGACGGAGACCGGCCCGGCGGTCACTGCGTCACGGCCTTGAGCGCGCCGGGTGCGACCGCGTCCGGGCGGCGCAGGTAGAGCGGGGTCAGCGCTTCGGACGGTGCTCCAGCGCGGATCCGGCCGGCCGCGCAGCGCACCAACGCACGTGCGGACGGGTAGCGCTCTGCCCGCAGCGGCACGCCGAAGTCGTAGAGCTCGCCACCCCGCCCCGCGACGGCCGTGAGGGAGTCGACGGACACGTCAGCCGGGCGGTCGACCGATGGCTCGCCCGCGCGTACGCCGTGGGCGTAGCGCGCCCAGTAGACCTCCTTGCGGCGCGCGTCGGCGACGACGAGCAGGGCGGGCTCGTCCCGACAGGCGTCGCCGATGGCGTCGAGGGAGCAGACACCGTAGGCCGGGATGCCCAGCGTCTGGGCGAACACTGCGGCGGTGACGAGCCCGACCCGCAGGCCGGTGAACGGACCCGGCCCCGTGCCGACGACGATCGCAGCAAGGTCACTAGGCGTCGCGCCGGCGTCGGCCAGGCACGCGGCAATGCCCGGTGCGAGCATCTCGCCGTGTCCTCGCGCGTTGAGCGTCACCCGCTCGGCCCATACTGCAGCCTCTCCCGACACCTCGACTATGGCGGCCGTGACGGCGGCCGACGAGGTGTCGATGGCGAGGGCGAGCACGGTCGACCAGCCTATTCCGACAGTGGCGCGACGCGGGCGGCCCAGTCGCCTCCGTGCGGCATGAGCCGCACCGTGCGCACCTCGGAGTCCGGTGCACGCGCGATAACGACGTCGAGCCGGGCGTCGCTGAGCTGCTCGACGAGCCCCGCGCCCCATTCCACCACGGTCACCGCATCGGCGGCGTCGACGTCGAGGTCCAGGTCGTCGACCTCGTCCAGCGAAGCCAGCCGGTAGGCGTCGACGTGAACCAGGGGCACCCGGTTAGTCCTCGACGGGCGGTGCACCCGCGCGATGACGAACGTCGGCGACACCACGGTCCCGCGCACGTCGAGCCCGGCGCCGATGCCCTGCACCAGCACCGTCTTGCCCGCGCCCAGCGGGCCGATGAGCACGAGCAGATCGCTCGCCCGCAGGACGCCCGCGAGACGCATACCGAACGCCCGGGTGTCCTGCGCGGTCGGCAGCGTAAACACCGGGCCGCCGAGCGCGGTGCGTTGCTCGGGCGTCAGCGCAACCCGCGGTCCGGCCGGTTGGCCTGGGCCGTGCAGTGGACCGCTCACTCGGTTCCGCCGACGTAGGTGCGCGGCACCCGGGGGCCGATGCGGGTCACGATCTCGTAATGGATCGTCGCGACGGCGTCGGCCCAGTCCTGCGCGCGGGGCTCACCCTCGCGGCCCGGGCCGAACAGCACGGCGCGATCACCGACGGCGACCGGCAGGTCCCCGACGTCGACGACGAACTGATCCATGCACACCCGGCCGCTGATCGTGAAGCGTGCTCCGTTGATCGACAAGGGGCCCACGTTCGTGGCGTTGCGCGGGATGCCGTCGGCGTAGCCCAACGGCACGACGGCGAGTGTCGTCTCGCGCGCGGTCGTGTAGGCGTGCCCGTAGGAGACGCCTTCTCCGGCGCGCACCCGTTTTATCGAGGCCAGCGCCGAGCGCAGCGTCATCGCCGGGACCAGACCGAAGTCACCCTGCTGCGGCACGGGCGACAGCCCGTACACGGCGACACCGGGGCGGACGAGGTCGAAGTGCGCCTCGGGCAGGGTGAGCGTCGCCGCTGAGTTCGCCAGATGCCGCAACTGCGGCTCGATACCGGCCCGCGCGGCGGCCGCGAGTGCGTCCCGAAAGGCCGCGATCTGCTGCGCGATCATCGGGTGCCCCGGCTCGTCGGCGTAGGCGAAATGGCTCCAGACCCCGACGACCTCGACCTCGCCGCCGGCCTGCGCCTTGGCGGCCTCGGCGAGCAGGTCGGGCCAGTCGGTGACGTACGTGCCATTGCGCGACAAGCCGGTGTCGATCTTAAGGTGGGTGCGCGCGACGCGTCCGAGGTCGCGGGCCGCGGCGCGCACGGCGTCCAGCTGCCACTGACTGCTCACAGACAGGTCGATGTCGGCGGCAACTGCGCGGCACACCGTCTCGCTCTCGCCGGGTGTCCACAGCCATGCGAGCGTCGGCGCGGTGACACCCGAGTCGCGCAGCGCGATCGACTCGTCGATCATCGCCGTGCCCAGCCAGGTCGCGCCGCCGGCCAGCGCAGCGCGCGCCGAGGCCAGCAGGCCGTGCCCGTACCCGTCGGCCTTCACGACCGCCATCACCTCGGCTGACGTGGCGGCCTTGAGGGTGGCGACGTTGGCGCGGATGGCGGCCAGATCGACGACGGCTTCGGTGCGCAGCACGTCGTCCAGTCTGTCAGCCGCCGACGAAGGGCAGCACGAGGCGGCACGGGACCGGACGCGGGTGGGCCGGGTCGAGTGCGTTGAGCACGTCAGCGGCGGCGACGGGATCGGCGACAATCTGGAAGTGCTCGGTGAAGTCGAGCCCGCACTGGTTCTGGAGCACGATGTTGCGCATCCCCGGCTCGATCCCGCTGGTGTACGGCTGCACCAGCTCGTCGTACTTCGTGACGATGTTGGTGTACGTAATGCCCCTGACGGCGGGCGTCCCGCCGGAGCGGAGCTTCACGTAGAACGCCGAGCCGGTCAGCAGCTCCGGACCGGCCGCGAAGAAGGGCGCGAAAACGCCGTTCACGATGGCGGTGGAACCGTAGGTCGCACCGAGCCGGCTGAGCGTCGCCAGCCCGAGCGGGTTAGTGCCGTGCCAGATCGGCGCGAGCGACACGTACTTGTCGATCTTCGCCGCGCCGCCGAGGAACTTGGCGTAGTAGTCGGGCATCTGGGTGCCCTCGGAGTGCCCGAGGATGTCGACCTTGTGGGCGTGAGTCGCCGCGAGCACCTTGGCGACGAACGCCGAGAGTTGCTTGGCGCTGGACTCCATGGCGGTGACGCCGCCGAGCTGGCTGAACGGCAGCGGCGTGCCCGGCGCGACGCCGTAGGTCAGGGCGAACACGCAGTAGCCGTTGTTGGCCAGCAGCGGCGAGAACGTCTGCCAGTTGGTGTTCTTGTTGCCGGACAGGCCGTGCACGAGCACGACCGGCTCGGGGTGTGCTGCCGACGGCTGGCACGTCCAGATGTTCGAACCCGGCGGATCGGCGTCGACGTTGAGCCCCGCGACGAGCGCGGAGGTCAGGAACGTGTAGGGCACCGGGTACTTCGGCTGGGACGCCCCGGCCGGCGTCCCCCGACAAGTTCCGACAATGCGACGGCCGCGACGGCCACCACGCTGGCAAAGACGGTGGCTCTGCGACGCATCACGATCTCCTACCGACGAAATACGGACATTCCGGCAATCCTAAATTATTGAACGCAAGTCAGCAACTCGAGCTCCCAGCGGAGGCCGAGGACGCGCAGGCGCCGCTGTTGCTCAGCCCGTCAGGATCGAGCGCATCGCGCCGCGCAGCTCGCCGAGCAGGTCGGTGGCCGTCGGCGGCCCGTCGGCGGCGGCTCGTTGACCGGCGACGCCGTGGACGTACGAAGCGGCCGCGGCAGCCAGCGGCGCGGCCAGGCCGGACGCGAGCAGCGACCCGAGCAGGCCGCTGAGCACGTCACCGCTGCCGGCCGTGCCCAGCCAGGGCGTGCCCGTCGCGTTCACATAGGCGACGCCGTCCGGGCCGGCGATCACCGTGGCGTTGCCCTTGAGCAGCACCGTCGCGCCGAGATCGTGCGCGGCACGGCGCACCGACGCCAGCCGGTCGGCCGACGGCTCGCCGGCGATGCGCGCGAACTCGCGGTCGTGCGGCGTCAGCACGGTCGGCGCGCTGCGCCCACGCATCAGGCCCGGCGAGCGGGCGACCAACGTGATCGCGTCGGCATCGATGATCACCGGCAGGTCGGTGCGCAATACATCGGACAGCAGGGCCATGGCGGTGTCATCGGTGCCGAGACCGGGGCCGACCACCCAGGCCTGCACACGGACCTCGTGCGGGCGTGCGTCGGAATGCACGATCACCTCTGGGTAGCGCGCCCGGATCTGCTCCGGTGCCAGGCCGACGTAGCGCACCATCCCGGCGCCACCGTGCACGGCCGCGCCGGTGGCCAGGACCCCAGCCCCGCCGTACTGCTCCGAGCCTGCGGCGACGCCTACGACGCCGCGGGTGTATTTGTCGTCGGCGGCATCGGGCTGCGGTAGCACGGCGCGGACGTCGGACACCTCCAGAAGCTGCGTCCGAGCCGCGGGCAGCCGCGGCCCGAGCCCGATGTCGACCAGGCGCAACTCCCCGGTGAGGTCCGCACCGGCCCCCACCACCAGACCTGGCTTGAGCGCACCAAAGGTAACGGTGATGTCGGCGCGGATCGCGCCCTCGCCAGCCCAGCCGGTGTCGGCGTCCACGCCGGACGGCACGTCGACCGCAACCGTCAGCACGTCCGCGGCGGCCTCGGCCAACTCGATCGCGGCACCACGCAGCCCGCCCCGTCCCCCGATGCCGACAATGCCGTCGACGACCAGGTCGGCGCCCGTGACCGCCTCGGGATCGGCGCTCGTTGCGCGCCCGCCGGCACGGTCCAGTGCGAGCAGGCCGTCCGCGTGGACGTGTTCGGGATCGAGCAGCAGCGCGGTCACCCGCGCGCCGCGGGCAGCCAGGCGCGCGCCTGCGAACAGCGCGTCCCCGCCGTTGTTGCCCCGGCCGACGAGGAGCACGACCCGCGCTCCGTAGACCCGGCCGAGCAGCCGTCCACAGTGGACCGACAGCGCGTGCGCCGCCCGCTGCATGAGGGCGCCGTCGGGCAGGGTGGCCATCAGCGCCGCCTCGGCAGCGCGTACCTCGTCGACGGAGTAGATCCCGCGCACGCGTCCGCCTCCGTCCCACGATCGTTGATCAACAGCAGTCGATGGCCGCTATCGCGACCATTCTCTACTGTTGATCACGGAAGTCGGCGTCGTTCTCGGCAATCACGGTCGCCGACGCGATGCCGCCGTCGTGCGACAGCGAGACATGCCAGCGCGTCACGCCCAGTGACGCGGCCCGTTCGGCCACCGTGCCCCGCACCGTCAGCGACGGGCGCCCGCTGTCGTCGGTGTGCACCTCGGCGTCGGTCCACGCCATGCTGCCGGCCGCACCGAGCGCCTTGGCCAGAGCCTCTTTCGCGGCGAAGCGGGCCGCCAGCGACTCGGCCGACCTCGGCGCGCCGGACGCACTCACCAGCTCGCCGGGCGTGAACAGCCGGGCCGCGAGGGTCGGGGTACGGGCCAGCGCCTCGGCGAAGCGCGCCACCGGCACCACGTCGATCCCGACGCCGACGATCACTCGGGGTCCCCACGAAATCGCGAGCGCAGCGAGCGATTTCGCGGGGTGGTCATGCCGTCGGCGACCCGATCGTTCCGACTGGCACGTAGTCGGACAGGTGCCCCGGGAAGGCCGAAACGTCCGGGTTCAGGTACGCGGCGGCATTGTTGACGGCTGTCGCGACCTCGCCGAAGCCGGTGGCGATCAGCTTGACCTTGCCCTGGTACTCGACGATGTCGCCGGCGGCGTAGATCCCCGGCACCGTCGTGCGTCCCATCGTGTCGACGGAGATCTGGCGCTTGCGGATGTCGATGCCCCATTCGAGCAGCGGGCCGAGGTTGGCGGTGAAGCCGAGCGCGGCCACGAGCTTTTCGCACGGCAGCGTCCGAGTCACGTCGCCGACCGCGATATCGATCTCGGTCACGCTCGGGTCACCTCGGACCGCCGAGATCTGGGCGTCGGTCACCATCACCACCGACGATGCCGTGAGCAGTTCGACCGAGTACGGGTGGGCGCGGAACTCGGCCCGCCGGTGCACCACCGTCACGGTCTTGGCGATCGGCTCCAGCATCAGCGCCCAGTCGAGCGCCGAGTCGCCGCCACCGACCACGACGACGTTCTGTCCGGTGTACGCCGCCGGGTCAGGGACGAAATGCACCAGGCCCCGCCCGAGGTACTCACCGCCGGTCGGCAGCGGGCGCGGCGTGAACGTGCCGATGCCGCCGGTGATCACGATCGCCCGGCACTCGATGCGCAAGCCCGCGGACGTCGTCACGGCGAAGCCGCCGCCACCGCGTTCGAGTCCGACGGCCTGATGGCCGAGCAGGTAGTCCGGCGAGAACGGCGCGGCTTGCGCGAGCAGTTGCTCGATGAGGTCGCGTCCGCGGATGGCGGGGAAGCCGGCGACATCGAAGATCGACTTCTCCGGGTACATCGCGGTGATCTGGCCGCCGGGCTCCTCGAGCGAGTCGAGCACGGCGATCGACAGCTTCCGCACGCCGGCGTAATAGGCGCCGAACAGGCCGACGGGCCCGGCGCCGACGATCATGAGGTCCACCGACTTGGTCGCAGCGGTATCTGTCACAGCCGCGAGCCTAGG
>DAITQD010000096.1:7840-10536 GCA_036833255.1 Jatrophihabitantaceae bacterium
GCTACTCGACGGTGACGGACTTGGCGAGGTTGCGGGGCTTGTCGACGTCGCAGCCGCGCGCCTGGGCGATCTCGGCGGCGAGCACCTGCAGCGGAATCGTCGTCACGAACGGCGAGAGCAAAGTCGGCACTGCTGGTACTTCGATCAGATGGTCGGCGTGCTCTCGCGCGGCCGCGTCGCCCACCTCAGCGATCACGATGGTGCGCGCGCCACGTGCCTTGATCTCGGCGACATTGCTGAGCATCTTCTGGTGCAGCACCGGCCGGCCGGTGGGTGAGGGCATCAGCACGACGACAGGCAGGCCGTCTTCGACCAGCGCGATCGGGCCGTGCTTCAGCTCGCCCGCCGCGAAACCCTCGGCGTGCATGTAGGCGAGTTCCTTCAGCTTCAGCGCCCCTTCGAGGGCGACCGGGTAGCCGACGTGGCGGCCGATGAACAGGATCGCCTTGGCCGACGCGATTTCGCGCGCCAGCTCGCGCACCGGCTCGACCATGGCGAGCGTGGCGGCGATCTGGTCGGGAATCGCGCACAGCGCATCGAACTCGCGGGTGATCTCGTCGCCGTACTTCGTGCCGCGCGCCTGCGCGAGCGCGAGCCCGACGAGCTGGACGGCGGCGACCTGCGCGACGAACGTCTTGGTGGCAGCGACACCGATCTCCGGACCGGCATGCGTGTACAGCACCGCGTCGGACTCGCGCGGGATCTGTGCGCCGTTGGTGTTGCAGATGGCGAGCACCTTCGCGCCCTGCTGCCGCGCGTGACGCACCGCTTCGAGCGTGTCGGCCGTCTCGCCGGACTGGCTGATCGCGACGACGAGCGTCTGCTGGTCGAGCACCGGGTCGCGGTAGCGGAACTCCGAGGCCAGTTCGACCTCGACCGGGACGCGGGTCCAGTGCTCGATGGCCTGCTTGCCGATGAGTCCCGCGTGGAACGACGAACCCGCGGCGACGATGAACACCTTGTCGATGTCGCGCAGTTCCTGCCGGTCCAGGCGCTGCTCGTCGAGCGTGATCTGCCCGTCGACGAGGTGCCCGAGCAAGGTGTCCCGGACGGCACTGGGCTGTTCTTGGATCTCCTTGAGCATGAAGTAGTCGTAGCCGCCCTTCTCGGCGGCGGCCAGGTCCCAGTCGATGTGGAACGGCCGTCCGTCGACGGGGGTGCCGTCGAAGTCGGTGATCGTGTAGCCGTCGCGGCGGATCTCGACGACCTGGTCCTGGCCGAGCTCGACGGCGTTGCGGGTGAATTCGATGAACGCCGCGACGTCGCTGCCGAGGAACGTCTCGCCGTCGCCGACGCCGAGCACGAGAGGAGAGTTTCGCCGCGCGGCAACGACGACGTCGGGCTGGTCGGCGTCGAGCAGAACCAGCGTGAATGCGCCTTCTAGCCTCCGGGCGACGATGCGCACCGCGTCGGCCAGCGACCCGCCGTGGCTCGTGAGCTGTGCCGCGACGAGATGCGCGACCGTCTCGCTGTCGGTCTCGCTGACGAACTCGACGCCCGCGCTCTCGAGCTCGGCACGCAGCGCTGTGAAATTCTCGATGATGCCGTTGTGCACAACGGCGATCCGGCCGGTGGCGTCGGTGTGCGGGTGGGCGTTGCGGTCGTTCGGCGCGCCGTGGGTGGCCCAGCGGGTATGCCCCATGCCGGTGCTGCCCGTGAACGTGCGGGTCGCCAATTCGCTGGCAATGAGCTTGTCGAGGTTCTCGATGCGGCCGGCCTTCTTGGCGATCTGCAGCTCACCGTCGCCGATGATCGCGACGCCGGCGGAGTCGTAGCCGCGGTACTCCAGGCGTCGCAAGCCCTCGACGACCACATCCAGGGCGGGGCGGGGTCCGACGTATCCGACGATGCCGCACATGGGGTTCAGGGTACGGGAGGCAGCGGTCCCGGAAGGCTCGCCGCTACGGCGTGGGCACGCTCGTGGGCGAGCCCGACACGCTGGTCGACGGCGCGCCGGTCGGGGTCGCGGTCGGCGTCGTGGTCGCGGTGACAGGAGGCGCGGTCTGCGTCACGGTGGGCGTGGTGACGACGACGTGGGGGGTGACGGTCTGGGTGACCGTTGCGGGGGTCGGCTGCTGGGGCACCGAGCGCGCCTGGTGCGACGGCCCGAAGACCGTGGTGCCCTGGCCTGAGCGGCCGCGCAGCAGATCGCTGAGCGGACGGCCCGCCACGAGCTCCACGGTCGTCACCAGCGCGAGCACGGCGGCGAACATCGCGACCGACGCGATCGCCAGGCGGCGCGGTAGCGGCGAACGCGGTCGCCTGGCGAGCGGCGTCGGCAGCACTGCGGTCGGCGCGAGACCGTCGCGTTCGGCCGGTGGCAGCCAGCGCCCGCTGATGGGCACTGCGGTACGGACGCGTTCGCTGGTGCGGTGGATCGAGTGTCCGTACACAGCGTTGCCGGTGACGGTGAGCACGCTCGCGAGAGCGGCGCCGATGACTGTTCCGCTGACGCCCAGGTAGGAGGCGGCGATCGTCGCGGTAACCGCTGCGAGTGCGCTGGCGATCAACTGGGTTGCGGAGAGTTGTATGCGTGGGCGGTGGGGTGTGTTGGTAGATGGCATAACGTAGTCCAGTGTCCATTCCTTTGCTGGTAAGGGACATCTCTGCTCACTGCGCTCTAAGAACGCGTTCCGATGTTGTACGTGTCGCCTATCACCTCGGGTTTGAAAAGCTGCAGCGACGAGGAGTTGGGT
>DAITQD010000097.1:0-9992 GCA_036833255.1 Jatrophihabitantaceae bacterium
AGCGGGATCACCGAGATCCCGTTCTCCTCCAACAGCGTGCTCCACACCTACCCATCGTATAAGCAATCTAAGCGATACGCCATCTTTTCTTATATTGACCTGACACGATCACCGCGGCTCCCGAGCCGAGGCCAGATCGCGGAATGCGGGCTAGGTCTCGCTGCCGGTGGCGCCGAAGACGAAGGCGGCCTGGTAGCCGTGCTCGTATCCCGTCCGCATCGTCGATTCGATGAGGATCCCGTAGGGATGGTCGCTCAGCTCGCCGTATCCCTCGGCGAAGGTGATGGGTGCGTGCATGACCGTCAGGCCGGCGGTCCGGGCGGCGTCGACTGCGCGCTTGGTATTGGCCAGCATGTCCGTCTTACCCATCACCTTCTCGACCGCTCTGTGGAGGGCGCCGCCCTCGGTTCTGGTGTCCCGCCGGCTGCGGGACACCGATCGTCGGACACTCCTCGACCCGGCAGCGCTGGCTACGCTGGCGGGTGTGACGCCTACCCAGCTGCGTGCGTTCTCCGCGGTGGTCAGGCATGGCTCGGTGAAGGAAGCGGCCGCCGAGCTGGGGGTGACCGAGTCGGCGGTGTCGATCCACGTCGCGCAGCTGCGCAAGGAGCTCGAGGATCTGCTGTTCACCCGGACGGCAGCGGGCATCGCCTTCACCCCGGGCGGGCTCCGGCTGGCGAGCCGGGCCACCGAAATGCTCGGTTTGCAGGACCGGACGATCCGCGAGGTGAGCCAGGCAGGATCCGGGCGCCGGCTGCTGCGCGTGGCCGCATCGAGCCTGTTCGCCGAGCACGCCGCGCCGGGTCTGATCGAGATGTTCGCCGGCCGCGCGGACGATCTGGACGTCGAACTGAGCGTGCGCCCACCTCGTCAGTTCGAGGCTCTCCTTGCGACGCGTGCGGTCGACGTGGCGATCGGGCCCAGACCCAGCCGGCTGCCCGAGTCTGTCGTGCACAAGCCGTTTCTCAACTACCAGATCGTGGTCGTCGTCGGATCCGGTCATCACCTGGCCGGCCTGAAGGTCCGGCTGACGCAGCTGCGCGAGCAGGCTTGGCTGCTCGGCCCGTCGGCGGTCGAGCACGAGGGTGCGGTGCCGGAACTGTTGCGTCACCTCGACGTGCACGAGCGGTACCAGCAGATCTACCAGAGTCACTCCGCCGCACTCGAAGAGGCGAGGCGGAACAAGGGCGTGGCGCTCGCCGTGTCCTTCGCCGTGGCGGCCGACCTGGCCAACGGCCGACTCGTCCGGGTGGCAGGGCCCGGGCTGCACGCCGAGGGCGTCTGGAGCGCAATGACCCTGCCGGCGCACAGCATGCCGCCCGCGGCGGCGGAGTTGGTGCGGTTCATCACGACGCCGCGCGCTACCCAGGCGATGCTGCGCGGCGCCGGAGTCAGTATCGGCCACTTCCGTCCATCCGTCCACGTCACACTCTGGAACTGACGTTCGTGACCTCTGCGGGACTGCGCTCGGTCACGGGCCCGCGGTTTCTGCGCCCCTCGAGGCGTCGTGATCAGTCGGAGCGCCCGATCGCGGCGATCACGTCGGCCATCGCCCTGATGTTGTGGGCCGGTAGCAGTTCGTCGCAGTAGGGCAGCGCTGCGGCCATCGCCCCGACGAGCGGTTCGAAGCCTGGCGAAGCCGCCCTGGGATTCATCCAGATGACCCGGTAGGCGCGGCGGCGCAGCCTGGCCATCACCGCCGCGAGTTCAGCCGGGTCGTCGCTGTCCCAGCCGTCCGAGGCGATGATGACGACGGCCCCGCGGGTGACACCGCCGTGGTGGGACGCGAGCAGCGCCCGCAGGTTCGAGGCGATGCGGGTGCCCCCGAACCGGTCGCTGACCTTCGCGGTGGCCTGCTCGATCGCCACCGACGGCGATTTGTGCGCGATCACCGGGGTGAGCCGCGTCAGCGAGGTCCCGAACGCGAACACCTCGGCATCGGTGCTCAACACCGCAGCCCGCATCAGGTGCAGGTAGGCGGTCGAGTGGGCCTGCATCGACTGGCTGACATCGCAGAGCATCACCACCCGGCGGGGCTTTCGGGTGGGGCGGCTGCGCACGAGTTCGATCGACTCCCAGCCGGTGCGCCGGGCGCGGGCGAGGGTGGCCCGCATGGCGATCCGCCGGCCGGATCGGTGCCAGGCGAGGCGGCGCGATCGCCGGGTCGGCCAGTGGTCGAGAGCCGACTCGAGCCAACCGCTGAGCAGCGCCAGGTCGTCGGGGTCGAGCTCCTCGAAGGGGATGTCGGCGAGCCCCTCGAGGTCGCTGGGAAGCAGTTCGGGCACGCCGATCTCGGAGTCGGAGCCCTCGGCCGTCCCGACCACCGACGGCAGTGTGATCCACGGCAGACCCGCGCCGTCGTCCTCGGCACCTGTACTGGCCGGGAGCGATGAGTGCGCGTCTTCGTCGCTCGCGCCGGAGGCGAGTTGCTGACGACGGGCGTTCGGGTCGAGACTGAGCACCGCGTCGTCGAACACCGCCGCGAATACAGCGTCGAACACCTCCAGATCGGAGTGCCGACGCACCAGGCTGATCCGTGCGGCCCAGTACAAGCGCGACAGCGAATCGGGCCTGCTCGCACCCAGTGCACGCGCGAAAGCCTCCATGCTGGTGAAGCCGACCGCGATCCCCGCGTCCCGCAGCCGCAGCGAGAATGCCGCCGCGAACGCGGCGCGGTCAATCCCGCGCAGCAACGCGGGCGACGACGAGTGGCTACCGGCCACGGCGATGGATGATGATGGCCGCCACCACGACCGCGACACCGACGGCAATCGGTATCAGGCGCTTGTAGACCGCGCCACCAGCGAGTTCCATCAGGTCGAGCGCCTCGGGTTCCGGAGCCGTCGCGACGGCGCGGACCGCGGTCGGGCCGGCGCCGTTCGCCACGCTCGCAGCGGCCGCGGGAGCCGGCGGAGCCGCCAACGGGCCCGGGTTCTGGGTAGCGGCCAGCTTCGCCTCGAGGCTCACGACGAACTGCCCGAGCAGCTTCTCGGAGACTTCCTTGATCATGCCGCTGCCGAACTGGGCGATCTTGCCGGAGATCTTCAGGTCGGTGTCGACGTTCACCACGGTGTGCTCCCCGTGCGGGGTCAGCCGGGCGGTGATCATGGCCGACGCGTTGCCCGCACCACGGGAGTCCTTGCCCTTGGCGTCGATGACGGCGCGGTGCGCGGCGTCGTCCTTCTCGACGAAGGAAGCGGTACCCGCATACTCGGAGGTGACCGGCCCGACCTTGATCTTCACCCTCCCCGTGAAGGTGTCGCCGTCCGAGCCCGTCAGCTGCGCTCCGGGCAGGCAGGGAGCGATTCCCTCGAGGTCGGTCAGCACCTCCCAGGCCTTCTCGATCGGGACGCTGACCCGGAACTCGTTCTCGATCTTCATGTGGTCCTCTCGGTGGCGGCATGGACCAGGTCGTCCAGCGCGCCGATGATCGCGTCGCGGTCGTCGAGGGTCTTCGCAATGGCGCCGAGGGTGCGGATCACGTCTGCCCGGACCAGCTCGGAGGCGCCCAGAGCGCTGAGTGCCGACACCCAGTCGATGGTCTCGGCGAGCCCCGGAGCCTTGTCGAGGTCGAGACCGCGTGCGCGTCCCACGAAGTCGGTGGCCGTCACGATCAATGCCTCGCTCGCCGAAGGCACCGATCGCCGCAGGATCTCGGCGGCGCGAGCGGGCTCCGGGAACTCGACCCAGTGATACAGGCAGCGGCGCCGCAGCGCGTCGTGCAGCTCGCGGCTGCGGTTGGAGGTCAGCACCACGATCGGGCGGCGGGCGGCGGTGAACGTCCCGAGCTCGGGGATCGTGATCGATGCCTCGCCGAGAAACTCCAATAACAGCGCCTCGAACTCGTCGTCGGCCCGGTCGATCTCGTCGATGAGCAGCACCGGGGCGACGGGCCCGTCATGCCGGATCGCCTGCAGGAGCGGCCGATCCTGCAGGAACTCCTCGGTGAACAGGTCGGCGTCGGCGAGCTTCTCCTCGCGCGACTCGGCCAGCCGGATCGCCAGCAACTGACGCTGGTAGTTCCACTCGTAGAGCGCCTCGCTCGCGGTCAGGCCCTCGTAGCACTGCAGCCGGATCAGCGGCGCATCGAGCGCGCGGGCCAGCGCCTTGGCAGCCGCGGTCTTGCCGACGCCAGGCTCGCCCTCGAGCAGCAGCGGCTGCCTGAGGGTGAGAGCCAGGTAGAGCGCGGTAGCCAGCCCTTCGTCGACGAGGTAGTCGAGATCGTCGAGCCGCTGCTGCACCGCGGTCTCGTCGGCGAATGGCGCACTCATGAGCCGATTTCGGCGGCGGCAGGGTTGTCGGCGGCGAGCAGCGCCCGGTAGTTGTCGCGGCAGACGCCGAGCGGGGCGGTAGCGGCGGCACCGATCAGTTGCCGCACGGACTCGGATCGGACGGCCGGCTGATCTCCAAGTAGGAGCACTACGCCGTCGGCCCGCGGATCGACCGAGCCGATCGCGGCGCCCGCGGCGAGCACCAGACCTGTCACGAACACCGCTCAGCGCCCGGCCGGGTCAGCAATGCTGCGGGCATAGCTGTCGCGGCAGCCCGGCCCGCAGAACCAGTGGTCGTGACCGTCGACGGCCAGGTACGCGGTATCTGGTCCGACCACGACGGTCATGCCACAGACGCTGTCGATGACCTGCAGCGGCGAGCTCGGCTGCGCCGCAGGCGGCGCGGTTAGTCCGTCGAGCCTGATGGCACGGACGATCTCGGCCATGATCGACAGCGCGATCTCTTCCGCAGTCCGTGCCCCGATGTGGATGCCGACGGGCGTGTGGATTCGCTTGCGCTCGGCGTCGGTCAGCTCCATCTCGGCGAGCACGGACGCCCCGCGGCGGTTACTTGCGACCAGCCCGATGAACGGGACTTGCGCGTCGAGCGCCCCCCGGATGGAGTCCGCTTCCTCACGACCGAGGCTCGACACGATCACCGCGATGGCGCCGTCGGGGCGATCGCGGGCCTGGGCGCGGCCGACCGCGAAACCGAGCGGCTCGGCAATGCTGGCCACGGCGTCGGCGATCGGCGTGGAGCCCACCAGGTGCAGCAACGGCGGTGGCAGCAGCGGCTCGAGGAAGATCTCGAGCGCGCCGCCCGAAAGGCACGGGTTCACCACGACGCGTGCGCCCGGCGACTCGGGGAACCCCGCCGCACCGTCGGGAAGAATCCGCAGCAGCAACGTCTCGCCGTTCTCGAGCGCGCCGAGCGCGGCGACGCGCACCGAGCCCTCCGCGCAGTGACCGCCGACGAAGCCTTCGATCGAACCGTCAGCAAGAACTATCGCGTCGTCGCCCGGGCGAGCCGAGGTCGGCTCTTGAGCGCGTACCACCGTTACGTGAACGAAAGGCACGCGTTCAATCGCCAGCTCCCTCATCCGGGCTGTCATGCGATGCGCCAACTGATACCTCCTGATCAGACCGGGGGTCTCGGGTGGCCCTGAATGGCATCCCAGACCCGCGACGGGGTGAGCGGCATGTCGGCGTGCCTGATGCCGTAAGGCTTCAGTGCATCGACGACCGCGTTCACGATCGCCGGCGGAGAGCCGACCGTCGCCGATTCACCGACACCCTTGGCCCCGATCGGGTGGTGCGGCGACGGAGTCACCGTATGCCCCGTCTGCCAGTCCGGGACCTCCAGCGCCGTCGGGATGAGGTAGTCCATCAGCGAGCTGCTCAGGCAGTTGCCGTCCTCGTCGAACGCGATCATCTCCATCAGGGCCATTCCGACGCCGTCGGTGAGACCGCCGTGCACCTGGCCCTCGATGATCATCGGGTTGATGCGGGTGCCGCAGTCGTCGACCGCGGTGAAGCTGCGCACTTTGACCTGGGCCGTGCCGGGGTCGACGTCGACGACGCAGATGTAGGCACCGAAGGGGTAAGTGAGATTTTCGGGGTTGTAGCAGATCTGCGCCTCGAGGCCGCCCTCGATGCCCTCCGGTAGATCGCCGGCGCCGTGGGCCTTCATGGCGATGTCCTTGATTGTCACGGACTTGGACGGGTCGCCCTTCACCTGGAAGGAACCCTTCTGCCATTCGAGGTCGGCCACCGACACCTCGAGCATGCCCGACGCGATGATCTGCGCCTTGTCGCGCACCTTTCGGGCCACCAGCGCCGCGGCAGCCCCGGACACCGGGGTCGAGCGGCTGCCGTAGGTGCCGAGGCCGAACGGGGTGTTGTCGGTGTCGCCGTTGACGACCTGGATGTCGGCCGGCGGGATACCGATCTCTTCGGCGATGATCTGCGCGAACGTCGTCTCGTGCCCCTGGCCCTGGCTCATGCACGAGACGCGGACGACGGCCTTGCCGGTGGGGTGGATCCGCAGTTCGCAGCCGTCGGCCATGCCGAGACCGAGGATGTCCATGTCCTTGCGGGGTCCGGCGCCGACGGCCTCGGTGAAGAACGCGACGCCGATACCCATCAGCTCGCCCTTGGCCCGCTTCTCGGCCTGCTCCTTGCGCAGTTCGTCGTAGCCGGCCATCTGCATGGCCAGCCGCATCGCGGGCTCGTAGTCGCCCGAGTCGTAGACCCAGCCGGTCTTCGTCGTGTACGGGAACTGCTCGGGCTGGATGAAGTTCTTGATGCGCAGCTCGACCGGATCCATCTTGAGCTCGTAGGCCAGGCAGTCGACGATGCGCTCGACGAGGTAGACGGCCTCGGTGATGCGGAACGAGCACGCGTACGCGACGCCACCAGGTGCCTTGTTGGTGTAGACGGCGGTCATCTTGCAGAAGGCGGCTTCCAGGTCGTAGCTGCCCGTGAAGACCCCGAAGAAGCCGGCCGGGTACTTGATCGGCGCCGCAGTGCCGTTGAACGCGCCGTGGTCGGCGAGCACGTTGGTGCGGATGGCGAGGATCTTGCCTTCCTTCGTCGCCGCGATCTCGCCGCGCATGATGTAGTCGCGGGCGAAACCCGTGCTGACGAGGTTCTCGGAGCGGTCCTCCATCCACTTGACCGGCTTGCCGGTGACCAGGGACGCCACGATCGCGCAGACGTAGCCCGGGTAGATCGGGACCTTGTTGCCGAAGCCACCGCCGATGTCGGGCGAGATGACGCGGATCTTGTGCTCGGGCAGGCCCGATACGAGTGCGTAGACGGTGCGATGCGCGTGCGGCGCCTGGCTGGTCGTCCAGAGGGTGAGCTGCCCGTCGACCCGCTCGTAGTCGGCCACGCAGCCGCAGGTCTCCATCGGCGCCGGGTGCACGCGTGGGTAGACGATGTCCTCGGTGACGACGACCTCGGCCTTCTCAAAAACGGCGTTGGTGGCCGCCTCGTCTCCGGTCTGCCAGTCGAAGCAGTGGTTGTCGGTCTTGCCCTCGAGGTCGTCGCGGATCAAGGGTGCGTCGGGCGCCAGCGCCTTCCGGACGTCGACGACCGGGGGCAGCATGTCGTATTCGACGTCGATGAGCTCGAGCGCGTCGCGCGCCGAGTAGCGATCTTCGGCCACGACGAACGCGACCTCCTGGCCCTGGAAGCGCACCTTGTCGGTGGCCAGCACCGCCTGGACGTCGTTGGACAGCGTGGGCATCCACGCGAGCCCCTTCTCGGCCAAGTCCGCGCCGGTGACGACGGCCTTCACCTTGGGGTGGGCCATCGCGGCGGTGGTGTCGATGCTGACGATCCGGGCGTGCGCGACCGGTGAGCGCAGGATCGCGAGGTGCAGCATGCCGTGCAGCGCGATGTCGTCGACGTACTTGCCCATGCCACGGATGAACCGAGGGTCTTCCTTGCGCAGCATGCGGCCGTGGCCGACCGGCTTCTCGTCGTTGTTGACGAAGCCTGCTGGGCGGTCGTCGATCGCGGTCATGACGCGCTCCCGACTGTGGCTGCTTCGTTGTCGACTGCCGCGGCGGCGGACTCGGTCGCAGCCGCCCACTTGATGGACCGGACGATGGTTGCGTAGCCGGTGCAGCGGCAGATCTGCCCCGAGATGGCCTCCCGAATCTCGCCGTCGCTCGGATCCGGATTGCGGTCGAGCAGCGCCCTGGCTGTCATCATCATCCCGGGTGTGCAGAACCCGCACTGCAGGCCGTGACACTCCATGAACCCCTGCTGCACCGGGTCGAGCACCCCGTCCTGCTCGAGGCCCTCGACGGTGCGTACCTCGCGCCCGCCGGCCATCGCGGCCAGCACGGTGCAGGACTTCACGGGCTCGCCGTCCATCCAGACCACGCAGGTGCCGCAGTTGCTCGTGTCGCAGCCCCAGTGGGTACCGGTGAGGCGCAACTGGTCACGCAGGAAATGGACCAGCAGCATGCGGCCCTCGATCTCCTCGGTTACCTGCTCGCCGTTCACCGTCATCGAAACCTGCATCGCTCAAACCGCCTGTCCGTTGATCCGGGATATCGACCGGCGCAGCGCCCGCCGGGTGAGCTCGTCGGCGAGGTGACGCTTGTATTCGACGCTTCCGCGCATGTCCGTGCTCGGGCTGCAGCTCTCGGCGGCGATGGCACCCGCCTGCTCATAGAGCTCCTCGGACGGCGTCTTGCCGCGCAGCGCCTGCGAGATCGCCGGGATGCCGGTGGTGTTCGGGCCGACCGCGGCGAGCCCCACCCGGGCGTCGGAGATGACGCCGCCGTCCATCCAGACCGCCGCACCGCACGAGACGACGGCCCAGTCGCCGGCTCGGCGCTCGACCTTCTCATACGCGCTGGACCCACCGGCTCGGACGGGGATCCGAACCTCGATAAGCATTTCGTTGTCTTCGATGGCCGTCTCGTACGGGCCGCGGTGGAACTCCTCCATCGTGACGACGCGCTCGCCGGCGCTGCCGCGGATCACGCAGCTGGCATCGAGCGTGGTGCATACGGCGGAGAGATCCTCGGACGGATCGGCCTGGCAGAGCGAGCCCCCGAGTGTCCCCCGGTTGCGCACGACTGGGTCGGCGATCACCCGCTCGGCGTCGCGGAAGATCGGGAACGCCTCGGCGAGCGCGTCGGACTCGAGCAGCTCGCGGTGTCGGGTCATCGCCCCGACCCGGATCTTGCCGGGCTCGACGCGGATGTAGCCGAGTTCGTCGTGCAGATCGTTGATGTCGATCAGGTACTCGAGATTCGCCAGCCTGAGCTTCATCATCGGCAGCAGGCTGTGCCCGCCGGCGACGAGGCGGGACGTACTCCCGAGTCGTTCCAGCAGACCGATCGCGTGATCGACGCTGGTTGCGCGTTCGTATTCGAATGGAGCCGGAACCTGCACGTGGACTCCCTACCTCGTGGCTGTTCGGCAGTATGGTCACCAGCCCCCGGCGGTTGTCAACGGCGACCTAAGGAATGACTTAGGTCGCTGGACGACCCGGCCGCGGGCGGCGTTAGATCGCGATGGCGATCGGGCCGGGCGCCCTCCCGGCTGATCTTCTTGCGCTGGGTGCGGCAGCGGCAGATACTGCGCACCAGTGCCCCGGTGCGACAGGGGTCACGTAGCGGGCCTGGAGGCTGAGATGACCACACAAGATCCCGACGATTCGACAGCGACGGACTCGCTGGGCTCTCCCGACCACGACCGCGGCGGTCCCACCGTCGACGAGGCAGTCGACAGTGCCGAGGCTGGTAGTCAGGTCGAGGGAGTGCACACCCCCTCCGGCGAAGCTGCCTCGGGGGAGTCCCGCGTGGAGCAGATGCCGGACGTCGCGGGGGTCACCGACGAAGGCAAGGTCGTCGGCAATCCGGGCGAACCGGCGACGCCGCCGAAACCGGGACCGTCACCGGGCGACATCGGCTCCGGCGGTGCGCAACGGATCGTCGGTGCGCGTATCTCCGACCGCGTCGCTGCCGGGGAACCGGTGCCCGACGGGCCACCGTTCGACACCGACTCCGAGGGCAACACCGAAGACTCGTCGGGAGCCGGGAGCTGAGCGGCCGGCCCGTCAGGCGGCACAGATGCGAATGTCGGCCGAACGTGCGGCGTCCTGGACGCGCCGCTGCCGTTCTGTGCACACGGCAGCGCCCCGGAATCCGGGGCGTTCGTTGGTGGCCAGGGGCAGGATCGAACTGCCGACCTACC